>CAZTRY010000131.1:0-7900 GCA_964616525.1 uncultured Sphingobacterium sp. | reverse complement strand
GCTGATGTTCTTGACTGGTACAACATTAAGTTTAAAGATGCTTCAAAAAAGGAATACTGGTTTGATAACAAATGGAATCGGGTAAAAGAACGGATTGAGAACATAAAAATCAGCAATGGTCAAACATTGACTGATACTGTTTTGTACACCCATCACGGCCCTGTGGTGTATACAAGCGAACAAAGACCTGATAATTTTTCAAAAATCAATAATATTCCGACAGGTCATGCCTTAAAATGGGTTGCCCATATTGGCTCAAATGATGTCAGGACATTTATCGCCCTTAACAAGGCAAAGAATTATGACGATTATCGTAAAGCGCTAACTTATTTTTCTGCTCCTGCACAGAATTTTGTGTTTGCCAGTGTTGAAAACGATATTGCGATCACACCAAATGGCTATTTCCCATTAAAATGGAAAGGACAAGGCAAATTTTTACTGGATGGAACAGATCCTGCAAACGACTGGAAAGACAGGATTCCGGCAGAACATAACCCAACTGTTAAGAACCCTGAACGGAATTTTGTAAGCTCGGCAAATCAGTTTCCATCAGATCAGAGCTATCCATATTACCTAAACTGGGAATATTCGGGTTACGAGCGTTCACACCGCATCAACAAAAGACTTTCGGTAATGACTCAGGCAAATGTTGATAGCCTTCAAAATTTACAGAATGATAATTACAGTATCCTGGCTGAAAATATTTTATCAACCCTGGTCGGCCTGGTTGATTCTGAGAAACTGAATGCCAGTGAACGTGAAGGATTTAACATCGTCAGCAAATGGAATAAATTTTTCGATGCTGATGAAATCGGGGCAAGCATCTTTGAACTTTGGCATAAGAATCTGGGAATTCAAATCTGGCAGGATGATTTTGGAGATCCGAAAACACCAATGCGATACCCTTCCCGCGACAGGAATGTAGAGCTACTTCTGAATGAGCCCGATGCTGTATGGTGGGATAATGTAAAAACTGCAAAAAAAGAAACCCGGGCTGATCTGGTCAATGCCTCTTTTAAATTTGCTATCGACAGTCTGCAAAGAAAATTCGGTCCTTTAGACAGCGACTGGGCATGGGCTAATTTGAAAAAGACCCATGTTCCCCATTTGGCCAAGGTGGCGGGATTTGGATCAAAGTTCCTTTATAATGGAGGATCAAAAACATCGGTTAATGCAACAAGTGAAAGCAATGGCCCTTCATGGCGAATGATTGTTGCGCTTGGCAAGGATGTAAAGGCTTATGGTGTATTCCCCGGCGGTGAGTCAGGAAATCCGGGCAGTCATTATTATGACGACATGATTGACACCTGGTCGGATGGTAAACTAAATGAACTGGTTTACCTGAAAGCAAAGGATGAGAAGTCAAAACGCATTATTACTTCCTGGAAATTAAGTAAAAAATAAACCGGCTAAAATCCTAAATAAAAAATTATGCTTATACTAATTATTGCCATAGTTTCACTGGTCTTACAATTTTTTCTTCCCTGGTGGGTCATTGCACCCATTGCTTTTAGTCTTTCTTTCTGGATGGCCAGGTCAGGTAAACAGGCCTTTGGCTCGGCATTCCTGGCCATATTCCTATTATGGATAGGTATGGGATTAATCCATACTCTCCCGAATGAAAATATCCTGGCTAACAGAGTCGGAAGCATGCTAAGCCTGCCGGAAACCTCATTTAACTGGATCATTGTTCTGTTGATTACTGGAATAATTGGTGGACTCGCGGCTGGGTTTTCTGGACTTTCAGGATTTTACTTTAAAGAAGCGGTGAAGAAAAGTTGACAATTGAGAGTTGATAGTTGACAATTGTATGAATTACTATGAAATGGAAATCTGTATATCAATGAACCAAGAAATCACTGGTAACTGATAACTGACAACAATCAATTGATTGACCTCAGGTAACTCAATTCAGATAATTTAAGGGTCGCTACAATTTCTATCTTTGTACGTGCAAAATCTTAACCCGGATCGTATTTTCTCTGTTTCTGATTCTCTGGAATTTGAAAAACTGTCTCTTGAAATTTTCAACTATCAAGTCAGTAATTGTGGGGTTTATGGCCGCTTTGTCAGTAATCTTGGGATTGACATCCGGGAGGTAAAAGAGCTCAATAGTATTCCTTTTTTACCAATTGAATTCTTCAAAAGCCAGCAAGTTATTTGCGGGGGAAATAATGCAACCACTGTTTTCAGCAGTTCAGGTACAACGGGGATGACCCAAAGCATGCATTATGTAAAGGATATCGATATCTACATAAAAAGCTATAGAAAAACTTTCAACCTGTTTTATGGCGAGATTAGTAAATACGCAGTTCTGGCCTTGCTACCCTCCTACCTCGAACGTGAAGGATCATCATTGATTTATATGGTCAATGATCTGATCAGCTTAAGTAAACATCAAAAAAGTGGCTATTTTCTTGATAATTTTGATCTTTTGAAGCAAACACTTGGGAAACTAAAGGCTTCAGAAACCCCTACCATCCTGATTGGCGTAACCTATGCTCTGTTGGACTTTGTAGAAAACCATTCCATTGATTTTCGGGAACTGATCGTGATGGAAACGGGAGGAATGAAAGGAAAACGTAAGGAAATTTTGAGAACCGAACTGCATGAAGTACTTTGTGAAGGTTTCGGAGTGCCAGCTATCCATTCAGAATATGGGATGACTGAACTGCTCTCACAGGCCTATTCTAAAGGATCAGGGATTTTTCAGACTCCTCCATGGATGAAAATCAAAATCAGAGATACTAATGATCCGCTTACTCTTCTAGGGTATGAATCTACCGGCGGGCTCAATATTATAGATCTGGCAAATGTCCACTCCTGTTCGTTTATCGCAACTCAGGACCTTGGAAAATGCTATGCCAATGGCAGCTTTGAAGTTTTGGGCAGATTCGATAACAGCGATATCAGAGGCTGCAATTTACTTGTGCAATAATAGTATTGAGATATGAGATATGAAAAAAGAACAAGGAACAAGGAATCAAAGACTAATGAAAATATGGCTGCTTCATATTAAATGAAGCAGCCATGAAACTTATTACTTACAACTTATAACCTACAACTTACTAAGCTCCAAGCGTCCAGCCCTTACGGTATTCCCGTTTAACAAACTGATTGGCTTCATCAAAGTTGGTAATTTTCATATTTGGACCATCCCAAAGCAGTTTCTTATATCTTCCGGGATAGGTGAAACCATTCCCTGAAGCATTTGCTTTACGGATATCAAAACCACGGATAGCTAGGTTCCCCATCAGCAGGGCTTCAGTCAGAGGGCCTGCAATAGAAAAGTCAGAACTAACCTCTTGTTTTCCATATCCGGCAATTGCCGCATCAACCCATTGTGTATAGTGTCCTGCCTCTTGTCCCGGAACCCGTGCAAGTGTTGCAGGCACATTGATTTCAGCATTACGTGATGCCGGTAAAAGTCTTGGATTTTTACCATAGGTATCACAAAGCATTTTGCCTTTAGTACCAATGAATAAAACTCCATTACCACCATCTCCAAATATCTCATCAGGACCCAGCTCCTGCGGACGGGCAGGTTGAATTCCACCATCCATCCAATGCATTTTAACCTCAGCATTGTTTTGTTTAGCCGAATTAAAAGTCATGATCACATGAGAAGATGGAGGGCAGCTTTCAGGGAAGTATCCGCGCTTAAACTGATCCACATACACACTTCCTACGCTGCATTCCACATCAGTAGGATATTTCAGGCCTAAAACCCGGAATGGTGCATCAACCAGATGACAACCCATATCTCCTAATGCTCCTGTACCATAATCCCACCATCCGCGCCAGTTAAAAGGAACCAGTTTATCTACATAATCTGTCTGGGGAGCAGTACCAAGCCACAGATCCCAGTTAAGTTCTTTTGGTATATCACTTTTTGTTGCAGGCCATGCAATACCCTGTGGCCATACAGGCCTGTCAGTCCAGCAATAAACTGTATGCACGTCACCAATCACTCCGGCATTATACCATTCTATTAATTTACGTGTACCGTCACTGGATGCACCCTGATTACCCATCTGAGTAACTACTTTATACCGAACAGCAGCTTCAGTCAGAATCCTTGCCTCATAGATATCATGGGTAAGGGGTTTCTGAACGTAAACGTGCTTCCTCAACTGCATAGCAGCGAGAGTGGTAATAGCATGATTATGATCTGGGGTTGAAACCGAAACCGCATCGAAATGTTTTGATTCCTTATCAAACATCTCGCGCCAGTCTTTATAGTATTTTGCCTTCGGGAAATTTTTAACAGATCCAGCAGCCCTGCGGTCATCCACATCACATAAAAATCCGATGTCTGCCTTTCCCCCACTTGCAAAACCCGTAAGATCACTGGCACCTTTACCTCCGGCACCTACTCCGGCAACCACCAAACGATCGCTTGGTGCAATAAAACCCTTACCTCCCAACACATGGCGGGGTACGATCATAAAACCTGCCGCAGCTAAAGCGGTGGTTTTTACAAAATCTCTTCTGGAACTACCAGATTTTTTTTCTTCGTTCATAAATATTTTATTTTTGGTCTTATTGAAGGGGGCGATTTTCACCACAAATGATAATTCGGAGAATCAATGTTTGATTAACCACAAATATTACTGTGGAGCACTGAACCGTCCACTTTCGCCAAACCTGTGTTATCCATTCGCCCTTCATTCATTTCTTACTATGTCTTGTAATTCAAATGAGTTTAATAGTCTATGCTACTAGTTTGAGTTTGTTAATATTCTCTGGTGTATGTCGTTGACTCCACAGGATATATTGCGCTCCTTTGTTGTCAAGTGCTGATAGATATTCGTCACTAACTTCTCTATCAATGTCATTAATAACGGCTAATCCAATTATTTCCTTTTGAGTTTGTTGCTCTCGCACTTTTTTAATATCATCCCAAGTGAACAAGAAATGAGGTAAATTCATTTTGTTTACAGAGTTGAATGATTTAATCACGATTTCAGTATTTCTGTAAGCAATTTGGAAGTCAAAAGTAAATTCAAGTCCTGTGCTACCCTTAGAAATAAAATAAGGTGTATAAATGAGTTCCTGTTCATCCAAATACGCTTTTACATCTTCTCTGAAAACCGAAGCTACGGTATGTTTCGCCAAATAATACATATCGGATGTTTCAGAAATGGCAGAAATTAGGTTCAGCTTTTTTTGCGGGAAATCTCTCTCGGTTGCTTCCGTGGTTAGTTCTTCATTATTTATTCGTACACCATAATTAATGAGAATACGGTCAAGTATTTCCTTTCTTTTTGGCGAACGGGTTATTTCAAGTCCGCTCAATTCCAAATCTCTTAGCGTATTGCCATCATCAGAGAGAATAATTTTATTGCCTTCCTTTTTGGCGTAGATGTCCACCGTATCATTGAACAACCCAACAAAAGGGGTACTTATTTCTACCCAAGTAGATGAATTACTGACCGTTACTAAAGTTTTTTCCTTTAGAAAAGCGTAATAATCTTCCATTAATGCATTTATCCAATTCATAATATTCTCATTTGATGGTTGAAGGTAATGGTAGTTTTCAGGTTTATTTTCTGAAAGAATGCATTCAGCGTTTGTGCGTAGTCTTCCCTGCCATTTATTTCCTTCACCGGAAAGTCATCTAATTCCAAAGGTATAGCCCAAGCTAAAGGTTTATAACCATCTACTACATAATGGATATGACCTGCGTAATCATCCAACCATTGTCCTGCAAAAGGTCGGAAAATTTCAGGTACTGTTTGAATAATATCGACTGGGTTTAAATGTCTTCCGTTATAATCAATTCTTAATAAACCGTTTTGAGTGCTATTGTCCTGATGGTGAAGACTAATTTTCAACGATTTCTTGTCACTTTCTTTAATGTCAATCAACAAATTCTGGTCTAAATCGTCCGGTGTAGAAAGTGTCAGTCGAAAACTCATGGGGAACTGAATATCCAACAAAAAGGTGTTTATGATTTCACCATTCTGAACAACATATTTATCAAGTCCAATAAGATATTCAGCTAAATCAACGGTCATTCTATTTTCTATTAATATTAACTTTCAAATTTACTGTTTTTACTGTTCTTTAACCTGTTGGTAGTATCGTCTTTAAGGTGAGGCATAACAATGTAATAATGATAATTATTCTGCTTATGCCCAGGCACGGTCGCCCTTTTTATAAGGCAGATTTCCATTATAACTTCCCGGTGTTTCAACATATTTCAGGGCCTTTGTTGCTCCAATTTCAGAGGTAAAAAAGCCCAAAAGGGTTAATTCCTTCATCATTCTGAAATAATGAGACGGGTCCTCTGTCAACTTCTTTTCAGTATAGGCTTTTTGTTCGGTATCCAGTGTACTAAGGTATGAAGTACGTTCCTCCGGACTGCAGTCCATGAAGTTTTTGCCGGTTTTATCCTTACATCCTTTATCCAGACTCTGTATCCCGGCTTTAAAAATTTCCTGATCAGCCTTGGTATAACAATCCTTAACCATCACATTCATAAATTCTCCCACCTTAGCTTCTTTAGCTCCAGGGGTGTTGGTTTTTGGCAGTATGGTCTCTGCTATCTCATTAAGCAGATCAGTGGTCGACTTATCAAAAAAGTCTGAGGACTGCTGAGTACTTGAATTACATCCGTATTCAAGAAATATACTTGAACCGATAATAGTTCCGCCCAAAATCCAGCTAACTTTCTGTATTGCTTCTCTTCTGTTCATAATTTCCTGTATTAAATATTCCCCCTTTTCAATTCGCTTACCGCATGATCAACAGCACGTGCAGTTAGCGCCATATAAGTCAGGGATGGATTCTGGCATGCAGCCGAAGTCATTGCAGCACCATCGGTAACAAATACATTTGGAGCATCCCAAACCTGATTAAATTTATTCAGCACTGATGTTTTCGGATCCAGTCCCATACGGGCAGTACCCATTTCATGGATTCCCTGTCCCAGGGCATAACCCGTATCAAATGTCTTCACATCCTTAAGTCCTGAATTTTCGAGCATTTCCTTCGCATCCTGCATCATATCCTTTCTCATTTTGAGCTCATTCTCTTTGATCTCGGCATCAATTGCCAAAACATTCAGACCCCATTTATCTTTTTTGGTTTTGTCGAGTGTGACTTTATTCTCATGATATGGAAGGGTTTCACCGAATGCCGTAATACCCATTGTCCAGGCTCCCGGTTCGCATAAAGCATCTTTGAAATCAGCTCCAATATTCATTTCCGCTACATTACGACCCCAGCCTTCACGGCTTGCTCCACCCTGGTAACCGAATCCACGTATGTAATCCCGTTTATCATCCCCTATGTTCCGGAAGCGTGGGATATAAATTCCGGTCGGCCTTCTTCCAAAATAATATTTATCTTCAAATCCTTCCATTCTACCGGATGCTCCTAGTCGGAAATGATGATCCATCAGGTTATGTCCCAATTCTCCGCTGCTGCTTCCAAGTCCGCCATCCCAGATATCTGTTGCTGAATTCATCAGTATCCAGGTAGAATTTAGGGTAGACGCATTCAGGAAGATTATTTTCGCAAAGTATTCGTAAGTCTTGTTTGTTTCTGCATCCAGCACTTCAACACCCTTTGCTTTTTTGGTATCCTTATCATAAAGGATTTTAGTTACTATAGAAAAAGGACGCAGGGTTAAATTACCAGTAGCAACTGCTGCAGGAAGTGTTGAAGACTGTGTACTGAAATATCCCCCATAAGGGCAACCCAAAGAACATTTACTACGGTACTGGCAATTTGTACGTCCGGGAAGTGCCTTTGTAAGGTTAGCTGCCCTACCAATAACCATGTGACGGTCACCTTTATAATGTGCCTTGATACGGGCAGCGACCTCCTTCTCTACCACATTCATATCCATACCAGGCTGAAACTCTCCATCCGGAAGCTGAGCTAAACCTTC
>CAZTRY010000130.1:0-7957 GCA_964616525.1 uncultured Sphingobacterium sp. | reverse complement strand
GCTTCAGGTTTCAAACCATCGGCTTTCTTCAGAAGCTGTGAAAGACTCAGTCCTGCGCTTAGTTCATATACTCCGGGACGGTTCACCGCTCCTTCGAGTATAACCCGGTTTGAATACTTGTTTTGAACAGATCCGATTTCAACCCGGTCGCCATTTCGCGGAACGAAGTTGCTAAACAGACTTGCCGGGACATCTTTAACCTCCCGTTCAAGTTCAGTAATCTGGTCAATTTTTGCAACAGAACGATAGGCAATATCAGTATATCCTCCAGCATAATTAATCAGGTCATCTATGGTTTGCTCAGGTTTCAGTTCATATATTGCAGGTCTTTTAACTTCTCCATAAACGCTTACTCTTTTTTTGTAAACCGGAAAATTAATTACATCCTGATCTTCAAGGCGAATATTTCCATCCATAAGGCCCTTTTGAAGGAAAGTATAAAAATCGACTGTTTTATATACTTTATTATTGCGGATGAGTTCGATACTTCTTAATGTTCCATTCAAGGAAGGGCCTCCCGAAAGGTATAAAGCATTGAAGAGTGTTGAAAGAGATGAGATGGTATACGACCCGGGTGTCTGTACTTCCCCAACCAAAGTAATTTTTATAGTTCGGGTAGTTCCAAGGTTAATAGTCAATTGACTCCGGCCATTCGTTAATGCCGGATATGCTTTTGCCATTTTTGAACTAATCAGGCTCCTCGCTTGTTCAATCGTAAAACCATTCAGATAAACTATTCCTGCATATGGTATTTGAAGATTTCCTTCCGGACTAATTTTCGTTCTTACACTGCTTTCATTTAGGCCGGTTAAGAGTACAATTAGCTCATCACCAGGACCCAAAACATAGCCTTTTGGAGTTGCAATATTAAAATCAGTATCGAATTTTATAGTTGTCTGATTAAAGAATTCAGTTCCATAAATGCCTAAAGCAGAATTTTCTGTTGGCTTCATTGATCCTGTTGCAGTTGGTTTTCTGACAATATTAATCGTATCTCTGCTGAAATCAATATCATCCTTCTTATTGACTTCAGAAATTTTAGTCCCACTTTTGTTTAAGCCAAGCAGGTTTATTCTTTGTTTAAATAGGTTCACCTCAATTGGATCCATACCCCTTTGCTCCAGGAGTTTGTAAGCCTCTTGCTCAGGAATTCCCAGATCCTGTATTTTATTCCAGGCTTCTGAAATTTGTGCATCAGAAAGTTGGTTTACTTTAATGCTTTGAAGTTTATCAAGGGATATACTCTGTGCCCGAACTTGATTAAATGAGAGAATTAATCCGGTAATTAGGATATATATATAGAATCTTAATCGCATCTAGTATCTTCTAATGATTGTGAATATTACAAATATAAATATTTAAAGGATATGCCATCCTGTTTGTATCTGGTAATCAAAATCGACGTTTTTGGTGTAATTGTTCTTGTAAGTAATATTTCCCGGAAGCCACATTACTATGCCGCATCAAATTTGTGCCGAATCTTCTTCTATTTTTCAGTGGGGCGGTCCAATAGCCTCATTCGGAATGGGATGTCCCTAAAACCCATAACTTAGCCCAAAGCGAAACTCATTAGGCACAGCCGAGATCTGTAGATCAGGCCGAATAATACCTGCCTGCTTTAAATAGGAAGCCCTGATAATGAGGTTATTGATCAGTTCATAGTTGGCTTCCAGGAGTAATTGCTTTTGAATCTCAACTTTTGAACTTAAAAATTTAGGCTGAGGTTCGGCATAATACTGATCTTCCAGCGTGCCATCTTTCCCTTTCCTGATATAATCAAAGCGGATTTTAGTATTTAGGCGTGGTATAGGATTGTATTTTATCCAGGAAGTAAATCGATCTGCATTCTGTCCGATCCAGTCGCCGATTAAGTAATTCTGATGGGTGTAATTTTGTGCAGGTATTAAATTCTGATAGACAAAGGGATTTATCCTTGTGTATTCCATCCCAATTGTTAAATAGGGAATCAACAGATCAGTAACAGAGGCGCCGGCATTAAATCCAACCTGATTTCTGCTTTTTTGACTGTTGAACACTTGCGACATTCTGATTTCATCAATAAAAAGGGTGGTATAAAAATGAGTTCCCGGTAAATGATTCCTTGAACTTGCCTGAAAAAAGAACTGACTGTTTGAACCGGAATTGATTCTGTATCTGCTTGAACTCCGGTCGTATGCCTTAAAATACATGATGGGAATCATATAGCCTGCATTCAGTTTATCACTGTATATAATGGATTCGCCAATACTGAAAGCCAAACCATTAACCGGGAAAAAGTTAAGACTATGAGTTGCCATAAATTTCGACACATAGAGTTCTCTTTCACTACCATATATCTGATTCCCTTTGTTATAAGTTCTGGCGGAATCTATAATTCCTGATTGCAACCAGGTATGAGCGTAATGAAACTTCATCCACTTCAGAGGCTGATAATCGAATCGAATAAATGGAAAAGAAGGGGCTTTATCAGACATGACCAGCTTACCGTTTTCTCCATATCCCCATTGTAGCTGATCTGATCCAAAACTGACAGATGCTTTTCCAATATCATAGGAAATACTTCCACGAAAGTTGGAATAGTTCAGAATTCTTGATTTAGGATCAATATTTTGAGTCTTAACAACCCCTGTCTCATTAGAAAACTGTTTGAGTGTATCAATCCCATTTCCGAATTCATTGATTTCAGTAAAATAAGCCTGAAAGGATAGATTCTTATTGATATGACCCCAGAATTGAACGCCGAAACCATTTTTAATGATGCTTTTCCCTTGTCCATAGGAAGTTTCTAGTCCTACAACCGGCTCTCCTCTTAATATAAACTCATCCTTGTCGATAGTTAAAAACCTCCATCGTCCGTGCTGGTCTTTTTTCAGGAAGGTTGTGCTGTCGGTTTTTACCGGATTGAACTCTGCATATTCCTGTAGATAAAAGCTTAATTCCTGTTTCTCTGTACTGGATAATTTATGTGAAGAATCTCTGAGCGCCGTCAGCTGGTAAGAGATTTCTTTCCTGCTCAGGGGGAGAATAAAATCAGTGATGTTGATATTTCCTTTCTGCGCCTGTCTGGATAGGAAACTGTTGACCGGAAGTTTTGGGTTCTCCCAGATTGTTTGTGCATTTAAGTTGGTAAAAGTCAATTGGAAAAGGCAAAACAAAATAGAAGAGCAACGTATAAAATATTTCCATTTATTAATAAGCATTCTGATCTCCTTTTATAGTAAGAATAATAGTCTGTAATACAATCTGACAATCCATCCAGAAAGTCCAGCTATGAATGTAGTAGAGATCATAGTTTACTCTTCGCTGCATAGAACCCGGTGCTGAGGTTTCCCCTCTGCAGCCATTTACCTGAGCATATCCTGTAATTCCGGGTTTAACAAGGTGCCTGAGCATGTATCGATCTACATTTTGTATGGAGGAAACATTTAGCGGTGTAACATGGGGCCTTGGACCTACAACTGACATATTTCCCTGTAATACATTCCAGAATTGAGGAAGTTCATCAATATTCCATGCTCTTAAGAATTTACCTAATGGAGTTACTCTCTGGTCATTTTTTGTAGCCTGCAGAAAATCACCATTGGTATCCGTTTCAGGACTTCCGTAATACATTGTTCTGAATTTATAGCATATTATTTTTTTGTTATTCAAACCCCATCTTTCCTGTTTAAAGAATACAGGGCCTTTAGATGTAAGTTTTATCAGTAAGGCTATCACAGGCATAAACCACCAGCCAACCAGAATAAAAAATAAGGTTGAGAATAAAAGATCAAAAGACCTTTTTAATAATTTGTTGGGCAGTCTGTCTTGCGGAAGTGACCTGAAATTAATTACAGGTAAAAGTCCGATGGTATTAATACTAATGTTACTGGCAGCATATAAATAAAGATCTGGGATCATCCTGACCCGTTTTGCATGGAAATCACATGCTTCAATACAAGCACTAATATGCTGATGCTGAGCATTCGGTAAAGCGATAATTACTTCATCAACAGGAGATTCTGCCAGTATTTTATTGATATCGCTAATTTTCCCAAGGTATTTGCATCCATTCAATTTTGTGTTCTCATCATCCAGAAATCCAATACATTTATAACCATAATAGGTATGAAGATTGATGGTATCATAAAAATCTTTTGCTGCAGGAGTTGAGCCTACCAAAATAATCTGTTCCTGAAGTCTCCCACTATAAAAAATGCTATGCAGATATTTTCTAAACAGGTACTTGAATGAAAGGATTAAGATAAACAGGACCGGAAAATACACCAGAAGAAAGTGATTACTCAATTCAATTCTGTTGCGAAAGAAAAATAAACAGGATGTTAGGGTTATAGCAAAGATTATCAGGGTAACCAGTACATAAATGATTTCTTCAGCGAATTTATTTGACCTTAAATCTCTTGAAAGCCCGGAAATCTGTGCTGCACTGTACCATGCAATAATTGAAAGCAGCAAAAAAATATAAACAAAAGATTCCTGCCCGGAGTTGATATGACCTGCGGTTAAATACTCTGCTATCCAAAAGGACAGGATAAGCAGCGGGGTATCAATTAAATATCTGAAACCGTTGTATAAAAAATAAGGTCTCGTCATGAGAATTATTTCTTTGAATTAGAATTGCACAAGTCTGTCATAGCCTTTTGATATGCTGTTGTTACACAATCCCAATTGTACTTATCTGTCAATCCTGAACTTACCGCTGATCTTAATTGTTTAGTTAATAATTCATCTTTCTCAAGATTATTCATTTGCTCTTGTATAGATTCGGTACTCTCTTCAAATAACAAGCCAAATTTACCATTTGTTAACATTTCACGGTTAAAACTTGTATTTAAGGCAAGTATAGCACAATTATTGGACATGGCTTTTAGCATCGCGGGGTTTGTACCGCCATATTGATGACCATGAATATAGCAAAAGCAGTTCTGATATAAGGACATAAGTTCATCACTATCCCTGACATAGCCTATAAAGTGTACTTTTTCGCCTGCAAGTTTTTTGAGATCTTCAGCGTATTTATCCCGGTAGGGAACATCGCCAACCACTACTAATTTTTTCCCGGATGCAGAATCCAGATATGCTTTAATAATCAGATCTGCATTGTTATCGGGAATTAATCGTCCAACAATCAGATAATATTCGTCCGGAATAATATTAAACCGATTCAGTAGTGTGGGGTCTGCTTTTTTGAAAGGAGGGGCACCATAAGCAATAACAAGGGAGTCCTTTTTAAATTCTTTAAGATAAATCTCCCGCATTGCATCAGCATCTGTAATGATAAGATCGTAGAGTTTTGTGGCAAGCCTGGCTGCAATACGGAAATATGCTGCACCAAGACCCTTCCATTTTGGTCTTAACCATTCCAGCCCATCTACATTGATCATTGTTTTTTTTCCGTTAATCTTTGGTATCCAGCCCATTGGGCCGGCAGCCAGATTGACTACAAGAATGATGTCACAGCGGCTAAAAGTAGCATGAATAATTGAGAGGAATGAATGTATGATTTGATTTAGGGATTTTGTTTCTATTGTAGGAATATAGTGTAGTCTAATCCCATTAACAACTGCTGGCCTTTCTTTGAATAAATTTGCCTGGCAGTAAACGTGTACCTCTACATCCTTTTTTACTAAGCGCTCGCCAAGCTCTTTAACAAAGGTTTCGAAACCACCATAAACATAGGGGTAACCCCGGGTACCTATAATGGCTACTTTCATTCAATCATTAATGTCATTTCCCCTTAAGTCGGGTATGTAATTCCTTAGAGATGGTATTCTGATGAATCTCGAAAATCCCCTTTTTAACCTCCGACAAAAGTATTTAATTAATTCTAAAAATGGGAATAAAAGGAGGATTCAATATTGCTGGTGCATCTATGCTGCGTGGGACTTTGCAGAAAAATAGATAGCAATTGATGAAAAACACTCGACACGTTTACACCAGTGTTGGGCGCTATTTTTCATCCAGAATATTCGTATAAAGTCTTATGATATTTTCCTCATGAAGATCCAAACTGAAATATTTTTCCACCCTTTCCTTCGAACATATTCCGAATGTTTTTATACTTGAAGGGTCATTCAGAAAAAGCCCGATCTTATCTGCAAGGTCTTCTGAATCTTTATTTTCAAACAAATAGCCATTCTGACCATCAGCAATTTGTTCTGTTGTTCCTCCCGCATTAGACCCAATTACAGGAAGAGCTAAACTCATAGCTTCCATAATCACACCTCCAAAAGGTTCGGGTTCAGCGGATGGTAAAACAAACACATCGAATAAATTATAGTAAGGAAGAGCGTCGGATACATGTCCCAGAAAATGTATCCGGTCTTCGAGCCGGTACTTTTTGATCAGTGCTGTAATTGTTTCCTTTTGCCATTCATAACCCGGAACATAATCACCAATCAATATTGCCTGAATATTTTTTCCGGTTTTTTGAGTGATAATTCCAATTGCTTCTATTAAGTATTCCTGACCTTTCCTGATCAATCTGATTCTGGAGGTACAACCCAAAATCAGATCTGCCTGATTCAGGCTTTGCTTTAGGCCTTCTGAAATAGCAGTTTCTGTTTTGACCTGAGGAATTGCAAAACCATTATAAATAGTTATTACCTTTTGATGCCCATGAAATTGAGCAGCCATAGTTTTCGATACACATACTATTCTGTCTGAAAATCTGGTCATATAAGCCGAGTAGATTGGCCAGAATTTATTAAAGTCACCAAACCATTCACGGATATGCCATATGTGTTTTCGCCCGGAGATTTTTGCAGCAAGTGCAGGGGCAGGAACTACACCCGAATTTGTATGAATGACACTGATGTCATATTTTCTGATAATCCTGCCAATCTGATACAGATTATTGATAAACCTCAGTATCGTTGATCCGATGTATTTTAGTTTAAAGGATTTTCGTGTAAAGATATAGAGGTTTTCGAGTATCAGAATTCTCTCAACGGGAAGGATTTTACTTAATTCTTCATGTAGGATTCCGGCTTCAGGTAATAATACATAAACTTTGTACTTCTTATCCAGAATCCGGACCAGCTTGATCAATGAGCGGCTTGCCCCATACATATCACCACTATGCCCGACTAATAGAATGCTTTCACTCATCACTTAAACCCGAATTTAGATTCATGTTGCCTGTACCACTCTAAAAAGCAAAAAATATTCCATACTAAGCGGTTATTTGTTCCGGGTTTTTGCTTTTTTGCATCCTCCCACAACGAGTTAACCATCCCGGAATTCAGATATGGATTATTCTTTAGGTTTTCTTCCGAAAATAAAAAGGACGAAAGCTCATGAAGACTGGAATTGAGCCAGTGAAGTTTAGGAGTTTCAAAGCCCTGTTTTGGCCGGCTTGAAATTTGCTCTGATACTGAAGCGGGTAATTTCTTTCTTAATAATTGCCTCAGATAGTTTTTTGATTGAAATAAAGGTTGATTGAAATGAGAGGATGATCTTAATATTTCCTCAACCAGGTGATGGTCTAAGAATGGTGTTCGTGCTTCCACACTGCAGGCCATCATCATACGGTCTGTTTTTACCAGCAGGTCGTCGGGTAACCAGGTCAATAAATCAAGCATGAGACTTGATTCAAGCTTTCCTGATTTTTTTCCAAAGCCCCTGAGAAAATCCTGGAATTGGAGTTCGTAATTTCCCTGGTTTTTTGTGGTGCTTTTTAAATAGTTTCGGCTTAGTTCCGGACTAAGAATGGAGGTCCACCTGGAAACACCGGTATCATTTTTGAATGAACCGATACTCCTGAGCTTATTCCTGATTCTGTCAAATTTATGAATCCCCATACCCGAGATAAGCTCCAATAGAGTATGTACTCCTGCAAAAGGCAATTTTCCTAATTGGATAAAATATTTCTCATAACGATAATGATCGTAACCGTGAAATAGCTCATCTGCACCCTCACCTGATAAAACTACTTTTACATGTTGTCCTATTGATT
>CAZTRY010000129.1:3068-7959 GCA_964616525.1 uncultured Sphingobacterium sp. | reverse complement strand
TCAACTCTCAACTCTCAACTCTCAACTCTCAACTCTCAACTCTCAACTCTCAACTTCCTCCCAATTCTCTTCAACTGCCTGGTATGATGCGATGTATGCACCTCAATAAATCGAAACCATTCTTTTGCATTCAACAGCCCTAGCCGTGGATGTTTTGATTTTTGATAAGGGCTTGCTTTATGAATCTTTGATTTGATCTCACCAAGACGGATTTTAAATTTAGCAATAAGGTTTAGCGCATCTTCCCTGCTTATTTTAGTCACCATTGAAGCAAGCCTTTCCGGTGCTTTAATCTTTCCCGGTGGAAATCTTCCAAAGAATAAAATCAGCCAGGCCATCCAATGAATTCCTTTTCTGCTCAAAACACCAGTACCCACGATACATTTCTCAGTTGCATGCAGAGAAAGCAGGTTAGATTGAAAAATATGAGAATAGGTTTCAGAATAGGACCACCCTCCATCCTGTGGACTTTGAATAAATTCCTCCTCAGAAACTTTTTTCAGAAGATTTTCATATACCGCTATGATCTTTAACAAGGATTTGTAATGCCTTTCTATGCTCATAATATAGTCATAAGTTCACTTAAACATGCTATTTCCTGATCCACATCTTCTGGTATTTCCTTTCTTTCGGGATTAAAATAAATTGCCTTCATTCCATAATCCTGTGCTCCCCGGATATCTGCCTCCAGGCTATCACCAATCATAATACTTTCGGTAATACCTGCATTTGCCAGAGAAAGTGCATGATTAAATATGGCCCTGTCGGGTTTATTAAAACCCACAACTTCCGAAATAACTACGTTCTCGAAATACACATTGAGCCCATTCTTACTGACCTTTAGTTCTGTTGATTCCTTGAACCCATTTGATATCAGGTGCAAAGAATACCTTTCTTTCAGATAGCGAAGGGTTTCATGTGCTTTTGGAAATAAGTTGGTTTTCGTGGGACAAATATTTACATAATCATCCTCAAACTGTTGAGGAATAAGATTTGGTGAGAGCCCGAGGTCAATAAAAGTTTTAGAAAATCTGGTTTCCCTGAGCTTCTGTTTAGTGATTTTACCCACATGGTATTCTGCCCAAAGCTGATGGTTATTTTGGGTATAAACTTCAATAAACCGGTCAGGGGAATGTAATCCAAGATCCTTGAGTTTATAGCTATGATAGAGTTCATTCAGTGTTTCTTCCGCATTTTTATCAAAGTCCCAGATAGTATGATCGAGATCAAAAAAAAGGTGTTTATACTGCATTAAATTGGTTGCTAAATTAATAATGCAAATTAACGGATAATAGCCGAAAAGGAACTGTTTATATTATCTTCAAAGACGGGACTTTATTCTTTGACACCAAATGCCAGATCCCCTGCATCACCCAGACCAGGTACTATGTAGGATTTTGTCGTTAATTCTTCATCTACTGAACCTATCCATAGCTTTGCTTTGGGCAGATTTGCCCTTATGTGCTCAATTCCAACCTTACAGGCAATAACCCCGACAATATGTAAATCTTTGATCTTATATTGTGCCATCAATTCCTTACAGCAAAGCACCATACTTTCACCGCTTGCAATCATCGGATCTGCCATAACTAAGATTTTGCCATCCAGGGAAGGAGCAGATATGTATTCGATCTTGATAATAAAATTATGCCCCTTTGTTGTTTTGCGATAGGCAGAAATAAAAGCAGAATCGGCTCTGTCAAAATAGTTTAAAAGACCCTGATGCAGCGGCAGGCCCGCTCTCAGAATGGTTGCCAGCACCGGCAGCTCATTCATAACCTGAACCGATGCTGTTCCAAGACTAGTCTCAAACTCTGTCTCGGCAAAGTTCATTGTCTTACTTATTTCGTATGCAAAAATCTCACCCAAACGTTCCATATTTCTACGAAAACGCATACTATCCTGCTGAATCTGTGCATCACGCAGTTCGGCAAGGAAATGATTTGCAATTGAGTTGTTTTGGTCGAGTATGAAAGCCATGCTTAAATTTAAAGAATTAAGTTGAATGTAGAAATTAAGGAATGTGCAAATTTGAGAATGAGCAACCCGATAGCTATCGGGTTAGAAAATTGGGTATTGGGGACTTAGGAAATCACCTAGAAAAGCGGAAAGTAGATTTCCTCACCCGATAGCTATCGGGTCACTTATTGAATGGGCAAATGAGATGAGTAATACATTTGGTTTG
The DNA here is from genome assembly GCA_964616525.1 of uncultured Sphingobacterium sp. Lineage (GTDB taxonomy): Bacteria > Bacteroidota > Bacteroidia > Sphingobacteriales > Sphingobacteriaceae > Daejeonella. The sequence goes on along the minus strand of CAZTRY010000129.1, from coordinate 5,774 downwards.
TCAATGTAGGATGTCATCCCGATCCGCCCTTCGCGGGAGGGAACTTCGATGAGTTAGACAAATTTTACTTTAGTCTGCCAAGTTCCTTCTCTGCGTTCAGGATGACAGGTTTCGATTGACAAATGCAACAAATTATAAACTCAATGGCAAATCATATTTCATATGCTAATTTACACATTAGCTCATTCTCTAATTAAAACACTTCTTTGTTATCTTTGGTACATCCTATGGAATTCAAACTCACATCCGAATATCAACCCACAGGCGATCAGCCGGAGGCGATAAAGCAATTAGTAGCAGGGGTTAATACCGGAGAGCATTATCAGACTTTACTTGGTGTGACAGGTTCAGGTAAAACCTTTACCATTGCCAATGTGGTGCAGCAAACGCAAAAGCCGATGCTGGTTCTTAGCCATAATAAAACCCTTGCCGCCCAGCTTTATGGTGAATTCAAGCAGTTCTTTCCTGAGAATGCGGTGAACTACTTTGTATCCTATTATGATTATTATCAACCTGAAGCTTACTTAGCCTCTTCAAATACCTATATCGAAAAGGATCTTCAGATTAATGAAGAAATCGAAAAACTCAGGTTGCGAACTACCTCTGCCCTGATGTCGGGAAGGAGGGATATTATCGTAGTTTCATCCATTTCCTGCATTTATGGTATGGGGAATCCGGAAGATTTTTCAAATTCAATATTCCGTTTTGCTGTTGGCACAAAGATCAGCAGAAATGCTTTCCTTCACCGCCTGGTTGAAATACTCTATGCAAGAACAACTGTAGATTTCCGTCGCGGGACATTCAGGGTGAAAGGTGACACCGTAGACATATACCCTGCATACATGGATTTTGCCTACCGGGTTTCTTTTTTTGGAGATGATATCGAAGAGCTGAGCACAATTGATCCGGCATCAGGAAAAACATTAGAGAAAATGGATCATCTGGCCATTTTCCCGGCGAACTTATTTGTGACCCCAAAAGAAAGGCTTACCCAATCCATCTGGGCTATTCAGGAAGAGCTGGAGAATCGAAAACAGCAGTTTATCGATGAAAAACGATTTTTAGAAGCTAAAAGACTGGAGGAGCGGGTTAACTATGACCTGGAGATGATCAGGGAGCTGGGTTATTGCAGCGGAATTGAAAATTACTCCCGCTTTTTTGATGGAAGAACCCCAGGAATGCGTCCATTTTGTCTGCTGGATTATTTCCCGGATGATTATCTGATGGTGATTGATGAAAGTCATGTAACCGTTCCCCAAATCAGGGCAATGTATGGGGGCGATCGTTCCAGAAAAATCTCGCTGGTAGATTATGGGTTCCGGTTGCCGGCAGCTCTGGATAACCGCCCTCTGAACTTTAATGAATTTGAAAAACTTGCCCCCCAAACTATTTATGTGAGTGCCACTCCCGGGGATTATGAATTAGAGCAAACCGAAGGAGTATTTGTGGAACAGGTAATCCGGCCTACCGGACTATTAGATCCGGAAATTGAAATCCGGCCGGTTGTAAATCAGGTAGATGACCTGCTCGATGAAATAGATAAAACTGTTAAACAGGGCGACAGGGTTCTCGTAACCACTCTTACCAAAAGAATGTCGGAAGAGCTTACGAAATATATGAATCGCCTGGGAATTAAGGTTCGGTACATTCATTCCGAAGTTAAAACAATGGAAAGGGTTGAAATTCTACGGGATCTGAGGCTTGGGGTAATTGATGTATTAATTGGAATAAACCTGCTTCGTGAAGGCCTGGATCTTCCGGAAGTATCACTGGTGGCAATTTTAGATGCTGATAAGGAAGGTTTTCTTCGCTCTGAACGATCTTTAATACAAACCATCGGTCGTGCAGCCCGAAATGACCGGGGAAGGGTAATTATGTATGCTGATAAAATTACCAATAGTATGCGTGTCACCATTGAAGAAACCAATCGCAGGAGAGAGAAACAAATTGCATATAATACAAAACATGGCATTACCCCAAGAACAGTCGGAAAATCCCGTGAAGCAATCATCGAGCAGACCTCAGTGATGGATTTTAAGGGAGGGGTTCAGAAAGCTTATGTTGAAAAGGATATGACCGACAATCTTGCCGCTGATCCAATTGTTCAATATATGACCAAATCCGAATTGCAAAAATCCATTGATAAAACTAAAAAGGATATGACCCTCGCCGCAAAAGAAATGGACTTTCTGCTTGCAGCAAAACTAAGGGATGAAATGTTTGCACTGGAGAAGGTGATGGAGGAGAGGTTTAGTTAGTTGACAATTGACAATTGAAGCACTTTTACAGCCCTATACAGCAGGATGTCATCCCGACGCAGGAGGGAACTTCGTGGAACCAGGTCAATATTTGAATTAAGTCTACTAAGTTCCTTCACTCCGTTCAGGATGACAGGTTGCAAAGCGGCATATGAAATAATTTTGTTGCTAAAGCTGCTGTTCAAATTGGCCCTTCGTTGAGAGGGAACTTCTAAAGTGACAATTAAATCCATTTGACGATCAAATATAATAAAATGAACTACCATTTCACAGACAACTGACAACCAATTATGTACAGAAAAGATATTTATCCCGGACTGGAAGTTGACATCATCCTTAAAAAGGACCAGCGCAGCGGTATCCGTACCAGGGGAATTGTTCAGGCACTACTCACCAGTGCTGCTTTTCATTCCAGAGGCATCAAAGTGAGACTTGTAGACGGACAGGT
>CAZTRY010000129.1:0-2968 GCA_964616525.1 uncultured Sphingobacterium sp. | reverse complement strand
TAATTGCATTGTAACATTTACTCCCATTTGAAACATTTTAAAAAAATTAACGTCTATATTTGAGTATTATATTTTGTTATCATGGGAATTTTAAAGTTTTTATTTATCACAATTTGTATTCTCTGGCTGATCAAAATGATAGCCCGTGTGCTTTTACCGATTGCTTTTCAAAGAATGATGTCTAAGGCACAAAACCAGGCTAATCAACGCTACCAGCAACAACATAACCAAAATCCTGATGGGCGCATACGTGTAGATTACATGCCACCAAAAGAAAAAAGTCGCGGTGATCAGGCCGGTGACTTTGTAGAATATGAGGAAATTAAATAATCCTTACTTTTTTCTCAACCAGGCAAATTCTTTAAATTATTGATCAGTTTATTAAACTGTTCGTCCTCATATTTTGCCCGAATTACGCAATATTTAAGATTTATTTTCATAAAGCTCACTAACAAGCCTTGCAGGTTTAAGCTTTTTTCTATTTTTGGCATTCAACTAATTTAAGCAGAATGAATAACTGGTTTAAACGCAATGGAGTACATCTGGCCATTATAGGAATATTTATCGCCTTATGTTTTGTGTATTTCAGTCCGGCCATGCAGGGAAAGGCACTCTATCAGAGCGATGTTCTCATGGCTCAGGGGATGCAAAAAGAGATCATGGATTTTAAAGCAAAAGATGGAAAAGGACCTTTGTGGACTAATTCTATGTTTGGCGGGATGCCTGCTTTCCAAATATGGGTTCAGTATCCAAATAATGTGACAACCTATGTAATCTCATTCTTTAAAACTGTTTTTCCTAATCCAATTGATACTGTTCTGCTTTATCTCTTAGGTGCATACCTGTTGTTCTGCGTTCTGAGGATGAACCCATGGCTTGCTGCTGCCGGCGCAATCGCATTTGCATTCTCCTCATATAATTTTCAGATTATCGACGCTGGTCACAGCAATAAAGCGATGGCAATTGCATTTTTCCCTCCTATTCTGGCGGGAATTATTATGGCTTTTCGCAGGCAATACCTTGTTGGTGCTGCGCTAACGGCTTTGTTCCTGGCTATCGAAATCAGAACAAATCATATTCAGATGACTTATTATCTGTTTATTGCCTTGCTTATATATGTTGGTATTGAACTCTATCATGCGGTTAAAACAAAAACCACTCCCGATTTTCTGAAATCCTTTGGATATCTGGTTGCAGCAGCTTTGCTTGCTATTGCAGTAAATGCCGGAATGCTCTGGACAAGCTATGAATATGGAGCAGAAACTATTCGCGGAAAATCAAATTTAAAAACTGAAAAGTCGGAGCCCAATAATGGCCTTGACAGGGAATATGCTTATCAGTGGAGCCAGGGTCTTGGCGAAAGTCTGACATTCCTGGTGCCAAATGCCTACGGTGGTGCATCAGGAGCAGGCAATCTGGATGAGCATTCAGAGGTTGCAAAAACATTAACAACCAAAGGTATTCCTGCAGAGCAGCTAATCCCTGCCATGCAGCAGTTATCGCAGATTGGGTTAAGTACCTACTGGGGAGATAAACAGTTCACCTCTGGTCCATGGTATTTTGGAGCTATTATCTGCTTCCTCTTCGTTCTGGGTTTGTTTATCGTAAAAAACAGAATAAAATGGTGGATCTTGAGTGCAAGTCTTCTGTGTCTGATCCTCTCTTTCGGAAGGCATCTTCCCTTCCTTTCTGATCTGTTTTTTGATTATTTTCCACTCTACAATAAATTCAGGGCCGTTGAATCGATCCTGGTTATAACCGCATTTCTTATCCCGGTGCTGGCTATTCTTGCTGTAAAGGAAGTTGCATTCCACACAGAAGACCCTAAAAAACTAAACAAAAGTCTGTTAAATAGTTTGTACATCACAGGTGGACTCTTATTAATTCTTATTGCTGTTCCAACAGTTTTACTGGATTTCAAAACACAAAACCATAATGCGTTTATTGAACAATTAACTCAGGTAACCAATGGAGACAGAACCTTTGCAGATTCAATCGCCAAAGCCCTGGTTGACGACAGAATAAGTCTGGCAAGAATGGATGCCCTGCGTTCCCTATTCTTCGTTCTGGTTGGTGCAGGCCTGATCTGGGCATTGATCAAAAAGAAAATGAATACTCAGTTAATATTTATCATTTTGGCTGCAGTGATTTTGGTTGATATGTGGAATATCGACAGACGTTATTTGAATAATGAAAAATTCGTAGATAAGAGTGTACTGGCACAGCAGTTCAAGACAAGAGATGTAGATCAACTCATTCAAAGAGATGGATCTTATTATCGTGTACTTGACCTTGCTTCCGGAAATCCATTCTCAAATTCAATTCCATCCTACTTCCATAAAAGTATTGGTGGTTATCATGCTGCTAAACTGAAAAGATATCAGGAAGTTCTTGACAAACAATTTAATGGGGCGATCAATGAGGATGTTCTAGATATGCTGAATACAAAATATCTGATAACTTCTGATCAAAACGGCCAGAAAGAAACCATGGTAAACCGTTCTACTGCTGCAGGGAATGCCTGGTTTGTTCAGAATGTGGAATATGTCAAAAGTGCTGATGAAGAAATGATTGCAATCAGCAGTTTCGATCCCAAAAAGGTAATGGTTGTTCATGAAGAGTTTAAGCCTCTGATCGATATAAAAAAGGTTGGTTATGATGGGAATGCTTTCATCAGACTTACAAATTATCATCCCGATCATCTGACTTATGAATATTCTTCCGGTCGGGATGCCCTTGCGGTATTTTCAGAAATATGGTATGATAAAGGCTGGAATGCTTATGTTGACGGAGAAAAAATTCCGTATTTCAGAGCTGATTATCTTTTAAGAGCTGCTCAATTACCTGGAGGGAACCATAAACTCGAATTTAAATTCGAACCAAAATCCTATTATACAGGAGAGACTATTTCACTTATAGCTTCTATCCTGCTTATTTTGGGTTTGGCTTATGCGATCTATACAGAAAC
>CAZTRY010000128.1:0-8085 GCA_964616525.1 uncultured Sphingobacterium sp. | reverse complement strand
TGCTCACCATCAAACGAAATGGCAAAAGTATTGACGTAGTAGCCCAGTTCACAAAGTCCGGTCATGTTTTTGTCTTTGACCGTGAAACAGGGAAGCCTATTTTCCCGATCAAGGATATGGTGGTGCCAAAATCGCCGGTTGCAGAGGAGGAGGCCTGGCCTACCCAACCGATTCCAACCATGCCGGCTCCGGTCTCAAGGAACTTAATAACTGAGTCTGACCTGAATAGAGCCTCTCCCGATTACGATTCTTTGCTTCAGGTTTTCAGGGGAACTGTGAGGGGTATGTTTCAGCCTTTGAGTGATAAACCTACACTGGTAGTACCCGGATTAAATGGTGGTGCAGAGTGGGGTGGCGCTGCCGCAGATAAGGATGGTATTTTATATGTTAATTCTAACGAAGTTCCCTGGATTGTTGCTATAAAGTCGAACCAGGGCTTTGGCGAAATGAGTCGCGGGCAGGCGATGTATGTTCAAAATTGCAGCCCTTGTCATGGTGTAGATAGATTTGGTAACCCCGCAAGTGGTTTCCCTGCTCTGAATACCATCAAAAATAAGCTGAAGAAGCCCGAAGTTCAAGAGATTATTGTCAGTGGTAAAGGAAAAATGCCCGGCTTTCCTCAGATCTCGGATGCAGACAGGAAAGCAATTTTAAATTATTTGTTTGATGAGGAGAGTGACAAGGATAAGATTGCTTCAGCAAAGAATGTCTTTGGTGCAGTTGAGTCCTGGGATTTGAAGGGTTATAGCAAATTTTTGGATAGCAATGGTGATCCGGGAATAAAACCACCTTGGGGAATCCTGACTGCAGTTGATTTGAATACAGGTTTACATAAGTGGAAGGTGCCATTGGGGGATGTTAAAAAATATAAGGATCAGGGACATGCACCAACGGGGACCGAGAATTATGGTGGTCCAGTAGTTACTGCAAGTGGTTTGATCTTTATTGCAGCAAGCAAAGATGGCAAGTTCAGGGTTTTCGATAAGGTAAACGGGAAACTGTTGTGGGAAGCTGATCTTCCAACCGCAGGGTATGCAACGCCAAGTACCTATATGGTTAATGGCGTACAGTATGTCGTGGTATCATGTGGTGGATCAAGATTAGGAGCGGCTAAGGGGGATGCCGTTGTAGCATTTAAACTCCGTAAATGATTATAAGCCGGACATATAGAACCAAGAACCAGGAGTCAGGAACCAAGATTGAAGTCCAGAGTTATTTTGGGATTTAACATTATTGAACAAGGAGCAAAGAACAAAGTATAAGGACTATTATCGTCAAATTGGAAATGACTACTCATATCTCACATCTAAATAATTAATGCACAAATGAATAACACCATAACCAGAAATTCAATTACTATGAAATATTTCTTAACCTTTATATTAATTCTTTCAATGAATTCCGCCTTCGCACAAAAGGAAGGGCCCTGGCTTCATTTTTCACCCCCTGCCGGACAATCGAACGGGAAGTATATAGTTCTTGTTGGCGGAGATGAAGCCTACCGTTCTGAAGAATCATTACCTATGCTGGCCAAGATTTTAGCGGAGCGTCATGGTTTCAGAACAACGGTATTATTTGCCATTAATCCTGAGACCGGGTTTATTGACCCCAATTATCATCAAAATATTCCCGGGCTTGAATTTTTGTCGAAGGCAGATCTCATGATAATTGCGACCCGGTTCAGGGAGTTGCCGGATAATCAGATGCAGCATATTCATAATTATTTTGTTGCAGGAAAGCCGGTAATAGGCTTGCGGACAGCCACACATGCTTTTCATTATAGCCGGAATCCGAATAATAAATATGCCAAGTATGGATTTAAGAGTACCCAAAAGGGCTGGGAAGGTGGTTTCGGGAAACGCATTCTGGGAGAAAACTGGGTGAATCATCATGGAGCCAGTGGAAAGGAAGGTACCAGGGGACTAATAAATGGACTTGAAGTGGCTGATGCGAATCCTATCCTGAAGGGGATTAGTGACATTTGGACAACAACTGAGGTATATGGTATAAAAAGTCTTCCTTCGGATGCAAAAGTTTTGCTTTGGGGCCAGGGAACAGAGGGTGTGTCTCCTTCAGGAGCGGGTATCTGGACAAGATCTATTATGCCGGTTGCCTGGACCAGAACCTATTTAAGTGAATCGGGTAAAAAAGGCAGGGTGTTTACAACTACAATGGGTGCTGCAATTGATTTCGTCAATGAGGATCTAAGACGTCTGGTTGTGAATGCGGCCTACTGGACTGTAGGTCTGGAGAAAAATATACCTGCAAAAAGCGATGTGGATTTTGTAGGAAAATATGAACCTACGATGTTTCTTATGAATGGTTTTCAGAAGGAAAAAAAGCCGCAGGATTTTAAATGATAATTTGCCCAAAGATTAAATCAAATTCTAATAAAACTTCTGATTATCCGTTATGTCTAAGTTTTGTTCAAAAGCACAGTATTATTTCTGGTCTTCAGGCCTTAAATATGTTTGATTCCTGTGCCTGATCTCTTGTCGGGGTTTGCCCGGCAAGAGATTATTTAAACCATACCAGCTCTTTTTTTATTCCCGGACCAGCTTTGCCCAAATATAAGTTTAACCGTATTTAGAAATTCGGGCTTTCCCACCAGTATCAATTCCAATCTAAAAGAAATGGAAACTAATTCCATTGCCCTGGGCTAATGATAGTTTTATCGGAATACAGTCAGTACAGTAGTCTCAGACCGTTTTATTCAGAAGGTTTTATGCTAAATCAGACAGATAATTATGGGTTTAAAGCCCTGATTGTAACAAATTAGCTTTTTGTGGGATAAAGAGGATTCTTGGAATATAGTATTATTAATGTAAAGAGAAGTACTTGAATTAGGGCTTTGCTGAAGGTTAAATTTGATTTCACCTTAAACAATAATTAATTATGAAAAGTATTTTACTACTATTTTTCGTGTTGTTTAGTACGTCGTACTATGCAAGTGCCCAAAATCGCAACATAAGCGGTGTGGTTTCTGACACGAAGGGAGAGACTCTTCCCGGAGTGAGTGTTAAAGTAAAAGGATCAACAATAGGAACATCCACTGATCTGGGTGGTAAGTATTCCTTGAGTGTTCCTGCCAATTCAACTTTGGTTATTGCTTACATTGGCTATGTAACCAAAGAGGTTGCAGTAAATGATCAAACACTGATCAATGTTACTTTGGAGCCATCTTCAACATCCTTAAGTGAAGTTGTTGTTACAGCTCTGGGTATAGAAAGGGAAACAAAATCCCTGACCTATACTGTTCAGAGTGTAGGTACTGAATCACTTTCAAAGGCGAGGGAATTTAACGTAGCCAATTCCTTAGCTGGGAAAGTGGCCGGTTTGAACTTCCAGACCTCTACACAGGGTGTCGGTGGTGCTTCCAGATTAATCTTAAGAGGTAATCGTTCCATTAGTGGAAGCAGTGAGCCACTTTACATTGTTGATGGAGTACCGGGAAATTTCACGAACATTAACCCTGATGATGTGGAAAGTATTACTGTTCTTAAAGGACCAAACGCTGCTGCATTGTATGGATCAACTGCGAGTAACGGTGCTGTTGTAATTAACACTAAAAAAGGAGCAGATGGTTTTAAAGTTAGCTTTAATCAGTCATACACCGCTGACTTACCTAATATCCTGATTGATTATCAGAATGAGTATGGTCAGGGAACAAATGGTATTTATGCAAAGCAATCTGCCCGTAACTGGGGTCCAAGAATGGATGGCAGAATGGTAGATCACTGGTCAAATGATCCAAACTGGGCAGGACCAAAACAATATGAATTCCTTCCACAGCCTGATAATATCAGAGACTTCTTTCAGACAGGTAAATTGTCGGCTTCTAACTTAGCCATATCAACAGGAAACGAAAAAAACCAGACCTATTTTTCATATACTTTTACTGAAGGAAATGGTGTGGTGCGTAATAATGATATTAGTCAGCATAATGCCAATTTGAGATTAAATAACAAACTTGGTAAAAAGCTATCTCTTGATTCAAAGCTATCTTATGTAAAGAAGAATATTCTGAATCCAATTCCTGCATTTATTAACTATGAGAATCAAATGTGGAATGGATATCAGATCCTGCGAAACCTACGTACTGAGGATATCAGAAAGTATGAGTTTACAGATCCTGCAACTGGTTATCCGGTTCGCCACTATTGGAACGTAGCTGATTTGGATCCGGGAAATGCCTATGGAATTGTAGAAAAAATCAGAAATAATACTTTTGAAGATCAGGTAAGTGCATTTTCTACATTGAAGTATGATTTCACTAAAAATTTATCTGCTTTTGTCAGATCTTCATTAATCCGTTCATTTGGTAGTTCAGAGAAGACACTTCAGGGTGGTTTGGTAAATCTGTTGCCTGTAACTGGTTCCTATTCCGTTGGAGCAAGTAATGCGACAAGATGGGATAATGATGTTTTAGTTTCTTATAAAGGGACATTTAAGAAAGATTTTGAATATAACGCAAATGTGGGTGCAAGTACCCGTTTAAACCGTAATTCTTCAAGCAGTTCAAGTACAGGTGTTGGTTTAACTGTTCCAAACTTCTATGCTTTATCAAATACCCAGCAGGTTGTTTCTTCATACAGTGTAGGAAGTCCAAGGGATATGAGTTCAGTTTATGGATTTGGACAGATCGGTTATAAGGGCGTTTTATATCTTGATGTAACCGGCCGTAATGACTGGAGTTCAACACTTCCACGTGATAACTGGTCTTATTTCTACCCTTCAGTCGGTTTGACTACTATTGTTTCAGATATAATAGATATGCCTTCTTTTGTAAGCTTTGCTAAATTAAAAGCTTCTTATGCAGAAGTAGGAAGTGATACCTCACCTTTCCAGTTGGATCGTACTGCAAGTATAGCTGCAGGGGGGTATAATGGTTTCCTAACATTAAGTGGAACATTGCCTAACGCTCAGCTAAAACCAGAACGTACTAAAGGATTAGAATTGGGAGCAGATGTTCGCTTATTTAATGGAAGATTCGGGGTGGATTTCACCTATTATAAAACGAATACTTTCAACCAGTTGTTCTCAATTTCATTACCTCCGGCTTCTGGAGCTTCCAGCTTCTTTACCAATGGTGGTGATGTACAAAATAAGGGTATAGAATTAATGTTAAGTGGCAGCCCTCTTTCTTCTCCTAACGGACTTAATTGGGATATTGCTGTTAATTTCTCACGCAACGTAGGTGTGGTTCAGAAAATACATGATACCCGATCTGCCATTATCCTTCAGGCCGGTGACCTTCGTGAAATCAGAGTGGAGGCAGGAAAGCGTTGGGGTGAAATGTATGTCAGAGGATTTGCCAGAGATCCACAGGGACGTATCATCGTTGAAAACAGCGGACAGCCGAGATATACCCCTGGAAAAACTGTTTATGCAGGTAACTCAGAGCCTGATTGGTTAGGTGGTATTCAAAACTCACTTTCTTACAAGAGATTTAATTTTAGTTTCCTGATTGATGTTCGTCAGGGTGGTGAAATAGTTTCTTATACTAACTCCCAATTAGCGGCGGCAGGGCTTACCAAAGAGACTGCAGTAGGTAGAGAAGGAAATTTAGTCTTTGGTAGGGATTTTTTCACAACTGAAGGTGCGGTTAGAGTGGATGGTACTCCGAATACATTACCTATCAATGTTCAGGGTTTCTGGGAATCAACAGGTGGCAGGTCTGCAGGTTTGGTTGGTGAAATTCACACGTCTTCTGCATCAAATGCCAGGTTGAGAGAGGTAACTTTTGGATACTCATTACCTAAGAAAACTCTTGGTGTTCCGGTAAATATTGCCTTAACAGGTAGAAATGTATTCTTCCTGTACAACAAAGCGCAATACATTGATCCCGACATGGTTGTTGGTACAAGTGCTGCTAACCAGGGTGATAGCAGTTTTGGCCCTCCGACTACCAGATCATTGGGAATTAATTTAAGAGTTGACTTTTAATTAATAATTAAAATATAAAATTATGAAATCAATTAGATTAACATCGGTTATCTACATATTAACCTTCATCTTAACGGCTGTTTCGCTGAATAGCTGTACAAAGAATTACGAGGAATTAAACACTCAGCCGGATGCAATTATTGCTGATCAGCTGGGCTCAGCCCAGATAGGACAGGTATTTGCAAGGGCACAGTTTACGACAATGACTTCCAGTTTCGAAGTTACTCAAAACCTGTTTGCTGATATGTTTTCTCAATATTATGCACTTACACGCCAGAGTTTTAACTCAGATAGATATGTGAACGTTGCCAGCTGGGCAAATGGTGCATTTAATGCCTTTTATAGCGGAGTTGGTAAAGATTTGGCATTTATCGAAGAGTTATCTGCTAAGAATCAGCTGGCATTACCGAATGCGGTAATCAAAGTCTGGAAAGTTAATTCATATCACAGAATTACGGATTACTGGGGTCCGATTCCATACAGTGAGGTAGGATCAGGTAAGGTTTCAATTAAATATGATACTCAGGAATCTATCTATACCGACTTTTTCAAACTTCTGGATGAAGCAGTAGTTGTTTTAAAAGCAAATCAGGGAAAGACGGTATTTGCATCTGATGATTTGATTTACAAGGGTGATGTGAATAAATGGCTTGCTTTGGCAAATTCTCTCAGATTGCGTTTGGCATTACGTGTAAAATATGTGAATCCAACTTTGGCTAAGACTCAGGCAGAAAAAGCAGTTGCTGACGGTGTGATCATTGCCAATAGTGGAAATGCATTTGTTTTTACTTCCATCAATAACCTGAATCCGCTGGGAAATATCTCAAATTTTGATAACTGGAGGATGAGCACCTCAATGGAAAGTATTCTTGTTGGTTATGACGATCCCAGACTTCCTCACTATTGGGAGCCAGTTGTAGTGGATCTTCGTAAAGATGGTCGCCAGTATCACGGACTCAGAAATGGACAGAAAGTAGAAGATATGAGTGGCGGTCCGCAAAATGAGTCTCATTCAAAGATTGATACCAAATGGTGGCGCCCAGATAGAGGAGGTTCTAATCCACCACTGTTAGTCATGAATGCGGCAGAAGTTTATTTCTTAAGAGCTGAGGGTGCTCTGGCTGGTTGGAATATGGGCGGTACAGCTAAGGCTTTATATGAAAAAGGTATTGAAATTTCATTACAGGAGGTAGCAAATGCATCTGCTCCGGTTATTGCCAGCTACATCAGCAGTACAAAAATACCTGTAGCAATCAATGATGTTTATAAAACTCCTTCAGTAAGTAATATCCCTGTTGCGTATGAATCAGCAGGGTCTGTTGAAAGACAATTGGAACAAATTATTACCCAGAAATGGATTGCGATGTTCCCGAATGGATGGGAAGCCTGGACAGAAATGAGAAGAACTGGCTATCCTAAATATTTGCCAAGATTAAATTCAGATAACCCTGATGTTCCGAAGGATGCTATGATCAGAAGAATAATGTATGCTGAAGGAGAGGTTACCAGTAATCCGGATGGTTTAAAGGCTGCACAAGCGCTTCCTGAGCTTGCTGGTGGAGATAAAAACAGTACCAGACTTTGGTGGGATAAAAAACCTTAATTCAAATAAAATCAATAATGAAATTCCTGTACATCTTTCCTGAATATTAGGAAAGTGTATCAGGAGTTTCATTAAATTTATACTTAATAGAACCAGAATTGATTATTTTAATTTTCTAAGGCTCTATCCAAAAAATGATAATCAGAAATTAATCGAATGAAAAACAGTATTCAACGTCGTGATTTCCTCAGAACCGCCGCAATAGCAGGTGTTGGTATCGGAATGACCAGCATGTCCCAAATGTTATTTGCAAATGATAGCTCACAGAAAAAAATAAGAATCGGTATTATCGGACTATCAGTACATACTGAGGCTTTTTCAGAAATGCTAAATGCGGAAGTGGTTGATGCGGATATCAGTGGCTTCAGGGTTGTTGCAATCTATCATCCAAAAGGCAATCCGGATGTAGAATTCAAAGCTGAGAGTCTTGCCGAATGGGCAGCAAAAGCTAAAGGGCGTGGAATTGAACTGGTTGATTCAGTAGATAAAATGCTTGCAATGTCTGATGTTGTAATGCTTGAAACCAATGATGGAAG
>CAZTRY010000127.1:0-8303 GCA_964616525.1 uncultured Sphingobacterium sp. | reverse complement strand
CTGAAAATCAGCAACAGCAGGATTCTTAAACCTGCTGTTGCTGATTCAATTATTCTTCGGCCAGATTTTTTAATTGCATAAGCAGAGAATAAGTACCTGCTATCACAATCTTCTTTGATCCAAGATCAGTCTTAATTGCTGTGAAGCCGTTTTCTGTTTCGCCTGTAATTACCTCGGTCATTTCGTATGTTCGTATCCCTTTTTCTGAAAACACATAATTCTTTCCTTCAAAGTTTACTACACTTTTTTCCGGAAGGGTCTGCTCCTGATTGTTCTGTACCGCTATTTCTGCATTCATGTACATTCCCGGTATCAGGTTTTTATCAAATTGCTTAAAATGGCAATGGATTTCAGCAGTTCTTTCTGCTGAGAGATTGCTGCTAATCAGACCAATTTCGGTTTCATATTTTTTTTCAAGATTATTATTTGAGTAAGTAATTGCCTTTTGCCCCCGGCTTAATTTACCGAGGTCTTTTTCAAAAACTGTCAGTGTCAGGTGCATATCCGAAGGGTTAATTAATTCCATCAAAACATCCGATGGATTGAAATAGCTGCCTATATTTCCATTGACCTTACTAACATAACCATTGACTGATGAACGAATCTGGATTTGTCTGCTGATGTTATTTTCATTCAGGCGGTCTGGATCAATACCAATCAGTCTGAGCTTTTCTGCATAGGCAGCAAATGCAATTTTCATACTTTTATATTCAGCTTCAGCCAATTGAAGAGCCTTGTCACTCCCTGCTTTTTCTTTATTCAATTCCTTTTGTCTGTTCTGGTCTTGCTCTGAATAGGCTAATTTTGCCTTTGTTACGAGATAATCCTGTTGTAGCTGGATATATTGGGAATCTTCAATTGTGGCGATCACCTGACCTTTTTTTACAATTGTCCCCGGCAGCATTGTTGTTGATTTCAGGTAACCTCCCAGAGGTATGCTGATGGATATCAGATTCTGCGGGGGAACCTCAATACTGCCGTTGAGCTTCAGGATATCCGAAACAGTCTTTGTTTCAGCTATTCCTGTTTTAATTGCTGCATTATTGAACTGGGCTTCTGTTAGTGTGACCATGTTTTTATTCACATCTCCTTCGGCTTGCTGTGTTTCTTCTTTCTCTGATCCGCAGGAAATTAAAGCAATACTAATCAGACAGAAACTGAGTAAGCGGATAGTGTTTTTAGGTACTGATACAATGGGATTCTTCATCATAATTTTGTGTTATATTGTAGATATTCAATTTGTAAAATACTTTCATTCAGGCTTTTTACTGCATCCAGATATTCACTCTCAATCGCTAAGGCCTGCTGATTAAGAATGGTCCATTCCATGTAATTGATTTCTCCTGTATGGAGTTGCCGGCTTAATGTCTGTTTAATAGTCGCAGCATTTTTCAATCCTGTTCCTTCAAAATAGCTCACGTCCTTTTTGTTCTTTTTGAACTGAGCCAGGGCATCAAGATATTGTTTGTTCAGACTTTGTTTTTCGCGATCAAGTGCGGTCAGGGCTATGGCTTCATTAAGCTTCGCTGCACCGGCTCTGGATCTCTGAGCTTTGCTGAAAACAGGTATTCCTATTCCCGCCTGAACAGAACTGTAGCGTCGGCTATTGTTAAAAGCAATTCCATCCCGGATGCTAAGATTATTGTATCCAATTGAAAGGTCGGGGAGAAGCTTTGCCTTTTCGAGCTTTGTACCGGCCTCGGCAATAGTCCGCTGTTGCGCCATTATTTTTATTGTGGGATGTTGTTCGGGATGGTTATTCTCAGGATTAAGGGGCTCTGCAAGTTTGAATGGTCTGTTATCCGGTTTGTAGCTAGTCCCGGAATTAATAAGAAGGCCAAACCGGATACTAAGTAATTCCCTGTCCTGCATCAGCTGGTTCAACTGCAGCTGAATCGCACCTTTTTGATTGACCGAAACTGTACTTTCAAGGATGTTGCTTTCACCACTTTTAAGCCGGAGTGTACTGACTCTCATAAATTCAGTATACATGGTGTCGGTTCTTCTTAGCAATTGTTCTTTTTCCTGCAGATATTTGAGCAGGTAATAGACCTGGCTTACATTTTTCTTAAGCTCCGCAATTTGTAATTCCCCTGAAAGCAGACTGTTCTTCCATTCCTCTTCATACAGCGTCTTTTGCCTGCTGTAAACTGTTGGGAAGCTAAAATTTTGACTCAGACTTAATCGGGAATCCTTATAGGTACTGTTGAAATTGCCATACTCAGTAATTAATTGTGCATGAGGTAGTTGTGATGCTGTAGCGATCATTTGGTTCCGATATCTTGCCTTTAGAATTTCCTCCTTCAGAATCAAATTGTTTTGAAGGGCTGTATCCAATGCAGCTTCGAGACTGATTGGAATCTGGGCATTTGCAACCTGGATCTGAGAGATCAGAAATACAAGCACCAGGGCTAATGCATGTTTTTTTCCTGATCTGAATCCTTTCTCGAACTGAATATACAGTAGGGGCAATACAAATAAGGTCAGGAAAGTTGCAACAAGCAAGCCCCCGATCACGACAGTAGCTAAAGGCCGCTGAACTTCAGCACCGGCACCTGAACTTAAGGCCATGGGCAGAAATCCGAGAGAGGCAACAAAAGCGGTCATGAGTACAGGACGCAAACGTGTTCCTGTGCCTTTGAGGACGATTTCACGAATGTCGGCTTCACCGGAATTTTTCAGGCGGTTGAATTCTGCGACAAGTACAATTCCATTTAAAACTGCGATACCAAACAGGGCGATAAAGCCAACACCGGCACTGATGCTGAAAGGCATTCCACGGAGAGCCAACAAGAATATTCCTCCGATTGCTGAAAGGGGAATGGCAGTATAGATCAATAAGCCTTGTCTGATTGATTTGAAGGCAAAATAGAGCAGGAGGAATATCAGGGCCAGAGATACCGGTACTGCAATCATCAGACGATCTTTTGCGGCATTCAGGTTCTCAAAAGAACCTCCATAAGTAATGGTATATCCGGGGGGAAGTTTAATGGCTTCATCAACCTTTTTGTTCAGTTCATTCACAATACTTTCAACATCCCTGTCCTGTACATTAAATCCTACAAGAATCCTCCGCTTGGCATCTTCTCGTTGGATCTGGTTGGGACTGTCCTTCAGACTTACCTCCGCAAGCTGGTATAATGGGATTTGTATGCCATCTGCTGCTGGTATTAATAGTTCCCTTACATTTTTCAAATCCTGTCTTTTCTCACTTGCCAGGCGAACTACGAGATCAAACCGTTTCTCACCTTCAAAGACCTGGCCGCTGACCTTGCCTGCAAATGCTGAATTGACCACATCATTGATTTCCTTTACGCTCAGACCATATTGTGCAATGGCAGGACGGTTGTAATCAATCACAATCTGAGGAATCCCGCTTACAGTCTCGACATACAATTCACCTGTACCCTCAACACTGCTGACAATATTTCCAAGTTTTTTGGCATAATGCGATAGAGTGTCCAGGTTCTCCCCAAATATCTTGCAAACCACATCCTGCCGCGCACCGGTCATTAATTCATTAAACCTCATTTGTACCGGGAACTGAAAGCTGGTGGTTACACCCGGAACTTCCTGTGCTGCTTTGGTCATTTTCTCTGACAGTTCATCGAATGAACTTGCCGAAGTCCATTCACTTTTGTCTTTTAGTGTGATGATCATATCACCCATGTCCATAGGCAGGGGTTCTGTGGGTACCTCACTGCTCCCAATCTTGGTTATGACTTTCTCTATTTCCGGAAATCTGGACTTCAGAATGTGTACCACTTTCTGAACGCTTTCGATGGTGGTATTCAGATTACTTCCCGCAAGGACTCTGGTTTCTACTGCATAATCACCTTCCTCAATGGAAGGGATGAATTCACCACCCATTCTGGAGAGCAGGAACAGGGCAATTACGAATAAACCTAAGGTACTTAACATAACAACTTTGGGAAACCCAAGGACTCTAAGCAAGGCATTTATGTAAGCACGTTCGATCTTAAGCATGATGCGATCAGACAGGTTTAACTTCTCCTTTTTATCACGACTCAGGAATATTGTACTCATCATCGGGATGTAAGTCAGGGATAGAATGAATGCACCAAGCAGCGCAAATGCTACTGTTTGTGCCATCGGTTTGAACATTTTTCCTTCAATGCCCTCGAGCGTGAATATTGGTAGGTAGACTATCAAAATGATGATCTGTCCAAATACTGCACTGTTCATCATTTTTGAAGCGGCACTTTTTACCTCATCATTCATGTTATGCCTGCTAAGTCGGTTTAACCCCATGAACTTCCCGGAATGAGCCAGCTGATGCATTACTGCTTCAACAATAATTACTGCACCATCTACAATAAGACCGAAATCAAGAGCACCTAAACTCATCAGGTTCCCGCTTACTCCGAATATGTTCATCATTATCACCGCGAAAAGCATAGAAAGTGGGATAACTGAAGCCACAAGGAAGCCTGCCCGCAGATTTCCAAGAAAAACAACCAACACGAAAACAACAATCAATGCACCTTCCAATAGATTGGTTTTAACGGTGTTGATGGCATTATTCACCATCTTTGTTCGATCCAGGAAGGGTTCAATGACCACCCCTTCCGGTAAAGATTTTTGGATCTGAGCAATTCGTTCTTTGATGTTATCGATCACCACATTGCTGTTGCCGCCCTTGAGCATCATTACTATGGCTCCTGAAACTTCACCCTGATCATTATAAGTTAATGCGCCGTAACGTGTTGCATGGCCAATCTTAACCTCGGCTACATTTCTGATGAGGAGTGGGACAGTACTTTTGGTATTTTTGATACGGACATTTTCAATATCCTCTGCACTATTGATTAATCCCTCACTTCGGATATATAAAACTCCCTCATGTTTTTCAATATAAGCACCTCCGGTATTCTGGTTGTTATTCTCAAGTGAACTGAAAACATCATTGATGCTTATGCCATAAGACTGAAGTTTATTTGGATCAATAGCGACTTCGTATTGCTTCAGTTTGCCTCCAAAGCTGCTTACTTCGGCCACACCTTTGACACCCAAAAGCTGCCTGCGGATGATCCAGTCCTGGATAGTGCGCAATTCAGTAATTGAATATTTTTGTTCATATCCTTTTTCAGGACGGACTACATATTGATAGATCTCACCCAAACCGGTTGAAATAGGACCCATTTCCGGGTTGCCGATTCCATCAGGTATCTGTGACTGGACCTGTTGCAGCCGTTCCGCTACCTGTTGCCGGGCCCAGTAAATATCAATATCATCGTTGAAAACGATTGTTACCAGAGAAAGTCCAAAACGACTATAGCTTCTGATCTCCTTCAATCCGGAAATATTACTGTTAGCCTGCTCAACAGGGAAGGTAACCAACCTTTCTATATCGGTAGCTCCGAAGGATGGTGCAATGGTAATTACCTGTACCTGATTATTTGTAATATCCGGAACAGCATCAATAGGCAATCTGCTGAGTTCATAAGTTCCATAGAGCACGAGTACTATGGTAAACAGCCCTACAATTAGTTTATTCTTTATCGAAAATCCGATGATTTTATTTAACATAAAAAAATAGTTTCAGCACTCAGATTGAATGCAAATACAAAACGAGGTGTACCTTTTGGGTAACCTAATGAATATTTAGTTTAGGAATTAGTTGTAAATCAACTATGCTTTGGCGGTTGCCAGATGCGGTTCAGACAGGCTGATGGAATATAAGGTTCCTTATATTTTACAGTATTTAATGAAGAAAAAATTGAGTGAGGAGTCAAGAGTAGATTATTCCCCGGAAGAGGAACTCCAAAACTGATGGACGAAGAACCCGAGCCCGGGTCCTGTGATTTGAAGGGTAACTGACTGTCGCGATCATTGTCCTGATCATTGCCATCATCGGCATGATAATGCTGATAAAGAAACTTGTAGAAGGTAATTGAATTATTATCCGCTTTGTGCTCTGCGAAATGTGAGATTAATACAGGTAGCCTGAACAGTTCCCCGAGGCTCGTGGTCGCTGCCAGGTACAGGATGATGTAAGTTATAACAGCAGTTCTTCTCAATTCGAATCAATATTTCGAGCCATAAAGATTGCTAATATTCTAAGGAAGTACAAGTATCAAAATTGGTACATGGATTTTTCTGTCAGGCGGATTGGTAATTAAAACTTTTCCCGACTGGGATAATTGAATCAGATTTCCTTTAAAACAGTGAAACTGAGTGAATTTCCTGCCATTCAGCCTTTTAGACAGTCAATTACATTTCTTTAATAGAAAAATATTTAAATAGAAATTAAATAATTTTCTGTTAAATATTTTTTGTCGCTGGAGTTTTTGGAATCAGCTCTCAGTGGGGCAGATGCCTGTTATTGATTATTTTTTTTTACATTTAAAACAGAATCGAAAACTAAATTAAATTGTGAACAATGTCTAATTCTTTCAATCGCCGAAAATTTTTACAGGCAAGTGCTTTTGCAGGAGCTGCTTCCTTCTGGTCACCAAACTTAAGTGCTGAGACTTTAATTGATCTCAGGTCATCTGATATTGGCAAGTCAAAGTGGGATCTCGATACCCCGGCTTTATGTGTCGATCTTGATAAAATGGAAAAGAACATAAAGCATGTGCAAACCCGGTTGCAGGGTACAGGTACGGGTGTTCGTCCGCATGTTAAAACCCATAAGTGTCCGGCCATTGCAAAAATGCAGGTCGCTGCAGGTGCAGTAGGTGTGTGTGCCGCAAAACTTGCCGAGGCGGAAGTGATGCTTGCTAATGGAATTCAGAATGTTTTGATGACCGGTGTTAATATATCAGTGCCGAAAATCAACCATGCAATGGCATTAAGAAAGAAGTATAAAGGCTTCATTCAGGCTGTTGATAATATGCAGAATGCCAGGGATCTTCAGGATGCGGCCAGGGCTGCAGGTATCATTGCAGATATTGTTGTGGATCTGGATGTGATTAACAGATCAGGTATTGCAAACGGGCAACCGGCATTAGAGCTGGCCCAGTTTGTAGATAAGGCGCCTAATTTGAAATTTCATGGTGTTTTGGCTTATGATGGAGCTGTACAGCATGTTGAAGGTTTTAAAGCACGTAAAGAACAGGCCTTTAAAACTTTTGAACCGGTTGTAGGGAGCTATGAATTAATGAAGAAATCCGGATTAAATATGGAGATTTTCAGTGGGGGTGGTACCGGTACATATGATATGATGTATGAAATTCCCGGCTTCACTGATGTTCAGGTTGGAAGTTATTTGTTTATGGATCATCAATATATGATTATTGGTGGTGCAAACAACGAAAAAATAATGGATGATTTCGCACCATCTCTTACGGTAATGGCGACCATTATCAATGATTCCAAAGCAGGAAAATATGTAACGGATTCAGGATCCAAAGCTTTAACACTCAATGTGCCTCACGGAATTGTTATAGGTGAACCTGGTTTTGATTATAATGCTGGTTCTGATGAGTATGGATCGGTAAAAATTATCAATCCAAACAAAACCTATAAAGTAGGTGATAAATTCGAAGTAATCGTACCACATTGCGATCCTGTGGTTAACTTATACGATTTCATGTACGGTATCCGGAATGGTAAAGTTGAAAAGATTCTGCCTATTCTGGCCCGCGGGAAATCGCAATAGACCCGATAGCCATCGGGTTGAGAATTAAGAGTGGAGAATTGAGGGTGGAGAAATCCGCATTCAATTCTCCATTTACTAATTAGTTGAGACCACTCAATAATTTTCAATAATTAAATTTAATATTTCTATTTACACTCGCATAGTTTAAGTACTGTTGAGCCTTGAGTGTTATTGCCACCAAATCTTATTGTTTTTCCATAAAAGTAGTATCTATATATAAAATTCTTATAGTAGATAGTAAGGAATATGTTTTATCTAAGCAGCTTCTCAGAAGTGGTACAGCAATTGGAGCACTAGTCAGAGAAGCACAACATGCTCAATCCCGGGCTGATTTTGTGCATAAGATGAATATAGCCTTAAAGGAAGCAAATGAAACAGCTTATTGGATCAGTCTTTTGAAGGATACAGGTTATTTGTCTGATGAATCCTATCATACTTTAGATAAGGATTGCTTTGAACTTTTATGCCTCTTAGTCAAAATTGTAAAGACCACTAAAGGAATCAAATGAAACAGGGTATTGTTTTGTAAAATACTGGGATGATTTTTAATAAAAAAGCCGATAAATTTAATCTTATCGGCTTTTATTTCTCAATTCTCCACTCTCAATTCTTCACACTCTAAAGCTTCTTAATCTCAATATTTCTGTACCAAACCTCATCGCCATGATCCTGGATTGCG
>CAZTRY010000126.1:0-8333 GCA_964616525.1 uncultured Sphingobacterium sp. | reverse complement strand
GATGCCATCATTGAAATACCCGAAGGTGGTAGTTTCAAAGACATGATTGCACTCAAACATCAAAAAGACATTGGCGATAAAATCAATACCATCATTGGCGAATTAGCAAAAGCAAATGACCTGGTAGGTGTTATTGATGTGGCTGATTTTAATGATGATGAAAAGCTGGGTAAGGGAAAGGAAATGGTGGACAAGCTCACCAACCTGATTTCTATTTTTCAAAATCCTGCATTAGACTTTAGTAAGAACCGTGCTGAAGGTGATGACATTCTCGGTGATGCTTTTGAGTACCTAATGAAAAACTTTGCTACCGAAAGCGGTAAAAGCAAAGGGCAATTCTATACACCAAGTGAAGTGAGCAGGGTGATTGCAAAAGTGTTGAACATTCACAATGCTACCAACAAAACTACTTTTTATGACCCCACTTGTGGTTCAGGTTCATTGTTGTTGAAAGCAGTGGATGAAGCTGATGGCAAGGGAACCATTTACGGGCAGGAAAAAGATGTGGCAACCGCTGCATTGGCTCGTATGAATATGATTTTGCACGGACAGGAAGCGATTGAAATTCACAGAGGACAAAGCACATTGTCAGATCCTTTCTTTAAAGACAGCAATGGTTATCTGAAAACCTTTGACTTCGTAGTAGCCAATCCTCCCTTCTCTTCTAAAAACTGGGCTACAGGTTTTAATCCGCAGGATGATTTGTATGGTAGGTTTGAAAAGGATGAAGAAGAAACGAAGAAAACAGGCAAAGCATCTTACAAAACCCCACCCGACAAAAATGGCGATTATGCTTTTCTGTTGCACATCATCAAGTCATTAAAAAGCACCGGCAAAGGGGCTTGTATTTTACCGCATGGTGTGTTGTTCCGTGGCAATGCCGAAGCAGAAATTCGTAAAAGTTTAATTGAACGAGGCTACATAAAAGGTATTATTGGTTTACCTGGCAACTTGTTTTATGGCACTGGTATTCCTGCTTGCATTATTGTAATTGACAAAGAAGGTGCAGCCGACCGCAAACATATTTTTATGATGGATGCCGGAAAAGGCTACATCAAAGACGGCAACAAAAACCGGTTGAGGGAACAGGACATTCACAAAATTGTGGATGTATTTAACAAACAAATTCCTGTGCCGGGCTTTAGCAGGTTGGTTGGCATTGATGAAATAAGCGACCCTAAAAACGATTTCAACTTAAATATTCCTCGTTACATTGATAGCCAGGAGGCAGAAGACATACAAGACATAGAAGCACACTTGCTGGGAGATATACCTAATGCAGATATTGAAGCATTGAAAGAATATTGGGAAGTGTATAAAACCCTGAAAGGAGAATTATTCTCCGCAAGCAAACGGAACAATTACAGCCAGTTAAAAATCAGTAAAGACAGTATTAAACAAACTATTTTCAACCACCCTGAATTTGTAAGTTTTAGCAGCGAAATGGATACGCTGTTTACCGATTGGAAAACCCGTAACACCAAGACCTTAAAAGCCCTTACCGTTGGCGTAAAGCCCAAGCAAACCATTTACAAGGTTTCGGAAGATGTGTTGAAAGCATATACCGACAAAGCCCTGATGGATAAATACGATGTGTACCAGCATTTGATGAATTACTGGAACGAAGTAATGCAGGATGATTGCTATTTGATAGCAGCTGATGGCTGGAAAGCAGAACTCAGTATTGTCAAGCAAACAAAATCGGCTACGGTATGGGATTGCGACCTGGTTCCTAAAACATTGGTGATAGACCGCTATTTCTTGACCGAGAAAAAAGCCATTGAGCACCTGGAAGCCGATAAAGAAGCCATTGTTGTGCAATTGACAGAACTGGAAGAAGAACACAATACTGAAGAAGGATATTTTGCTGACATGGATAAAGTGAACAAAGCCAATGTGCAAAAGCGATTGAAAGAACTATTGGCAGCAAAACCAAAATCAAAGAAAGAGAAATTGCCAATGGCAGCCGAACCGGAAGCTGCTTATGGTGAACAAGCGGTGTTGGAAACGTACTTGAAATTATTGGACGACCAAACAGAACTGAACAAAAAAATAAAAGAAGCCATTGCCGATTTGGATATTAAAGTGATTGAACGATACAAAACTTTAACTGAAGAGGAGATAAAGCAACTTGTAGTTGATGATAAATGGATGGCATCTATTGAGCGAAGTGTAAAGACAGAAATGGAACGCATTAGCCAACGCCTTACCCTACGCATCAAGGAACTGGCTGAGCGTTACGAAACACCATTGCCAAAGCAAACTACCAATGTGGCAGAATTAGAAAATAAAGTAAATGCTCACCTTCAAAAAATGGGATTTGTATGGAGTTAGTTGCTGAGAAATACAAAGAAACCGAAGTGGGTTTAATACCGAATGATTGGGAAGTAAAAACTATTGGAGAGATTTTTACTTTCTACTCAACTTCCAATTTTTCAAAAGCCGAAATGTTGCTTAATGGAGAAGTTGGATGTGTTCATTATGGCCTAATTCACGCTATTGATAATTCACACTATTCTTTATCAAATGGAACTAAGTATTATGTGACCAAAGAACAAGCAAAATATGAAAATATACAAGATGGTGATGTAATTATGGTAGATGCTTCTGAGGATTTAGTCGGGCTAAATAAATCTGTTGAAGTTTTTAATCTAAACAACAAAGAATATATCGCAGGACTTCATACGTTTCATTTACGGGATACTAATTACAATTATGTTGGAACTTTTAGGGGACTAATTTTAAATTCTAATTCAGTTAAAAAGCAAATGCTGAGGTTAGCCGTGGGAATGAAGGTCTTTGGAGTTTCTAAACCGCAATTAAAGCAAGTTTTTGTTCCAGTTCCTCCCAAAGCCGAACAAACCGCTATTGCAAATGCACTATCCGATGCTGATGCCTTGATTAGTGGTTTAGAAAAACTTTTAACCAAAAAGCGAAATATCAAGCAGGGAACAATGCAAAAACTACTTCAACCTAAAAAAGGTTGGGAAGTAAAAAAGCTGGGTGAAAAGGCAGATATATTCAGAGGGGGTTCTCCAAGACCAATTGAAGATTATTTAACAATACATCCTGATGGAATTAATTGGATTAAGATTGGCGATGTGAAGAAAAATGCAAAGTATATTGAAAGCACTGAAGAAAAAATTATTCCAGAGGGGCTTTCACGTTCAAGGTTTGTCAATGAAGGCGATTTTTTATTATCCAATTCTATGAGTTTTGGTCGCCCCTATATCTTGAAAATAAAAGGTTGCATTCATGACGGATGGCTCGTCATACAAAATTATCAAGATCATTTTGATAGAGATTTTCTTTACTACGTTTTAGGTTCGGAAGCCATATTGCAACAGTATAAATCTATGGCTTCGGGTAGCAGTGTTTTAAATCTAAATAAAGAGATCGTTAAGAACGTAATTATTAATTGCCCGAAATCCGTTGAAGAACAAGCGGGCATAGCGAAAGTTCTTTCCGACATGGATGAAGAAATAATATCATTAGAAATAAAGTTGGAGAAATATCGAAATGTAAAGTTGGGAATGATACAGAATTTACTAACTGGCAAAATAAGATTAAACTAAATGAGCAAAGTAGGACAAATAGAACGAGCTACTCAAAACCGCATAGTGCAATTGTTTCAGCAGCAATTGAAGTATCGCTATTTGGGTAATCTCGAGAAAGAAGAAGACAACAGCAATGTGGATGAAACCATCCTCACGGCTTTTCTTACCAAAAAAGGGTACAGTCCTGCACTCATAGGCAAAGCCTTATTTGAATTTAAAAAGGCGGTTACTATCAACACCAGTGATGATCTTTACCAGGCTAACAAAGCAGTGTATTCCATCCTCCGTTATGGCTTGCCTGTAAAAGAAGAAGCCGGGCAAAACAAAGAAACGGTTTACCTCATTGATTGGAAAAATGCCAGTGAAAATGATTTTGCCATTGCCGAAGAAGTTACCATCAAAGGACAACACAATAAACGACCTGATATTGTTATTTACATCAATGGCATTGCCTTAGGTGTATTAGAATTAAAGCGTAGTACTGTTTCTGTTTCCGAAGGCATTCGTCAAAGCAACGATAATCAAAAGCATGTTTTCATCAAACCATTTTACACCACCATTCAGTTGGTAATGGCAGGTCAGGATGTAGAAGGGTTGCGGTATGCCGCCATTGATACTCCTGAAAAGTATTATTTGAAATGGAAAGAAGAAAGCGAAGAATTTAATCCCAACGATAAATACCTGTTAGAACTAACCCGGCCATTAAGGGAACAAGCCGGTAAAGCCGATAACCAGTTAGATAAAAACATCATTGAGTTTTTAAACAAAGACCGTTTGCTGGAAGTGCTGCATGATTTTGTGGTGTACGATAGAGGACAAAAGAAATTTTGCCGACCTAATCAATACTTCGGTTTAAAAGCAGCACAGGAAAACATACGCCAAAAAGAAGGCGGCATTATATGGCATACACAAGGCAGCGGCAAGAGTTTAACAATGGTATGGATTGCCAAATGGGTGAGAGAACACAATCCAAATGCAAGGGTACTCATCATTACCGACCGGGATGAACTGGACAAGCAAATTGAAAAAGTATTTAAAGGCGTAGATGAAGAAATTGTAAGAACCAAAAGCGGTGCAGATTTAATTGCCAAGCTCAATGATACAAAGCCCTGGCTGCTCTGTTCACTCATCCATAAATTCGGCAACAAAGAAGAAGCGGATTACGATAGCTATCTGGAAGAATTGAAAAACAGTTTGCCCAAAGACTTTAAACCCAAAGGAGATTTTTATGTATTTGTAGATGAGTGTCACCGTACCCAAAGTGGTGATTTGAATAAAGCCATGCGGCAGCTATTGGGCGAAAATGCTTTGTTCATCGGTTTCACAGGCACACCGCTTTTACATTCCGATAAAAAGAAGAGCATTGAAATCTTTGGCAAATACATACACACCTACAAATTTGATGAAGCGGTAAAAGATGGCGTAGTACTGGATTTGCGTTACGAAGCAAGAGACATTGAACAAAAAATAACCTCACTTGATAAAATAGATTTTTGGTTTGATAGCAAAACCAAAGGCTTAACCGACTTTGCCAAAACCGAACTCAAACAGAAATGGGGCACTATGAAAAAAGTGTTCAGTTCTGTGGGTCGCTTGCAAAAAATCGTTGCCGATATTTTGCTCGATATGGAAACCAAAGAACGGTTGCAAAACGGCAGAGGCAATGCAATACTTGTTTCTGGAAGCATTTACAATGCTTGCCGCTATTATCAATTATTTCAGGATGCAGGTTTTAAGAAATGTGCCATCGTTACATCCTTTGCCCCTACCCACAGCGACATCAAAGGTGAAGAGACAGGTGAAGGCTACACCGAGAAATTAATGCAGTATGAGATTTATCAAAAAATGCTCAACGGCAAAACCAGCGAAGACTTTGAAGACGAAGCCAAAAAGCGGTTCATAGATGAACCGGCACAAATGAAACTCCTGATAGTGGTAGATAAACTACTAACAGGTTTTGATGCCCCAAGTGCTACCTATTTATACATAGATAAAAGCATGAGAGACCACGGTTTGTTCCAGGCAATTTGCAGGGTAAACCGTTTGGATGGTGATGATAAAGATTACGGTTACATCATTGACTACAAAGATTTGTTCGGCAGCTTAGAAACTGCTGTGGATGATTATACCTCAGAAGCATTTGATGCCTACGATAAAGAAGATGTAGAAGGTTTGTTGACAGACAGGCTAAAGAAAGGCAAGGAAAGATTGGACGATGCCTTAGAAGCCATAAAAGCATTGTGTGAGCCGGTGGTTCCACCCAAAGGCACCAAAGAATACATTGCTTATTTCTGTGGCGATACTCAAAACAAAGACGATTTAAAAGACAGCGAACCCAAACGGGTTGCTTTATACAAAGCAGTTATTGCTCTTATCCGTGCCTATGCTGGTATTGCCGATGAAATGGACGAAGCAGGCTACAAACCTGCCGAAATAGAAGCCATTAAAGCCGACCTTAAGCATTATGAAAGTGTTCGCAAAGAAATTCAGTTAGCCAGTGGCGATTGGGTGGATCTGAAACAGTTTGAACCAGCCATGCGGCATTTAATTGACAGCTACATTGGAGCAGAAGAAAGCAAGAAGGTTTCAGCATTTGATGATTTCAGTTTGGTGGAATTGATTGTAGAGAACGGAAAAGATGCGTTGGATAAATTACCAAAGAGCATCAGGGAGAACAAGGAAGCAATGGCAGAAACCATTGAAAACAATTTGCGGAAAGTAATCATTGAAGAAAGTCCAACCAACCCCATTTACTACGAAAAAATGAGTGTGCTGCTGGATGAGTTAATCAAGCTGCGAAATGAAGAAGCAGAACGCTACGAAGAGTATTTGAAAAAGATAGTTGACTTAGCAGTAAAAGTAAAGAAGCCGGAAACCAGTAACGAATATCCCTCATCCATTAACACACAAGCCAAACGGGCATTGTACGACAACTTAGATAAAGATGAAACGCTTTCCATAGTAATGGATGAGGCCGTTATTTATGGCAAGCATGATAATTGGGAAGGCAACCCAACCAAAGAAAAACACCTGAAGAATAAAGTAGTAAAACCAGTTTTGGAGGAATACAAAAAACCCGAAAAGCTGGACCCGATTTTTGAAGTCATCAAGCAGCAAAAAGATTATAAGTGATAATGGAAGAAACAAAAGTGTTACATATTAGTTCGCACTTGTCTGTTGATGTTGTTCGTAAGGACATCAAGAACATGCACCTGGCAGTTTATCCGCCAACGGGCAGGGTTCGTATTGCAGCACCTTTGCGAATTGATGATGAAGCTGTAAGACTTTTTGCTATTTCAAAAATTGGCTGGATAAGAAAACACCAACGGAATTTTGTTGCACAAGACCGTCAGCCACCACGCCAATACAAAGAAAGAGAGAGCCATTACTTTCAAGGCAAACGCTACCTGTTGCGAATTATTGAACACGATGCACCGCCAAAAGTGGTAATGAAAACCAAAACATACATTGACCTATATGTAAGACCTGATACCACTACCGAGCAAAGGCAATCAATAGTGAACGAATGGTACAGAACAGAATTAAAGAAACTCATTCAGCCCATCATTGAAAAATGGCAACCACAAATTGGCGTAACCGTTGCCGACTGGCAGGTGAAGCAAATGAAAACAAAGTGGGGCACTTGCAACATTGAAAAGAAACGGATTTGGATAAACCTTGAATTGGCAAAAAAGCCAATCCATTGTTTGGAATACATAGTGGTGCATGAAATGATACACCTGTTAGAACGCCACCACAACGACCGTTTCCTTTCCTTAATGGAAAAGTACATGCCGCAGTGGAAATTTTTAAAAGAAGAATTAAACCGCTTACCTGTAAGTCATGGGGAGTGGACTTATTAATATATATATATGGCACTATACACAAACCAAACTGGTAAACTAAAGGAGGTAAAAGAAAAACCTTTTAAACTGGAGAAAGACATTCAAAAAGTCTTTGAGGAAAACCTGTCTGCTATAATGGGGCTCGTATTGGTTAAAAGTGAGTTTACCATCAAGAATAAGCGGATAGATACATTGGCCTATGATCCACAAGCATGTGCCTTTATAATCATCGAGTACAAACGAGATAAAAACATAAGTGTGGTTGACCAGGGCTTTACTTACCTCAGTTTAATGCTGGAAAATAAAGCCGATTTCATAGTGGAATACAATGAAAGCCTACGCCAAAATATGAAAAGAGAAGATGTGGATTGGAGCCAGACAAGGGTAGCATTCGTATCAACAAATTTTACCGAAAACCAAGTTCAGGCAACAAACTTTAAAGACATTGCCATTGAACTATGGGAAGTAAAACAATTTGACAATGATACCATCATCATTAATCCAATTAAAAAATCGAATGCAGCAGAAAGTATAAAGCCATTAACTCAAAATAAGGAAGCACTCAAAAAAGTAACGGAAGAAATAAAGGTTTACACCGAAGAAGAGCATATCCAAAAGACAACTGAACTCATTGCAGAACTCTATCAAAAATTCAGGCAGGGAGTTATACAATTAGCAGATGACATTGAGATTAAGCCCAAGAAAATGGAAATCGGTTTTCGGAAGGACAGCAAAGTATTTACGGATATATGCATTTTGAAAAACTCTCTTAAAATATGGATCAACTTAAAAAAGGGAAAGTTAGATGACCCCAAGAAGTTGGCAGAAGACGTATCAGAAAAAGGACATTGGGGCAATGGAGATTATCAGATACAGGTTGAAACGGACAAAGACCTTGAATACATAATGAGTTTGATAAAACAAGCAATTA
>CAZTRY010000125.1:6649-8385 GCA_964616525.1 uncultured Sphingobacterium sp. | reverse complement strand
AAGTTCCGATGGAAAGGGATAACTCAAAACACTTTCTACAGAAAATGACTGAGCTGCAATTTGTGAAGACAGTAGAGTGAGGTTAAGTAAAAGAACAATAAAGACCGATTGTATTCTCATAGAAATATACTTTTAAATTAATAGGGATGTAAAAACACATTAAAACAGTATTTTATGCATAAAAAAAGCCCCAACCGAAGTTAGGGCTTTCTTTGCTATTAGCTGAGATTAATTATAAATCCCACCATAATTTAGTAGTTCTAGCTACACCTGCAGGAACATTTGCGCCATTTTTGCTTCTTTCTCCCAATGGATAATCAAGCCTTCTTAAAAAAGTAGGAAGCACTGCATTTAGTGGCATAGTGAAATCCTTATACTTGAAATCATTTCTGCGAACATCATTAAATGCCTCAGGATTCAGGTAGGTAGCTACATATTTTTCTTTAAAGATCAGATCTTTTGTAAGATTGGCAGCACCAACTGCAACACGTGCGTCTGCAAGATAGGCATCACGCTCTGCTGCAGGTACCTGTAATTTATCCATATTAGCTCTGATTCCGGCAAGGTAAGCAGTATAGGCTCTTGCGCGGTCTGAAGTAAATGCAGCTTCTGCTTCAATGAATTTCAGCTCAGCGAAAGTTACAATCAATAATGGAGCGGTATCACTGGTCCATGGAGAATTGAAAGAAATGTAGTTCTCATCCTTCACGGTATTGTTATGCGGTGGATTTATCCGGTTACCTGCACCATTTACAGTTCCAATATAAGCTGGGTATGTTGGGTTTCCGGGTACAACAGTCACATCAGTGATTTTCTTGATTCTTGGATCAAATAACCCATAAGTTTTTCCGCTCAGGTGGTCAATAAATTGTTCAGATAACCAGCCTCCAAGTGTTAAAGCTGCATTGTTTCTTGAAACAGTTGCCCAGTTATTGCGCAATACAAATGTTGCCATACCAGCATCGTCGGTATTTGAAGTATATGAACTTCCCACAGCCGTTAAAACGGAGGCTGCATTAAAGGTTGTGGTTTTACTTGCTTTGATCAAAAGGCGGGCTTTGAGTGCATAAGCCGTTTTTAACCATTTAGTACGGTCACCTGCATGAATCAGATCACTCGCCGCAGCTAGTTTAACGGTTGATGTAGTTTTAGCCAATTCAGTAATTGCCTCATCAATCAGGGATACTGTGGCAGCATATACTGCTTGTTCGGTATCATATTTCGGAGTAAAATTACTTGGATTGAATGCCTCAGAATACGGTGCAGCACCCCAAAGGTCATTGACCAGCATCAGATTGTATGCAAGTAAAACATTAGCTACTCCAAGGTATTCACTGGAACTCTGACTAACTGCAAGTTTTTTCATCTGATTAACATCGGCCATTGCGAAATAAAGGGCATCCCACATTCCAGTGTAGTCAATGGTTTCATAGATATCACTTGCTGCAGCAGCGGTAGGGTTGGCTGTATACTGTACATATGCTGAAGTATTGCTGCCAACAGTGAAGGAATTGATTCCGGCCTTACTCGTAGAAGTAGCCAGAAGAGCCGGGAGTGTGGCATTAGTTACCTGATTTGGATTGGTACTAAGCTCATCAAAATACTCCTTTCCGCAGCCATTTAAGGCCAAAACGGAAGTGGCTAAGAAGATCAGGGTATATTTATTTAATTTATGCATTTTCATATCTTTAAAAGCCAACATTAAGTGAAAATAAGAAGGTTCTTGCCGCAGGGTA
>CAZTRY010000125.1:4546-6549 GCA_964616525.1 uncultured Sphingobacterium sp. | reverse complement strand
TAATCTGCAATTCCAAATGCTGAATTAAAGTTTTCCAGTCTGTTGAACTTTTCAAAACCCCAGCGTGCATCAATTAATGTTGACAAGCTTAATCTCTTGTAAGTAAAGTTGTTAGATAATCCGCCTATCCAGTCAGGCTGTGAATTTCCTAATAATTTCCTCCGGGTAAGAGATGAGATTGGGAAGCCGTTAGCACCAATTAACAAGGGTTTTGATTTATCGGTACGGTTAGGGTCTTCTACACCTGTTCCATAATATCGCAGATAATATGAACCATATATGTTTCCGTATGGTTCTCCCGGTATCAGTTTGAATTGTACCGGTGAATTGATATATCCGCCCGTAGCAGCACCATAAATTATTTCAGTTAAACCTTCTTTAAGGCTCATTACCTTGTTTCTGTTCGCTGAAAAATTAAGTGAGGCATCCCATGTGAAATCCTTTGTTTTGATTGGGGTACCACCTAAAACAAGTTCTATACCCTTATTCCGGATTGAACCGGCATTAATAGAGGCGGTTACATAGCCTGTTGTAGAAGAGATCTGAGCCTGTGTGATCTGATCCTTACTTAAAGAATAGTAATAAGTTAAGTCAAAACTCAGACGATTTTTAAGAAATGCCATTTCAAGTCCGGCTTCATAGGTGTTCGTAAACTCAGGTCTTAAATTGATGTCCCCCAGATTGGATGACATAGTCAATCCGGTACTTCCGGTTGGTAATCCAGTATAATTCGAAAATCCTGATGATGTGGAATATGGAGCTGCGTCTTTACCGATTTTAGCATAGGATAATCTCAATTTACTCTGCCCAATAAACTCAGGTAATTTAATATTATCAGAGAATACATAACTCAAACTGGCTGAAGGGTAAAAGAATGATCTGTTATCAGCTGAGAGAGTAGAGGTAATGTCATTACGTCCTGTTAAGGTTAAGAAAAGGTAATTCTTATAATCAAAAGTTGCCTCTCCAAAGAAACCATTGGAGCGATATTGATTCAGGGATTGATTTACAGTCAGTGTTTTTGCATTCATCAACCTGTAGTCGTTGTAAATACTTAATACACTCCCTAAAATACCATGATCTTTTGTACTTCTGTCATACAGTTCATATCCCAATCTCAGTGTTCCATTGATATCTTTGGTAATCTGTTTTGTAGCAGTGGCCAGAAATGTAGAGTTAATTGCGCGATATTGAGTAAGGTATTCGCCCACAAAACCATCGGCATTATCATAAACTGCTTCTCCCGGGATACCTAATCGGCCGGGTGCAGTACGTTTACGTGCATCTGTATAGGTATCAACCCCCAAACGATAGTTGAAATTTAACCAGGAAGTGGGTGCGTAACCAAGATTTGCTCCTGCAATAAAACGGTTAACATTGTCTTTAAGTCTGTTTGTTGCTGCTCCGAAAATAGGGTTATTAGTTCCCGTATATTTTTGGGTTCCATTAGCATTAATATAGTCTCTTACATCCCAGCGACCAGAAAAATAAGTTAAACTTTCTCCAAAACGGTCGGCATCAAAACGATAACCTCCTGAATTGTTATAACTCATATTTACACCGGCAAGAACCTTTGGACTAATTTTAATATCGGTGTTTAACCTTGCAGACAGATTTTGATAATCTGTAAAAGGAAGCATACCATCATGATTAAACTGAGATACCGACGAAAAGAACTTCACCGCGTCAGAGCCACCAGTGACTGAAACAGAGTTTCTGATCTGGCTTCCTGTATCAAATGCATTTTTATAATTTTCATAAAGAAAATCAGGGTGAGTAGGGTCTATAACCTTTGCTTCTGCAATGGTTGGCCCCCAGGCCGGACCAAGTCCTATTGGAGTATAAACGCCTAAAATCCCGGCTGTATATTCTGTTTGAACTGCAGGGGTTTTGTTAATGTTTTCAAAACCATAGGTGCTTGAAAAATTGGTTCTGACTTCATTTCCTTTTCCTTTTTTGGTCGTGATTAATACAACTCCGTTAGATCCTCTCAGACCGTACAT
>CAZTRY010000125.1:0-4446 GCA_964616525.1 uncultured Sphingobacterium sp. | reverse complement strand
CCTCCACCCACACTGCTGATGGTTGCACCTGCAACTTTACCCTGCAATGCGTTCAGAATGTTAGGCTGACGGTTTATGTTCAATTCTTCAGAATTAACCCCCTGCGCAGCGTAGCCCAGCGATTTTTGCTGCCGGCTAATGCCAAATCCAGTTGTTACAATAACCTCCTGAAGTTGTTTGCTGTCAGTATTCATTGCAATATTTATTGTGCTCTGTGTACCCACAGTAACTTCCTGGATGGAAAAGCCCATGAATGTGAATACGAGAATAGATTCATTACCCGGAACCTGAATACGGTAGTTACCGTTAGGACCTGTTACAGTACCGATACTGGTACCTTTAACCCTTACGCTTACTCCCGGAAGACTGGATTGATCTTCGGCGATGGTAACTTTACCATTTATCTCCTTAAGCTGCGCATTGACGCTCAGGCTTAGAAACAATAAAATAGGTAAAAATAATAGAGTAGAGATTTGCTTCATAATTTATTGGTTTAGTGTTAACGAAATGTGAAATTATGAATAATTAAGTAAATGAAACATTCTTGATACAAATTTTTAATGAAGTAGAGTTTTGTGAAAAAGGAATATTATTGTTAATCAGCCTTTTAAAGGGAATCGGTATAGATAAATCATTGGGAAACTTTGAGTTAAATGGGGAAGAGGAAATAGGAAATAGGGAATGGGAAATAGGAAATGGGGAATGGGGATATCCAATGAGTAACAGATAACTGGCAACAGATACCAGGCAACTGGTAATAGGTAACAATGAACCAGATGGCTTATCAGAAATAAGCATTTAGCATCTATCTGATATAATCACGGTCCTCGTCGCTCAGTTGGTCATCATCATTTCTGATATAATCATGATCTTTATCATTTAGAGGTTCTGCTGAGTTGAAAGAATCAGGTTGGATTTTCTTCCGTGGTCTGCCGGCCATGAATCCTATGATCAAGCCCAGGCCGAACATTACCCCAAGAACAGCCAGTTTAGATAATCTCACATCGCCGAAAATCCAAAAACTAACTTCATCGGTATTATTCATGAGTATGATAGTCACAAGTACCGTGACAGCGATTATGAAGATAGTTTTAAAGCTCATACTGCGAATAATTTATTAATGTGAATATCGGAATTACAAGTGAATTTAATAAAATAATCTCTGTCCTGTGAGTCTGAGAAAAATCTCATGAGTTTTATAATTCAAAATTTATACCAGGATTTTGTTTGGTCGAATTATCTGTCCGAATTTCCTAGAAATCATATGCAAATCCAAACTCAAAGACCGGCTTGTTTAGTGCATTCTCACTGGCAAAGATCAGTTTACCGGCAAGTTCAAAATTTGGAAGCATAAATCGCATAAGATTCATATCTGTGCTTAACTCGATTCCGAAAGTGCGTGGCTGGAATGGGTTTCCTTTTCCGATATTCTCAAAATCAGTGAAAAAACCACCCTTCACTCTTTTAACGTAGGCAATGGGACCTAGCTGGGCATCAGGATAGAATAGAGGAAAACGATAATCAAGCAACAAAGTGTTTCTAAGGCGGGTATTTAAACTTAGATTTCTGTATCCGCTTATTCTTGGGATCTCAATACTAAAATCATAAGCTCCGCTGCTTTCCTGATAGTTGAAGCTTGCCTGAAACGAATGGTTGCTTAAAAGTCCGGGAGTATAAAATACACTTCTGAATGACAGTAGGGAGCCATCCAGCAAATTCTGGAAGGGGAGATGAAAATAGCTCAATGAAAAATTTTGTCCCCATCCAGGCGCGAGATCTCTCGAACTACGCCGGGCATTCCGGCTAAAATAAAACTGATATTTCATCGGAAATTTCAATTTATCGATAAAATTAGTGGGCTTATTCTGAATTTCATATCTGGAAGTGAAGCTACTTGAGCTTCTTATTCCCATGCTGTAGTTCTGGTTGAGACGATTAAATGTAAACGGGAGGCTGATTTCAGCTTCAGTTATGTTCTCGCGCCAGCTTACCGGAATCAGGCGATTGTTTTGACGGGAATAGGTCAAATTAGCCCTGTTTGAATAGGTAATATCCAGAATGGGAAAGAAGCGCTTATATCTTAACCCAGCCAGGTATTCACTTTTCCTTAGTCCTGTATTAAATTTGTAGCCTCCATACAGATCGAGGGTATTTAGCTGATTGTTCGATTTGAGCTTTAGACCAATGCTCAGTTCATCATTAGTGTCGCTGTTTTCGGCAATAGGTGACAGGCTATGGAAATTGAGCAGATTATTAAACTCCCTGTAAGATTTGCCTGAGTATTTTTTTTGAGGTATTGAGTCGAGAATATTAGCGTTTGCCTCCTGTTTAACCAAGGGTGATGCATAATCAATGAAGGTGTCAGTGCCTTCCTGTTTCTTTTGTAATTCAAAGGGTATGCTGACAATATCATATCCTTTAAGTTGATAGTTATTGAATAGCACCCTGTTCCTTGTCTGGTCATATGACGGATTTGTAGCCCCGTATGAAGATGAAGTGAGCGGTATGGTCTGGTAATCTGGGGTAAGGCAGTAAATATTGTTCAAGCCCTTATAATGAGCCCTGAACAGAATGTTATTGCCGGCATAAACCGGACGCATAATCTGTTGTCTTTCAAATGGGGTGATGATTTTATTGCTTCTATCTGCCCGCTTGAATTCCATTAAGGCAGCACCATCTTTGCTCATCACAACACAGATTATTTGATCTCCATGTTCATTATATGATGGATTTTGTAAGCTGAAACCCTCCTTAACCGGATATTCCCGGAGGACACCTCCATCTTCAGCATTCAGCTCAATTAATGAGAATAGGTTCGAAGTACTGATTTTTACAGCCACAATCGTTTTTGCATCGGCCGAGAGGCTGGGGGAAAATAAACGGCTTTTATGGCTGATTTGCTTAACCTGGTTAGTTGCTATGTCATAAATATTAATCACATTGTAAGATCGCTTTCCATATCGCTTATCAAATCTGAGCTCATCCCAAACAATTTTTCCTAGAGCATACCTGAAATTATATTCCGTTTGATAGCCAATTTTGCGAAGTATGCGCTCCCTGCCTGCCGAATCGATGAGGATTAGTGCAGGGGTATGAGTCAGATTTTGCTTTAGAGCAATAATCTCACCATTGAGATTGCTTACTGGTAGCAGGTAGTCGGCAGGTATTGAATCTTTTCTTTTATTAATTGGAGCATAACTTACCTGCATCAGATCAGCGGACTGTTTTTGCCAAAGTGACTTCAATTCAGCAATAGTAGAGTCATGAAGCATCCTGCTGTTTAGACCAGTGAATTTTTTAATTGAATTACTAAGACTGTAAGGTCTCAAAGGATTTCGCTTAATCCTTGTCATGATGCTGTCGATTATTTCTTTGCCGTAATCTCTTTTTAGTTTCGTAGTCATAAAATAACCTAACTGATAATAGCCCGGTGTCAGATCCCTGAGTGAACCAAAATAATTCTTTGAGTAGGAGTAAGGATGGGTACTTAGTGTATTTGTTTTGAAAATTAACTCCCAGTCTGGGAGCCTTCCACGACCGGCGTAACTCAGTGCCGTTTCGATACCGACAGCGTCCCCTTCATAGAACCAGGGAGGGAGGGTGATTCCGAAAATGGCAAGTGCTAATTCTTCAAAAAAAGGAGCTTTAAGTCCGCCGCTTAATTTATCAAATTGAACCACATGCCTGAGTTCATGAATCGCCACGCCATTGAGCCAATCCTGGAAGTCGAGGTTCTGGGGTGGGGTAGTGTAGAACTCCGAGCGCCGGGGTGCAAGCTGAACAAAACCATTCGAAATGACACCTTGATTTTGGAGAATAATCGTTATTGGCCGGGGTCTTTTATTAAGGGATTTACTGACCCCAACTATCAGATGTTCCAGGGTATTTGACATTCTCTGAGCTTCAGATTCCAGCTCAGAAGGGTAGATGATCTGAAAATTTTCTGTCCTGATCTGCATCCATTTTACACCGGGTGGGTTCTGTTCAGCATCAAAAATCTGGGCAAAAACAGGAGCTATATTTAAACATAATATAAATGATATAAATATACTGATATATAGATAATTAAGTATTGATATTTTCATCTATTTTATGCTTTGCTAATGATTTTAGTTTTAGGATGAATCTTAATGATTTTTTAATTAAACTTATTATTAAATATTTTAATATAAAATATTGATTATTAATTATTTATGAATATTATACTTTTGCCTTTACTTCATTAAAATTCGATAAATTATCAATAAATATGCCCTTTTTAATGAAATTTTTACGCAATTGAAAAAATGCTTGTTTCCTTGGCGAAAATGAATTTAGATATTTTCTTTATTAAGAATTACGATAATTGATAGCTTCCAGGTTTCCATCAAAACGTACTTTAAAATTCTACTTATTCCGAAGTGGAGTTTTGATTTTATTCAGCACTTTATCGCCCCATTTTTAAAG
>CAZTRY010000124.1:0-8415 GCA_964616525.1 uncultured Sphingobacterium sp. | reverse complement strand
GGGCTAGCGGGACGAACCAGCCACACACGGATTTTCAGTCCTTTGTCTTGTAATTGTTATAATTCTTTAGCAGTACCAGCTGGTCCCGATAGCCATCGGGACGAACCAGCGACACAAGGATTTTTTTCCTTTGCTCTGCCAAACAGCTATTATTCAAGCCCCTCCTCAAACATATCGATGATGACTTTTATTAATTTGTCAGGCTGGTCTTCCATT
Organism: uncultured Sphingobacterium sp.; assembly: GCA_964616525.1. GTDB lineage: Bacteria > Bacteroidota > Bacteroidia > Sphingobacteriales > Sphingobacteriaceae > Daejeonella. Next base: position 8,199 of record CAZTRY010000124.1, on the reverse strand, counting down.
TCAAATAAAAGAAATAATTGTCCATCGATGCCTTGAATAGTAAGTACTATATTTTTAAGCTCTCCATCGTCGGTAGTTATTGTTGCTTTAATTAGTGTTTTGCCCTTTTTGAATGGAATATCCCAGTTACATTCAATTGATTTTATATTACATTCTGTTTTAGATTCATCCCTGACGTTTATCGTAATCAGCAATTGGCTGATCTCAACAACCGATTTTTCAACTTCTGTTCGGGTTATATTCCCATTCCCATCCATGTGAATGGTCTTTGAAGAAGTCAGGCGTATATTTTTGCCGCATTGTACATAGCCTTCATCAACTGCTGAAAACAGGAAAGGGAAGATTAAGATTAATAATATCATAATTCATGAAGTTTAATTGTGCTTATGTTTAGATTTTTAATTTGCCATCGGTTATATCAGGAGCTCTCTGCTTAGCTTGTTCTGGTTGAAGATCGTTTCATCGTTCTTATCTATTTTTTTTCATCATGGAACAATGTTAGCCAGCTCTTAACTCAACTAATAATAAATGTGACGGAATGATATAAAAATGTGATGGGTGGACTTTTGTATAAGTTCAGGAGCCTCTGACCACCCCGTGTTTTAAATTTTGCAGCTCCGTGATCTTTTAATATTTTCACAATAAAATTGTGTAGCATCACGAATGGATATCAGCTGGTTACTCGACTATAACCCCATATTTTTAGCCTTCATGGCCACCCTTTTTACATGGGGAGTAACTGCAATGGGTGCCTCACTCGTCTTTTTCTTCAAAACAATAAACAGGAGAGTTCTGAACTTAATGCTGGGCTTTGCTGCGGGTGTTATGATAGCCGCCAGTTACTGGTCACTCCTGGCTCCTGCTATTGAAATGGAAAAGGATTCGCAATACCCCTGGTTGCCTGCTGTTAGCGGTTTTTTAGCGGGGGGCGCATTTATCCTGCTGATCGATAAAATATTGCCGCACTTGCATTCCAGATTATCCATTGATAAATCAGAAGGTATTAAAACTTCCTGGGACAGGAGTATTTTACTAGTACTGGCCATCACACTGCACAATATTCCGGAAGGCCTGGCTATTGGCGTTGCCTTCGGAGCCTTAACTAATAATCCGGATTTGGGAGTACTTTCTGGCGCTGTGGTTCTGGCAATAGGAATTGGCTTGCAGAACTTCCCTGAAGGCACTGCTGTTTCGGTTCCATTAAGGCGGGAAGGCTTATCAAGGAGAAAAGCCTTTTTCTACGGACAATTATCAGGAATGGTAGAACCTCTGGCTGGAGTTCTTGGAGCTTATCTCGTTGTTACTATTACTCCTTTACTCCCCTATGCTTTATCCTTTGCTGCCGGGGCGATGATATTTGTGGTTGTGGAGGAATTGATACCCGAATCCCAAACGGGCGGCGAGACAGATCTATCCACCATTGGCGTGATGATAGGATTTGCATTAATGATGCTTCTGGATGTTGCTTTGGGATAGATTTCACTCTTTATCCTTTAGAAGTTTCAGATTTTTACGTTTGCTAAAACTCAAAGAGCTCCAGACTGTATAAAATCATACTTTCTGTGTAATTTATTTTGCGTCTCTGCGTCTTTGCGAGAGCCATTTTAACATTTCTATCAGGTGTTTTCCAACCAGAAGAGCAACGCGAACAGGCGTACCATGATTACTTCCCATGATATGGGGACTATCATTTCTCGTTCAGACTTGTTCCAGTTTTTGCTCTCGCAAAGACGCCAAGACGCAAGGGCTGCAGACAATCTTTAGGTGCTATATTTCGCGTCTCTGCATCTTTGCGAGAGCTTTTTTACATTTTCAAAAGCTCTCCCCAGATTCTTTCATCCACCGGAATACCATTCAGCTCATTCCTTTTGCGGGTTGCCAGTGTATTTTCTCCGGGATATCTGATATGCCCACCAGGTTCTATTGGAGCACTTGATTTTGTATACCGAATGATCTCTTCAATCAGCATTTGGTTGTAATCACTCTTGTGTAAACAGAGGAAAAACTGAGATACCCCGGATTCATTAACAGTAGAATTAATGGCTGCGGTAGACTTTCCCCCGCTAATCGCAGTAAGCAAAACATCCAGAATAAATGCCAAACCTGATCCCTTCCAATAACCTATGGGCAAAGCTCTTCTGGATTTTATTATTGCTAAAGGATTATTAGTTAAATTTCCTTCCCCATCATAGCCAGCGTACACCCCCATTTCCTCATTATTCAATCTGCTTTGCTGTAATTTACCATATGAGTATTGAGTCATCGCCATATCCAATACGATATGACCCTTAGCACGGGGAACAGCAATAATTAAAGGATTATTCCCCAAACGGGGTTCTTTGCCTCCCCAGGGCGGCATATTGGCCATCGTATTTGTAAAGCAAATGCCAATACAACCCGCATCAGCAGCCTGCCAGCCATAGGTTCCACCCCGCATCCAGTGATTGGTATTCCGCATCGCGAGGCAGCCAATTCCATTGCTTTTAGCCAGTTCAATTGCCCTGTTCATCGCCTTAGTTGCATTGTACATCCCTGCACCCGAATTGCCATCCCAAATCTCAATCAAACCGTATGATTCAGCAAAAGCTGGCTCCGCATGTATATCAACAGCCCCATCTTTTACTGCATTCACAAAAGCAGAAAAACGGTTTAAACCATGGGAATACACCCCATCCCTGCTATTTCCGGCAAAAATGGCTGCGCATAATTCGGCCTTTTCCTCAGTAAATGACAAGTCAAGTAAAACACGTTTAAACTCCCTTTTCAGATCTGCAAACGAAACCAGCATAATTTCTTTATTTGAACTCTCTCCCAGTAAATTTGCAGGATTTTTTTGAATATTTGGTGGTTTGTTGGTTGTTAGTTAGTACATTCAGAGTCAATTCCTATTCCCTACCCGATAGCTATCGGGTCCCCATTTCCTATTCTCTATTCCCTATTTCCCATTCCCTATTCCCTATTCCCTATTCCCCACTCTCCCCTCTCCACTCTCAATTAATCAGAACAATTTCATTAATTTGCGATATGATCGTTTATAATCCCAAAGATTGGTTCTACGCAACCTTTTATCTTCATAAGTCTGATACTGCCCGGAAGTTATTTCCGCTTATAATTGCTCTGGCTGTATATTCTGCAGGTATTGCATATCTGGAACTGGAGTACATCAAGCTTTCGGATGTTAGCTGGGTAAAAAATATCACCATTGTCCATAATCTTTTAGGCTTTGTGATGTCTATCCTGCTCGTTTTCCGAACAAATACGGCATACGATCGCTGGTGGGAAGCCCGTAAACAATGGGGAACACTGACCAATATAAGCCGTATGCTCGCAATAAAGATGAACGCATTTCTTAAGCCGGATGACCGCGTGAACCGCAGTTTCTATAAAAAAGCAATCCCATTATTCGCCGATACCTTGTTTGATCACCTTCGCTCCAACAAAACCCGATTCATGCTGGATGAAGTTGAGCATCCCGAATTTGAAACGCTCGATGTGCAGAAACATGGCCCCAATCAGGTAGCCTCGATGATCTTTAGCCGCAGCAATAATCTGTATCAGGATAGAATTATCAGCGGCGATCAACTGATTGTGATCAATACTGAACTGAATGCCCTGGCTGATGTATGCGGTGCTTGTGAGCGGATCAAGAATACCCCTATTCCAATGTCTTACAGCTCATTTATCAAGAAGTTTATCTTCATTTATGTGCTTACACTTCCGGTTGGTTTCGTATTTTCAATGGGCTATTTCGTTATTGCTGCAGTTCCCTTTATCTTTTATGTTATGGCTTCCCTGGAACTGATTGCCGAATCTATAGAAGATCCATTTGGGATTGATCCTGACGATCTCCCAATCGATAAAATAGGCGAAAATATCAGAAAACATGTTGCAGAAATAATACACTAAATAGCGGAATTAATTGATTTTATGTAATTAAATATCATCAGGTATCTGCTCTTTTTTATTAATTTTAAGCCCAATCCCCGAAGGATTTAAACGCTTTACTATTTGTTGTTTTGAGATATTTATTCCTGTTTATTCTTTGTGTTCTTTCCAGCACCCGACTTTATTCCCAAAAAATAAATAGCGCCTACAAACTTCATATTTCTGAAACAAAACTTCCTATCGTAATCGATGGTTTTATTGACGAGGAAGCCTGGAATGTCAGAGATTCTGCTGCTAATTTTTTCATGGTTAGTCCGATGGACACCAGCTATGCAAAAGTCAGAACTACTGTCCGTATGACATACGACCAGCATAATCTTTACATTTCTGCGATTTGTTATGAGCCCAAACCAAATACAAATTATGCAGTTGAATCGTTAAGGCGGGATTTTGCCTATACCAAAAACGACAATTTTCTGCTTATTGTAGATCCCTTCGACGATCAGACGAATGGATTTACCTTTGGTGTGAATGCAGCAGGTGCGCAATGGGACGGACTTATATTCAACAGCAATGGTTACGACCTGAGCTGGGACAATAAATGGTACTCGGAGGTGAAGCATTATGCCGATCGCTGGGTTTTTGAGGCCGCTATACCTTTTAAATCAATCCGTTATAAAAAAGGTATCCAAAACTGGGGAATTAATTTCGCCAGATTAGATATCAAGGCTCCCGAAAAATCGGCCTGGGCAAAAATTCCAAGACAATTTAATGTGGCCTCGCTGGCCTATACAGGAAATCTGATCTGGGATAATCCACCCCCTGAGGCAGGAACCAATATTTCTGTAATCCCATATGTTTTAGGTGGTTTCACCAAAGATTATGAGAACAATACCAGTACTAAATTTAAAAGGGATATTGGTGCAGATGCAAAAATCGGGATCACTTCATCATTAAATCTGGATCTTACGGTAAATCCTGATTTCTCGCAGATTGAAGTGGATAAACAGGTCACTAACCTGGATCGATTCGAGCTATTCTTCCCTGAACGCCGGCAATTCTTTCTTGAAAATGCGGATCTCTTTGCAAATTTCGGCTATTCTACAATCAGGCCATTCTTTTCACGGAGAATTGGATTAGGCGTACCCATTGAATTTGGTGCCCGTCTGAGCGGAAGTCTGAATAAGAAATGGCGGATCGGGGCAATGGATATGCAGACCAAGAGCATGGATGAAACAGGCCTTCCTGCTCAGAATTTCGCTGTTCTTGCCTTACAGCGAAGGGTATTTTCGCGCTCTAATATCCGCTTCATGTTCGTGAACAAACAATCATTAAACTACAACCCAGCAATGCATCCCGGAAAACCGGTTTACAATGCTTTTAACCGAAATATCGGACTTGAATACAATCTTGCATCAACCAATAACCTCTGGACAGGAAAATCAATGTTTGTCAAGTCGTTCGGGCCTGTTAAAAACAGTGATGACCTGGTGCACGCCGCTAACCTGCAATACAGCAGTAAAAAATGGCTCCTGAGCTGGCAGCATGAATATGTGGGCGAAAATTATACTGCAGAAGTTGGTTATGTACCCCGTATCAATTACATCAAACTGAATCCGAAACTTAGTTATCTGTTCTTCCCGAAAGGTGGTAAAATATTGAACCACGGACCGATTTTGAGCTCAACACTTTATTTTAACAAATCTTTCAATCTGACAGATAATGAAAGCTCATTCAATTATAAATTTACTCATCGCAACCAGAGCACATTTGAGGTATGGACTTCCGATAATTTCATCCGTCTGCTCAGACCTTTTGACCCTGTAAATACCGGAAAAGGTAGTTTGAGCACCGGATCCGAGCATTTATGGAATACCTGGGGGGCAAATTACTTCTCCAAGCCGCAGAAACTATACACCTACTCTTTTTCAGGTCAATATGGTGGCTATTTTGCTGATGGAACCCGCTTGAATCTGTCGGCAGATCTTGGCTACCGCTTTCAGCCTTATGTCAATATAGCAATGAGTACCAGTTATAACCATATTGTTTTGCCTCAACCATGGGGAACAACCAATTTATGGCTTGTTGGTCCGAGGACTGATGTTACTTTTAGTAATAAATTGTTTTTTACCACCTTCATTCAGTATAATAACCAGCAGAAAAACCTGAATATCAATACCCGACTTCAATGGCGATATAAACCGGCATCTGATCTTTTCCTGGTTTTTACCGACAATTATTACCCTTCCCCTTTTGCCATTCGGAATCGAGCCCTGGTGCTGAAGTTCACGTATTGGTGGAATTAGAATAATATGCTTCATCTGAAACACTAATTCCCCTCTGGTCGGTGTTCACACCGTACCAAGCACGATCATATCATTGGTCGATAACACCGACCACAGGGAAAGGGTAAGGGGTTCTGGCCTTCGCCAGATCCGATAGCTATCGGATGACAATACATTTTTTTAATAAAGGAGGAGATCCTGACTTTCGTCAGGATCGTAATCCTTGAATAATGAAATTGCACGTGCACTATCAACGGGTAAAAGTGATGTGTTATTGATAATACGATTCCGCATTTCGATTCCAGCGGAGGCTGGAATCTCCTGACCCCAAAAAACCTTTGTCATTCCCACGAAAGTGGGAACCTCCTAAATATCCCACACTGTAATTCCCCTCTGGTCGGTGTTCACACCGTACCAAGCACGATCATATCATTGGTCGGTGATAACACCAACCACAGGGAATTTGATTTTGAAAATCAATGCCTGTGTGTTATAGGCTGGTTCAGCCCTTTCCTCCGGAGTAGTTCCGGCAAGAAATCGCATTATATTTCAAATTACGAATAGCCGGAAGCTACCTCCTCCGGCAAGGTTTATTTTACCCGGTGCTGTTTTTCATTGGGACGGCAGCCCGGAAAAAAGACCATTTGCCATTGGAACCCCATTCCAAAAGCAGAAAGCTAAAAGCTGAAAAATGAGTAAATAAAAATTAAAATATTATGCTTGCATAGTAATTGATTTAAAGGATAATGTTTATTTTTACCTATTAACCTATAAGAATATGGTTCTACAAATCCTTTTTTTGATCATTGCTGCAGCAGCTATTTCACTTTTCAGCCTGAATGTGCGCAAGATTATCCGGAATATTAACCTTGGCCGACCTCTTGACCGTTCAGACCGGCCATCCGAACGTCTGGCTATTATGCTGAAGGTCGCTTTCGGTCAGTCTAAAATGGCTAAACGTCCTGTAGCTTTTGTACTCCATCTCTTTGTTTACATTGGCTTTGTAATTATAAATCTTGAGGTACTTGAGATCATCATCGACGGACTCTTTGGAACACACCGTATTTTTGCGGAACCACTGGGCGGACTCTACAATGTTTTGATCGCCTCATTCGAAGTGCTGGCAGCATTGGTTTTGATCGGAGTCATCGTTTTCTTTGCACGAAGGAACATTATTCACTTAAAACGTTTTAGCGGCACAGAAATGGGCAAATGGCCCCGTTCTGATGCTAACATTATTCTGATCGTGGAAGTTTTATTAATGGGTGCTTTTTTAACCATGAATGCGGCCGATTATAAACTTCAGCAATTAGGTGCCATGCATTATATTAATGCAGGCTCCTTTCCTGTCAGCAGTTTTCTTGTTCCACTCCTGCCCGATTCAGAAACGGCATTGATTGCGATAGAACGTTCCTGCTGGTGGTTCCATATCATCGGAATTTTTGCCTTTTTAAACTACCTGCCCTATTCCAAACATTTCCATATCATTCTGGCTTTTCCGAATACTTATTTTTCGAATCTGGAGCCTAAGGGTGAATTCACTAATATGACTTCAGTGAGTAATGAGGTCAAAGCGATGCTGGATCCAACGTATACTCCTGAGCCGGTACCTGAGGGTGGACGTTTCGGTGCCAAAGATATCGGCGACCTGAGCTGGAAAAATTTAATGGATGCTTATACCTGTACCGAATGCGGAAGATGTACCTCAGTATGCCCGGCGAATATTACAGGAAAGCTTCTTTCTCCCCGCAAGATCATGATGGATACCCGCGACCGGATGGAAGAAATTGGGAAAAACATTGATAAACATGGCAAGGATCATCAGGATGGTAAATCCTTATTAGACAGCTATATTTCGAGAGAAGAAATCTGGGCCTGCACCACCTGCAATGCCTGTACCGAGGCTTGTCCGGTAAATATTGACCCGCTTTCCATCATTGTAGAATTGAGAAGATTTGCCGTAATGGAAGAATCCCAGGCTCCGGCGAGTATCAATGCAATGTTCGGGAACGTAGAAAACAATGGTGCA
>CAZTRY010000123.1:7582-8425 GCA_964616525.1 uncultured Sphingobacterium sp. | reverse complement strand
GTATTTATTTTGTTTATTTAAAAAAAAATATGCTGCAAAATATTCAGCATATTTTATATATCACAATAACCTAAGTAAATCCTTGTTTGAAACTTATCAATCAGATAAAGGAAAATGGGAAGAGACCTTACGATATTTTTTAGGCATTAATACTGATTCTAACATTACTGATTGGATTTTATTAGAATTGAATAATGAGTTTGTTAATACTAATACACCTAATAGCTTTATATTAAAGGTGTTGCTCGATTGCCAAAATGTAAGTTCTGAACTTGCATTTGCCATTCTCGAACAAGCCGAAAATATTTGCAAACATAAAATCGATTTGGAAATCATTAATTGTCTCGGGAATATAGCATTAAGCAATAATCAAGAGTATCGTGAAAAAATAAAATCAATTTTTGAAGATTTAATGGAAGGTTATTTGCCAATAAATGAATTTCAAGAGATTTTGCTGATACTTGTGCGTATAGACACTCCCGAAATAAAAGAATTTGTATTAGAGCAGCTTGATTGACTTGACCTATTCAAGTTTGTAATAAATCTTGGTAAGTCAGATGTAAACTATGTAATAAAAATATTGGAGCATATCCCAGAAACTAAGTACTTCCAAATCATATCTGGTCTAAAAATCGCAGCCGAATTTGAAATTTTGACACAACTTATTTTAAATAGTGAAGTTCCTTTGATCCGACAATTTGCATCTTTAGTTATTTCCTCAACATCATTCAAAAATGAATTTTGCAATGACTTTGAAAACTACATCAAAAAAAGTTCTATCCCATTGGACGATGCATTTGATGTGAAATACTTGAAATATCTCACGAAAAAAGGGCATGAGTT
>CAZTRY010000123.1:1016-7430 GCA_964616525.1 uncultured Sphingobacterium sp. | reverse complement strand
CATTTTTACATGAAGACGGGTATGCTTTTTATGAAAACAATCTTTTCAAATTTCCTATTTATGCAACGACCTTAGGACTAATTTATCATTATAAGAAGTCCAGAAAATTGGGAAGCCATCTGGCTAAACTTCTTATGGTATTAATAGTTTTTTATAATCTAAGCCTATCATTCAATGGTGGACTGATTGATATTAGAAATCATACGTTTTTGATTCAACTAATATTAGCATCATACTTTATCTTGTCTTTTATTTTATACATGTATACGGTGGTCAAAAAGACGGATCTTAGTTATATTCTGATGAGATTCTTAAACTATTTCTCCCCTCTCTTTTCCTTGATTGCATTTTCAGTAGACAACCCATATTCAAATGAAATAAAAATCAGCCAGAGAATAAGTGTTATAAGTTCAATAATTTTCATTACGACATTTATATTGTTTATTCCACTTCCATTCACTATTAAATTAATCGATTCAATACTATTAATTCTATTGTTTATTACATGTCTTTTTTGCAGCTATTTAAGTCCTTTGGCTTTTATTTTTCAAAATTACGAGATGCAAGTTATTCTGGGAAAATCAAGAAAACTGAAACTTGAGGAATTTGAGGATTCAGTTTTTTAAATTCAGAGGATAATATGACATCTATAATGCTCAATCACGATCAGGAACAGGCTTTTGAAGGACTTCAAGATTTTATATCAAGATCAACAGTTGATACATTTATTTTAAAAGGTTATGCCGGTACTGGAAAGACCTTTCTAATGCAATACCTGGCAAAATGGTTGAAAAATACAGACCAGGATTTTAAGTTACTTGCTTCAACAGGCAGAGCAGCAGCAGTATTGAGGGGTAAAACTGGCTTTGAAGCAAAAACAGTACATGGAGTAGTTTATAAGTTTAATAGAGTGAATGCAAAAACCGGGTAAACTGACCACCCCTGACCGGTTTAAGCTGACCAGGGTAAACCGGCTCAAATTGACCACCCCAGACCGGGGCAAACTGACCAGGGTAAACCGGGGTAAACTGACCACCCCAGACCGGCTCAAATTGACCACCTGAGAAGAAGATGAAGTTGATGCTGTTAGGACCCCATAAGTGTTTAGTTTGACACTTATGGCAAACAATCCAATAAGCATGGTTAAGATCAGGCAGATACTCCGTTTGCATAGTCAGGGAACAAGTAAAGTGCAAATAGTCGTTCAGACAGGCACATCCCGCAATACATTAAAGCGTTACTTAAAGGAGTTTGAAGGGAGCAAACTAACTTATGATGAGATCACTGTATTAAGTGACAAGGACCTTGAGGACCTGTTTGTAAAACCGGGAGATAAGCAGCTCCCGGATATACTACAGCAGTTGTTCAGTCTTTTCCCTGGTATAGATAAGGCTCTAAAGAAAAAGGGTGTTACACAGCTTGTGTTATGGCAAGAATACAAGCGTAACTATCCTGATGGACTTGGCCGAAGCCGGTTTAATTATTACTTCTCCCAATGGAAAGACCAGGTTAACCCAACCATGCACATGGAACATAAAGCCGGGGACAAGCTTTATGTTGATTTTGCTGGTGAGAAGCTCAATATTATTGATAAAGAAACGGGAGAAGTTCAGCAGGTAGAGGTCTTTTTAGCTATCCTGGGAGCAAGTCAATTGACCTATGTTGAGGCGGTAATGACCCAACAGAAGGAGGATTTTGTTGCTGCCTGTGAAGGTGCCCTGCATTATTGTGGCGGCGTACCTGCTGCTATTGTGCCGGATAACTTAAAGTCAGCAGTTATCAAAAGCAGTAAGTATGAGCCTACGATCAATGAGACATTTGCTGATTTTGCTGAACATTATGGCACTACAATATTACCAGCCAGAGCCTACAAACCCAGAGATAAGGCGTTAGTTGAGAATGCAGTCAGGATCAGCTACACGCGTATTAATGCCAGAATAAGGGGCAATAACTACTATTCATTGCAAGAACTAAATGCTGCTATCCTAGTGGCATTGGAAGACCACAATAATACACTTTTACCGGGCCGGAACTATACCCGCAGACAACAATTTGAGGAGATAGAACGGGCTGCACTACAGCCATTACCACCTTTACGATATGAGCTAAAGAAGCTGCACTATGGTACTGTAGGGAAGAACGGGCATGTAGGTCTTAGTCCTGATAAGCATTACTACAGTGTCCCATATATGCATATCGGTAAAAAGGTAAAATTACTCTACTCCTGTAATACCGTAGAAATTTACTGGAACTATCTATGCATTGCAAAACACGATCGTACCAAGAGTGCATATCAATATACCACTAACAAAGAACACCTGGCCTCAACGCACCGCTTTGTAAGCGAATGGACACCCCAGAAGTTTATATCATGGGCAGAAGGAATACATGAAGATGTGAAGTTGTATATACTCAAAATACTTGATCGTAAACAACACCCGGAGCAAGCTTACAAGTCCTGTGTAGGGATATTACGCTTTGCCAAAAAAGTCAGCAATGAACGACTGGTAAAGGCATGCCAGTTGGGATTGGGCTATGGGATATATAACTACGGGGTAATACAGAATATACTGGATAAGGGTTTAGACAAACATGATGCACCGGCAGAAAGTGACCAGTTGCAAATGCCCTTTCATGATAACATCCGTGGCGAAAACTATTATAAATAAGCAAAATCAACTAAAACAAATAATATGAACACAGCAACATTAGACAAAATGCGAAAGATGAAGTTCTTTGGCATGCACCGGGCTTTTAAAATCAGCTTGGAATCAGGGAAAGCAGAAACTTACACTCCTGATGAGATTATTGCGCACCTTATAGACACCGAATGGGATGATCGGCAAAACCGGGGTGTAGAGCAAAAAATAAAGAATGCTCGTTTTCGATATAAGGCGGTACTCGAGGATCTGCACTATAGCTCGGACAGAAACGTTGATAAGAACCAAATAATGCGGTTTACTGACTGTTCTTTTATAAACAGGAGCGAGAATATCCTTATTACAGGCAGTACCGGAATAGGCAAGAGCTACATCGCCTCTGCACTTGGCCACCATGCCTGCAGCTTAGGCTATAGGGTTGCATATTATAATGTTGCAAAGCTATTTGCTAAACTAAAAATGGGGGAAAGCAGATGGCTCTTATACCAGAGAAGTGGCAAGGATAGAACGACAGCACTTGCTTATACTTGACGATTTTGGCATACAGCCTTTTGACACGCAGAGCAGGGCTGCCCTGATGGAGCTAATAGAAGACCGACATGGCAAAGGGGAATTGATTATAACATCACAGCTGCCAGTCAGCAAATGGCATGAAGTGATAGGGGAGCAAACAATAGCTGATGCAATCCTGGATCGAATAATCCATAGTGCTCATCGGCTGGAACTAAAAGGAGACTCACTCAGAAAGAAACGAATAGGAAATGACGACCTCATAACATAATTTTGTAAAAGATAACAGCCTGCCGGCGGCTCCTCATTAGCAAACGAGATTTTTTGCATCTAAGGAACATCCATCAGCTTTATCTCAAAAAATCTCGTTTGCTAATGAGGTTAAAAACGCATACTAACCGCTAACAATATTACTCACCAACTAATGAGCATAAACTTCAAATCTTCGCCAGGCAAAAGGGTGGTCAATTTGCGCCGGTCTTAGGTGGTCAGTTTCGCCGGTCTCTGCAAATTATTGACATGATCGTTTTCTAAGAGAATAGCGAATTAAAGATATGAAACTATTTTACAAATAATAATCATCTAATTATTATTGATTAATGATGTTATCTTTAAGATTTATTAATGCCAGTAGTTAATCACATATCGCTTTCCCAGTTAACAGGACAGATCAAAGATGTCTTGCACAAGGCATTTAATAATAAGTCATTCTGGGTTCTTGCAGATGTTGTGGATCACAAATTCTATCAACAAAAAGGACACCACTATTTTTCACTTGTAGAAAAGAATCCCACAAGCAACGCAATTGTAGCAAAGATAAGTGCGGTTGCATGGTCTTTGGGTGCCGGTTCCATTGAGTCCTTCGAGAGGGTAACTGGTCAAAAATTCCGAAATGACATTAGTGTATTAGTAAACGTTTCTGTTGACTACAACGAGCAATATGGGTTGAAACTTACTTTGAATGATATTGATACCACTTATACAATTGGGAAACTTGAAGAACAGCGACAAAGAACCATTCAAAGATTGCTTATTGAATGTGCTGCTTTTATTCAAAAGGTAGGAGATACTTTTGTTACCAGAAATAAGCAACTGAAATTGCCACTTGTTATTCAGAATATCGCTGTGGTAACTTCAAATAATTCAGCCGGATATAAAGATTTCACTGATACTCTTTCAAAGAACAAAGAGCAGTACATAGTGAACATTGATCCGTATTACACTACAGTTCAAGGAGAGGCAAATGCTGATGCCTTGTTTCAAAGGTTACTTGATGTCTATAAGGCTAATAAGCCGTATGATGCAGTGGTAATAATTCGTGGTGGTGGAAGTCAGACGGATTTATTGATTTTTGACCAATTTGACATAGCAAGAGCAGTTGCCAAATTTCCAATTCCAATAATATCCGGTATTGGACACCAGATAAATGAAACCATAGTGGATTTAATGGCACATACGCCTGTCAAGACACCTTCTATAGCGGCAGAATTTATTATCAATCATAACCGGCAATTTGAAACGAGCTTAATTAACTTTCAAAAGACAATTCTTATCAAGTCCCAGCAGATAATAAAATCAAGGCAGGATAATCTTACCCTTCTTAGATCTTCTGTAATTCATTATACGAGAGAAATGCTCACATTTCAGAAAGATGAATTAACGGAGGCATATCAGGTGGTTGTAAACCAAAGCAAGGAAATATTACTTGCAAGGAAAAGCATGGTATTAGACCTTTCTGGAAGGATACTGGCAAGACCCAGACTCCTTGTTGGTAATAAAATGAATGATTTAACTAACTTGGTTCAAAATTTGCGCTCTTTCAGTAGGAAATATTTTGTCAGTAACAGGAATTACTTGAACCATTATGTTTCTGTTACCAGGTTGATGAGTCCCATGAATATATTGAAGAAAGGATTTGCAATAGTGTATCAGAATGAAAAGATAGTTGTGGATGGAAAGAATATCAAACCAACAAATCAGATAAAGGTTAGGCTTATAGATTCGGAAATAAAGGCAACTGTTAACTTAAATACACCCAAGGATGGAAGCAAATATGACTTATGAGGCTGCATATGCAGAATTAAAGAAAATAACAGCAGAAATAGAGTCGGAAACTGTATCTGTTGATGAACTTGCTAAAAAAGTAAAAAGAGCATCAGAATTGATCGAATTCTGCCAGACCAAATTGAAGTCAACTGAAGCAGAAGTGAACAAGATTATCCAGCAAATGGAAAGTTCCACAAAAAAGCAATAAATAATACCAATTGCATGATGAATGAAAGGATAGAAATTATTACTGGTTTAGCAAAGCAAAGTATTTTCCCTCATCCACATAATGAAGTACTGTATAAATATGTTGATGTAGATACGGCAATAAAAATATTGACCGGAGGAACACTAAAATTTCAAGCTCCAAATTTCTTTAACGATGTGTTTGATCCCCATTTAGGGTTACTTGATATTACTAAGGGAAGAGAGAGGATTCAAAATGAAATATTTAAGAAATATTCCCCAGAAACAATTGAAAAATATTTGCAAACCCATAGCCTTGAAGAGATTGAACAAACAGCAGATACGGTAGTTATGAAATGGATTAATAAAGCAGGAATCTTGTGCCTATCTAAAAATTACAAACACACTCTAATGTGGAGCCACTATGCAGCTAAACATACCGGAGTTTGTTTAGGATTTACTAATATCGGATATATAGAAAATGATGGGATATGCGGTTTCAGAATTGATTACGCTACTGAATTAATTCCAAGATAATATCTATTTACAACAATTATTGAAGTTAAAATCAGCATGATATATTGGGTTTGCACAAAAGCAAAGGTTTGGGAATATGAAGAAGAAGTTCGGGTAATCAATTATAGGGAAAATGGTCTATTCCCATTTAATAAAACTGATTTATGCGAAATTTATTTTGGAGTGAAAACAGCCCAATCAGATATTGATGCAATAACTGAAATTATTACTGCGAAAGGTTACGAACTTTCAAAAGTTGGTTATATGAAAATTAGCAAACAGCTATTTGACTTAGATGTGCGATACACTTAGTAATTACTGCCTAATCATTGAGGTTGCCCAATCGCTCAATAATTGCCTTGATAATTTCTTTATCCTTTTCTTTAAGATTGCTTTGATGTTGATCTTGAACTATTGCCCTATAATTCCTATTCTCATCCGGTTCAAAACTAACTTAGATATTGTTTACGTTAACAAGTATCTTATATCTGTAGCC
>CAZTRY010000123.1:0-1006 GCA_964616525.1 uncultured Sphingobacterium sp. | reverse complement strand
AGCCAAATGGAACGAATCTGGCATCAAAGTTCATTTCCCTTCCATTATTTGAAATATCAATAGTGAAATTCTCTTCCATTTGGTTACACTGATAACTCTAAAATCTCTTCTCTGATTTCTTCTTTCTTTAGTTCTAATGTTACATCAAACCAATAGCATTCATACAAGCCATTAAATGCCTGATTAATTGATTTTCCAACAGTAGTACCAGTTCCGATCTCATTAACTGTCATTTTATTCTGCTTGTCAGACTTCAGGTTTACTATATCACCGATTTTGAATTTTGGTTCACTCATAAGAATAAATTGGGGGTGGTGAAGGTAATAATTTTAGTAAACTGTTTTAAAGCTATTTAGGTAAATTTACATCATGGAATTCCAGATTGTTAAGGCTATTGCAACTCCAAGAGGATTAATAGAATTTCGCTTTGAACCCTTACGTTATATGTCGAATACATTTTTTGCGATATATTGCTGTTATAACGGTGAACAGCATTGCTTTCATATGGCACAGGAAACAGACAATTTACACTTTAAGATTATGGACAGGCGCAATTGTCCCTATGATTTCATTGAGATTGAAGAATTCCTATCAAACACTATTCATGCAGGAGGGTCAAATGGTGAAAACTATCCGAAAGAAGGATGAACCAAAAAGGAGACAATTTCAAGGTACAGTATTATGGGGTAGATGTTTCCATTACCACATACAGGGAAAAAGGTCATTTAGTTTACCAAGTGAGTATTCCCAATAAGGATATTCTGTTCATCACAAAATCAGTTAACCTTGACAATGGCAATGAATTCTGGACATCTGTTCCTGAAGGGAAGTTGGCATTAGCCGGTGAGATTGGCAAACTGATAGATCAAAGACCCACAAAACAACAACAATTAGATGCATTAGTAACAAAACATGATGTCATGACCAAAGAGAAGGGTCATCTGCAAGACCAACAAAAAGAGTTAAAAACAAAAATAGAAGCATTTGAAGTATCTGAAGGGAAACT
>CAZTRY010000122.1:0-8545 GCA_964616525.1 uncultured Sphingobacterium sp. | reverse complement strand
AATTTTAGCGAGCGAGAACTTGAAATTGCAAAAACAGAGAATCAATATAGGTTTGACGAATACAAATTCATTATAGAAAAAGATAGTGAACGAGTTGAAGACAAACTAATCTTCAATAAAATTGATGAAACATATTTTCAAAATGACTTGATAAAATCCATTTTCAAAATGGATAAAATAAAATTCACTTCTGTTCAAACATCCTACACAAGACAGGAACCAATTTCATCAAGTTTGATTTTACAAGACGAAGACTCTGAAAAAACAACAAAAGAAAGTATTGTAAAAAAGTTTACGTCCACTTTTGGCAAAACGACAAAGTATTTACCCGCAATTGAAAGTTTTGGTGAGGGAGTTTTCTTTGAATTTGACAATAAATTTCTAAATAAATGGATTGAAAAAAATCCTAAAATACAAGAACGAATTTCAATTCTCATCGGAAATCAAAACCATTTTGAATCGACCTTTAATGAAGATTTCGAGTTAAATCCCAAATATGTTTTAATACATACTTTTTCGCATTTAATCATTAAAGAATTGGAGTATTTGTGTGGCTATCCATCAACATCTATACAAGAACGACTTTACATAGATGGAAAACTTGAAATGAACGGAGTTTTGATTTACACCATTGCAGGTTCCGAGGGAAGTTATGGAGGTATAACAACAATTTGCGATGACAGCAGAATTGGAAAACTAATTGAGTCTGCAATGATTCGTGCTATTGATTGTGCCACAGACCCAATTTGTTATCATACACACGGACAAGGTGTTGCAAACTTGAATCTTTCAGCTTGTTTTAGTTGTACTTTATTACCCGAAACTTCTTGTGAAAAATTCAATTGTTACCTTGATAGACGAATTTTAGTGGACAAAGAATATGGATTTTTCAAAAACTTAATAAACAAACCTTGAGAAAGGGCGATTGCATAACAGGCGTTTGGCAAAAGTGGCGGTTCGGTGCTCCGCAGACACATTTGTGGTAGAAATCTCCACCTTCGCCAAGCCCCAGAACATTACTCATCATTTTAATTAAAACCTAAAGAATTTTAACTAAGGCAGACAGTGAATAAAGAAAAAAAAACATTTCATTCACGACTTCTTTCCTCGCTAGCGAATAAATATCGAAAGTTCCTTAAGCTAGAAATTGGATAGTTTACATTAAAAAGCATGAACAGCAACACCCATAACGAGCGTATGGCAAAAATGATCTTTGCCTCGGTCTATCCTTTGTATCTCAGCAAAGTGGAAAAGAAAGGCAGAACTAAAGCAGAATTGCTGCAGGTCATTGAGTGGTTAACAGGCTTCGACCAGATCAAGCTGCGGGAAATGATTGAAAAACGAGTAACATTCGAAACTTTCTTTCAGGAGGCCGTGTTAAACCCCAATGCCCATCTCATCACCGGAATGATATGTGGTTATCGCATTGAAGCAATCGAAAATCCGCTAACACAAAAAGTTAGATACCTGGACAAACTGGTGGATGAATTAGCCAATGGCAGGAAAATGGAAAAGATTTTGCGCAGCACATAGGGGTGAATTGTTTTTTGTTTGTCTCATCCCGAAACAAACAAAAAATAAACATGAAATTTCTACACATTCTATTTACTGCCGTATTACTGCAAAGTATTAATCTCAAAGCACAAAATAAGGAAAGGGCAAATGCTAACAATCAGGCGGTAAGCCAAATCATTAAAGGAACCGTTATTGACAAGAGTACCAAACTTCCCTTATCGGGTGTCACAATCAAACTTAATGCAGGTGAAAGTTCGAAGGAATTAAGCTCCGATCAATGGGGCGCCTTCCGCATCAATGGGGTCAGTACCGGTCGTTATGCACTCGAAGCTAGACTAGTAGGCTACAAAAAGGTCACATTATCTGAATTACTGATTACCAGTGGAAAAGAGTCGATGCTTGCGCTTGAAATGGAATATCAAAGCAATGACCTGGATGAAGTGGTCGTAATTGGTGGTGCCGATAGAAAACCTCTGAATCAGATGGCGATGACCAGCGGACGCTCTTTCTCTCCTGAAGAAACAAACCGTTATGCCGGTGCAGCCTTTGATCCCGCAAGGATGGCACAAAGCTTTGCCGGAGTTGTAGCTGCAGGCGATAATAATGAGATTATTGTCAGGGGTAACTCCCCTAAAAGTCTGCAATGGCGACTGGAAGGGATTGAGATCGTGAACCCCAACCATTTCGGGAACGAAGGTTCATCAGGTGGGGGTATCAGTATGCTGAATACAACGGTATTAAGCACTTCCGATTTTTACACAGGCGGTTTGCCTGCTGAATATGGCAATGCGTTATCGGGTGCCTTTGACCTCAAATTCCGTAAAGGCAATACCGAAAAAAAGGAGTTTGCTTTAACCGCAGGGATACTTGGAGTTGGTGCTACACTCGAAGGCCCTTTTAGTAAGGGAAGTAATGCCTCTTACCTGATCAGTTACCGTTATTCTTCCTTGAGCCTGCTCGAAAAAGCCGGATTATCTGTTGCTTCAGATGGGGTTCCCAAATATCAGGATCTGTCTTTCAATTTTGTCATGCCTACCGCCAGATCAGGTACTTTTTCACTTTTCGGGATAGGCGGACTTAGTAATATAGATGATAAAGCTGAACGGGATTATACCACATGGAAAGAACGATTTGAAAGCCGTGATGCGAAATTTGGATATGATGCCGGGAGTATCGGATTGAAGCATTTGTTCATCGCAAGTAAAAAGGTGTATTTTAATAATGTAATTTCCTATTCCGCAAGTCGCAGCTCTTTTACAGTAGACAGTTTGACGAACAGCTACCAGGCCATTTTACGCGATAAAAGTCTGAATGACAACAATACATTCCGTTATGCTGGATCTATGAATTACAGTATTAATCCGGCAAATACAATTCGTGCAGGAATTAATGCAAGCTTCCTTGGCTTTAACATTTTTACAGAAAATTTCGACCCTCTCAGTAATAGCTTAAGAGAATTGGTCAATCACGAAGGGAATACCAGCAGTTATGATGGTTTTATTCAGCATAGGGCACAACTAAACAACAAGCTTACTTTAAATACCGGCGTTCATGCCAACTATTTCAGATTAAGTGAAAGCTGGAGTATCCAGCCTCGTTTCGGTATTAACTGGCAGATTGCAGCAGATCAGCAATTGTCATTTGGCACCGGGGTTTATAGCCGACTTGAGCCCCTATCCTATTACTATGCTAAGGACAAGCTTTTCCCGGCACAGAACAGCGCCCGACTTAAACCTACAAAGTCTGCGCAGGCCACTATTGGTTATGAAAAGCAATTGACAAACAATCTGAAGTTTAAAACAGAAGCTTATTATCAGCATTTATATGATGTGCCTGTTTCTGTTGATCCCAATATCAATTTCTCATTGCTGGATGTTTCAGATCACTCAGCAATCTATTCTTCTTCTTACAGACAATTGGTTAACAAAGGAACCGGCAGGAACTATGGCATTGAATTTTCTCTCGAAAAGCCACTGAGTAGCGGTTATTATTTTATGATAAGCTCCTCTTTGTTCGATTCAAAATTCAAAGCACTTAGCAAACAAGAGTTTAATACCGGCTTTAATACCAATTATGTCGCTAACCTGATTACCGGGAAAGAATGGAAAACCGGGAAAAATAATAATAACCTGTTCGGGATGAATGCGAAGCTGATCTATGCAGGCGGAAGAAAATATTCCCCTGTTAATCTTGCTGAATCGATCCGTCTCGACCAGGAAGTCATTGATGAAAGCAGGGTGAACACCCTTACTACTGATCCTTATGTTCGGGTAGATTTTTCTGCAAGCTATCGTATCAACTCAAAAAAAGTCGGCCATTTTATCATTATGGATATTCAGAATGTAATTAACAGGGAAAATGTAATGGGGATGCGCTTTAATCCTAGCAAACGAATCATGGAAGAAAGAACATGGACTGGCATTATACCTACTCTAAATTACAGAATTGAGTTTTAGTCTTATTAAAGGGGAAATAAATAGTATATCTTAAATCAATAATTATTTAGCTAGCTGGTTAAATAATTATTGATTTAATTGTTATTTTAGAAGATTATACCCTTAAAAATCAGACGATAAACAGAATGAAACAAGTTCCACTTTCAGAATTAAGTCAGGAAGAATTATTGAAAAAAGAAAAAACCCTGAAAGCTGCCAGTACTGTTCTGGGAGGAATGCTGGTGGTATTAGCCGCTGCTTCAGTTTATCTTACCTATTTGCAAGGATTCACAGTGTTTTCTGTCCTGCCTGTAGCCTTTCTTCCAATATTCATAGTCAATATTGGGAATTTAAAGAAAATAAAGGCTGAAATTTCTTCCAGAAATACCTGAATATCTTTTCCCATCTGCTTTCCTGATTCTACCCTCATTCAAAAGCACTATATTTAGCTTTAAATATTGTTTTGATGATCCGTATTTCTTTCATTCTCATCTTTCTTCTGGCATCGGGTTTCTCAACCGGGCCTGTAAATAATGTCCTCAGTGAAAGTGAGCGATGGAAAAAACATGCCTCTCAAACCGAAATAATCCGTGATGATTTCGGCGTTCCACATATCTACGGTAAAACCGATGCAGATGCTGTTTTCGGCTTATTATATGCCCAATGCGAAGATGATTTCAACCGAGTGGAGCAGAATTATATATGGGCTACCGGCAGGCTTGCAGAAGTAGAGGGAGAAAATGCACTTTATAGTGACCTTCGTGCAAAACTTTTTATGACACAAAAAGAAGCGGAAGCCAATTATCAGAAAAGTCCGCAATGGCTAAAAGATCTTTGCCTCGCTTTTGCTGATGGGATCAATTTCTATCTGGCAAAGCATCCGGAAGTAAAACCTAAACTAATAACCCGCTTTGAACCCTGGATGCCGATGTATTTCAGTGAAGGATCAATTGGCGGAGATATAGAAAAGGTTTCAACCAAAAAACTTGGAGAGTTTTACGGCAAACCGGATGCAGGTATGATCCCTAAAATCATGACGGGCTCCATACTTTTAAAAGACAATGAGCCACGTGGCTCAAATGGATTCGCTGTTTCAGGTAAATTAACCGAATCAGGTAAAGCCATGCTGCTGATCAATCCGCATACCTCCTTCTTCTTTCGTGGCGAAGTACACGTACAAAGTGAGCAGGGACTTAATGCTTATGGCGCAGTAACCTGGGGACAGTTTTTTGTTTATCAGGGATTTAATGAAAAAACAGGCTGGATGCACACTACTTCCGATGTAGATATAATTGATGAATTTGAAGAAACTATCGTAAGGAACAAAAAGGGTATTAACTATCAATACGGTAATGAGTTAAGGCCGTTAGACTCAGTGGAAGTCGTTTTGAAATATAAAAATGGTGAAAATACCAGTTCAAAGAAATTTATGGCTTACCGCACACATCATGGTCCGGTAACACATGCTGCAGGAAATAAATGGCTAAGCACTGCTATGATGTGGGATCCTGTGAAAGCATTGCAGCAATCGTTTCTGCGGACAAAAAATTCCAATCAGAAGGAGTTCAATAAGATGATGAACATCCGGACTAATTCATCGAATAATACTGTTTATGCGGATGCTGATGGAAATATAGCCTATTATCATGGGAATTTTATCCCAAAAAGAGATACAAACTTTAATTATAAATTGCCTGTTGATGGCAGCAATCCTAAAACCGATTGGAAAGGCATGCACGACCTTAAGGACAATATATTTCTCCTAAATCCGGCAAGCGGCTGGATTCAAAACTGCAACTCTACCCCCTTTACCAGTGCCGGAGCATCCAGTCCGAAACCTGAGAACTATCCGGGCTATATGTCTTACTCCCCCGAAAATTACCGGGGAGTGCACGCCATCTCCTTACTATCTAAAGCAAAGAATCTAACTATCGACAAGATGATTGAGCTTGCTTATGACCCTTTTCTCCCGGGGGCAGAGGAATTAATCAGGGGACTGATAGATGCTTATAACAGTAGTCCAGTCAATAATGCAGATATGAAAACGGCGATCAATCTCCTTAAAAACTGGGATTTTAAAGTAAGCGCCAACTCAAAAGCCATGACTATCAGTCAGTTTTACCTGAATACTTATATCAACTCAGGAAAAATTCCGACAGGATTACACTTCATGCAAAGAGTCGATTATATGAGTTCAAAGTCGCCGGCAACTGAACGACTTAAAATATTTGAAGAAAGTCTGGCGGCACTAAAAGCTGATTTTGGTTCCGTTGAAACAGAATGGGGAGAATTCAACCGCTATCAGCGTATAAACGGAGATATCAACCAGAATTTCAATGATGCCTTACCAAGTATCCCCATCGGGATGGCTTCAGGCGAATGGGGTGCGCTGGCATCTTACGGTACCAGGAAGGGAGCAAACACCAAACGCCAATATGGGGTATCGGGCAATAGCTTTGTGGCTGTAGTAGAATTTGCTGAAAAGATTCGGGCCAAAACAATGCTGGCAGGTGGACAGAGTGGAGATCCAGGCTCTGTTCATTTTGACGATCAGATGCAAAGATATGCAGACCGAAATTTTAAAACGGTTGCCTTTTATCGTGAAGATGTCCTGAAAAGAGCTGAATCTCGTTATCATCCCGGAGACAAACACTAAATAATTAAGAGATGAAAATAATTCTAAAGACCATTCTTTGTTCCACAATCCTTTTTAATATTAATGCAGTGAATGCACAAGAGATTATACCACTTTATAAAGCTGAAATCCCAAATAGTAAACCTGCTCCCAATAAAGAGAAATCTGTTATGGGTGCCGATGGAGTACTTCGTATCAATAGTGTATCTATACCTACGCTGAGCATTTACAAGCCCGAGAAATCATCTGATAAGGGCACAGCCGTAATCATTTGTCCGGGTGGTGGCTACAAGATCCTGGCTGCCTCACATGAAGGTGCAGATGTTGCTAAAGAATTGAATAAATGGGGTATCACGGCCTTTGTTTTAAAATATCGCATTCCGAACGATACTACGATGCAGGATAAGTCCATCGGACCCCTGCAGGATGCTCAGCGCGCAATTCAAGTGGTTAGGGAACATGCTGCCGAATGGAATATAGATCCCGATAAAATTGGGATTATGGGCTTTTCTGCCGGAGGTCATCTTGCTGCCAGTGCATCGACCAGGTTCAATGAAATATTAATCTCTAACCCAAAAAACACTTCGCTCAGACCTGATTTCTCCGTTCTTATCTACCCGGTAATCAGTTTTATGGATGGAATTACCCACAAGGGAAGCCGGGAAAATTTACTGGGGAAAAATCCGGATCCAAAAATCCTGGAAAAATATTCCAATGAACTGGCTGCAGGACCTAAAACTCCCCCTGCATTTTTAGTACATGCAGGTGATGATGCTTCTGTACCTGTAAAAAACAGTATATCATATTATGAAGCACTATTAAAGCATAAGATCTTTTGTAACATGATCATTTACCCACATGGAGGTCATGGGTTTGGAATGATTAATAAAAGCACTGCCGACAGGTACATGCCAAGTCTCCAGAATTGGTTAATATCTTCAAAGCTTTTATAGAGAGAGCTCTATTTAGAATATATAATTCTTTTATCTGATGCATCAGTTTAAAATGGAAGAATTCCTTCTATTTTTTTAATTTCGACTAATGAAATTTTTCCCGCCTGTCTTCTTATTTTTCCTTTCCTTTCTGTTTGTATCCTGTGGTCATATCAGTAAGATAAATGAAGAACCGGCTCCAACATTCACAGCCATAAAGGGAATCAAATACTCTGAGGTAAAACGCCGCTTCAATAACGGACTTTCCTTTACTGATCAGGGATTTCAATTGGAACCGGAATGGAATATCTATTTCAATGCGGATGATTCGGTCAGGATTTACAGTCCGGAGAAGAAACAATACATGACCTACCGTATTTTCCACAGCCATAAAGCGCTCTTTCAGTTTGCCCGCGAATGGTTCAGGGTGAAACATGTCAGCAAAGATAGTCTGGTTTTTCAGGTAATGGAACTGGAGTCGAGAGCGGTAATGGAAGATCTTTCCAATATTACGATGACGCTTTATTCAGATGACTATATCAAAAATGTGCTGAAAACAACCGCTGAAAAGCTGAAAGCACCTTCAAAAGAAGATAGCCTATTTATTAAATACCGTGCAATACAGGCAAATTCTGTGATTGATAGTGCATTTGCAGCCCGCAATCCTGTTGTTTTGACAAGCAAAAGCAAAATTACCTGGGTTGAAAAGATTATGCCGGGCCTCGACCCGTATTTAGGTCATGTTAACAGGTCTGAAGAATATCTATATCCCGAATACCGGATCAATATCGATAAGGCTTATCAGGATTTTCAATATTCATTTTCGGTAATTGTTGATCACAATGGCAGGATGCATTTCAAACAATTTCTGGTGGGTGTTGAACCCGAATTCATCGAAACCAAAACAAAAGTAGCCAATGGGATAATTGATGTCTACCTTCGAAACACCCTGGAGATCATTCCCGGAAATACTCTTGGTTTTCCGCATTCAAGTGTGATCAATCTGCATGTGATTGGTCGGAAATAAT
>CAZTRY010000121.1:6202-8820 GCA_964616525.1 uncultured Sphingobacterium sp. | reverse complement strand
CAGGCAAAAATAGAAATACTTAATTACAATTCTTTATCGTTTTCTATAGTAATGGTTTTGATCCAAAATTTATTACCATTATTTGCCATGGATATGGATACCCTTAATTTGTCCTTTTGGGATTGTAAATAGAGTACCCCGAATTTATAATTTGAACTGGAACTAAGCCTGTGAATAACTTTTACAGAAACTGGTGTATGCTTGGAAAAAAAATCGCGGAGAATTAATTCGGCCTGCGCTTTTGAGTACTCACCTACTTCAGAAAGTATCTCCAATTCAATCACACTTGCAAAGTATCCTGCAATCTCTTTACTGTTTGAATCTTTGAAATGTACTGAAAGTGTATCAAAAATATCTTTCTGAGGTACCTCCCCAGGCTTAAATGAAAAAAAACAAGAAATAATAGTGATGATTAGAATTTTAGCTCCCATTTTTTTTAAATAATAGTACTAAAAGTATGCCATAAAACAAAAAAAGCAAATTTATTTAATTTGGGCGTATATTTGCGTTGTGAAAAATAAAAAAGCAATTCTTCTGATCCTCGATGGCTGGGGCTACGGAAATCATGACAAATCTGATGCTGTAAGTGTAGCAAATACACCCTTTTTCGATCACTTAATTAAGACCTATCCAAACTCTAAATTACAGGCTTCAGGAGAAGCAGTTGGGCTACCTGCCGGACAAATGGGTAATTCGGAAGTTGGTCATATGAATCTCGGAGCCGGAAGGGTAATTTATCAGGAATTGGGACGTATAAACAAGGCTGTTAAAGATAAAGAGCTTAATGAGCACCCTGTTCTGAAGTCAGCCTTCAATTATGCATTAAATTCAGGCAAAAACGTCCATTTCATTGGTCTTTTATCCAATGGAGGTGTTCATTCTCATATTGAACATTTAAAAGGATTATGTGATGCTGCGAAAGCCAATCATGTAAAAAATGTATTCATTCATGCTTTTATGGATGGACGTGATACCGATCCTGCATCTGGTTTACAGTTTATACAGGAATTGGATTCACACCTTGAACATTCTGCGGGTACCATTGCTTCTGCAATTGGAAGGTATTATGCAATGGACAGGGATAATCGATGGGAACGTGTTAAACTGGCATATGACCTTATGGTACATGGCACTGGTAAACCAAGCAATAATATTTCAGAAAGTATACAGCAGTCATATGACGCCGGAATAAGTGATGAATTTATTGATCCAATTGTAAAAATAGACAATGATGGTTTACCTGTTGGCAAAATTGAACAGGGCGACGTAGTAATTTGTTTCAATTTCAGAACAGATAGAGGCAGAGAAATAACAAGCGTATTAACCCAGCAATCCTTTCCTGAATACAATATGCAGGCTCTGGATCTATATTATGTAACCATGACAACATATGATGAAACATTTAAAAATGTTCATGTCATATTTACGAAAGATGATCTTAACCAAACCCTTGGAGCAGTACTGGAACAAAATCACAAAAATCAGATCCGGATTGCCGAAACAGAAAAATATCCCCATGTAACCTTCTTCTTCTCTGGCGGCAGAGAAAGGGAATTTAATAATGAGAAAAGAATTCTGATTCCCTCTCCTAAAGTTGCGACCTACGATCTTCAACCTGAGATGAGTGCAGCCCAGATCGCAGAATCAATTTGTCCTGAACTTGAAAGCGGCTGGCCGGATTTCGTTTGTTTGAATTTTGCTAATCCGGATATGGTTGGACATACGGGCGTATTCAGTGCAGTTGTGAAAGCTGTTGAAACAGTTGACCGGTGCCTGGAGCAGGTTGTTAAATGCGGAATAAAAAATGGTTATTCCTTCATTATTCTCGCCGATCATGGCAATGCAGATTATATGATCAATGAGGATGGCTCTCCAAATACTGCACATACCACAAACCTTGTTCCTTGTATTTTAATTGATGAGGACTATAAGCATATCAAAGACGGAAAATTGGGGGATATAGCACCTACAATCCTTAAATTAATGAATATTCAATCACCGGAGATAATGAGCGGTGAAGTACTGGTTTATTAATGTACCGCAAACTATTTATCCTGCTACTGATTTTTAATTCCTCCTGCTCAAGCCGGGAAGAAATTAAAACAAAAACTGCTTTTTTTGACATAAAAGGATTCTTTGAAGCTGAGGTTAAACGTCTGAAAAGCAAAAAATCAAATGTCAATAAAAGTGTTATACAAAATGGTCAGTCAGAAGTTAAAAAAAATCTTTCTGTAGACTGGGAGAATGAACTTGCACTTTTCATTGCTTCAGATATAAATAAGCCGGCATGGAAAGATAGCTATAAGTTTAGCGGAGATAGTCTTCATTTCAACTATATAGCAATTGATACCAATCTGCGCACCAGAACTGTCGATATAAAAATGGACCAACTGGGACGGGCTGTTTTTTTCAAAATAAAAAACATGACTCGTAGTAAGCTTTATGAATCCTCTGAAGAACTGACCTATATCCCTGATTCAATTTATACGATAAATAAAAATCAGAGCGTAAGATTTCTTGGCAAGAACAATTATAAGATCAGTGGAATATTGGTGAAATAATAATCAGTGCAAATAAAATCAGGACTCCTGGTCCCTGCTATCCTGGAAAGCGGATAA
>CAZTRY010000121.1:0-6192 GCA_964616525.1 uncultured Sphingobacterium sp. | reverse complement strand
CCATAATAAACCATCAATACCAGAAGACCAGTGATGAAAAATACTATTGCAAATGGGCGTAATGTATCATCGTAATAAAACTCACCGATCATCCATATGGTATTAGCCATTATCCAAAAACAAACCGCCAGATTATGATAGAATTCAGAAAGAATTTTTCTGAACTTAAAAGTGATGAAAAAAGCCAGAAATAGTGTTGGAAAGATCATTATTACACCAAATACCCGCATATCCAAAACCCAACAGGTATCTTTAAGCAACCAACAGGCTATATGAAGGTTTTCGAACTTTCTGATTGATTTAAGCATCTGGTAATTATCTGATTCCGAATATCCTTAATTTTTCAATAAAAAAAGAAAACCCGGACAAAGCCGGGTTCTCTTTTTTATTTCACAAATATTATTTCAGATTTTGAAGATAAATCTTTGCGTCTTCTAACTGAGTAATAATATCTCTTCGGTCGGGGGTGATAGCCAATACTTTTTCAAAATCTGAAATGCAGGACCTGAAAGAACCAGTTGCTTTGTTTTTATCGTATAATCCGGGAATTTTTTGTCCCTTAAGCACACCATAATCCCTATAGGCTACAGCTCTGTTTTGATATAACTTAACATCATCGGCATTCAGGTCTATTGCTTTAGAAAAATCCTTGATAGAAGAAAGCAATAATTTCTCCCTATCGGCATTTGCGATACCCTTTGTATCATTTGCCATAATGCTGCTTGCTTTCCCTCTGTAATAATATGCACTGTTATCTGAAGGCTTTAATGCAATTACTTTGTTAAAAGTATTTACCGACTCCTTATACCTTGCAGAATGATAATAAGAGTAGCCTAACATATACAGAGTATTAACATCATTAGAGTCTTTCGCAAGCGCCTTTTCAAGATTTGAAACTGCTGCTTTGAAATCCCCGTCAATTAAAGCCTTTTGGCCCATTTTGTGGTAAGCGGTCTGAGCGAAAGCGATATTCGCCGACAAAAGAATAATTAGTAAACCTGAAAATGATCTCATTTTAATTGGTGACAGTTTAAATTCCAAAGGAATAACGATCCTTTACATTTATTATTTTAAATGTACGAATTTACTTTCTTGATAGAAAAAAACTATGTCAATTAAATAAATTATGTCAGAAAATTTGTCCGTATATTTCTTTTTATCTGCCGATTTTGATCAATACAGCGATTTGGCACATACCTTGCACTTTTAGTTTTCAGGCTGATTTAACCGGCTTCTGAGAAAATTCAACTGTCATAATGACGTTATTAAGATATAGATGAGCAACTACGATAACTTTGATTTCAACCGCACATTGCCTTTAATTAGCGAAGATACCGAGTTCTTTCCACTGATGTCCCAGGAAGATGAGGAGGAAATGAACAATGAAGAGACACCCGACATTTTGTCGATTCTGCCTTTACGCAATACCGTATTATTTCCAGGTGTTGTAATACCAATCACGGTTGGCAGGGATAAATCTATCAAACTGATTAAGGATGCTTATCGTGGCGAAAGGATAATTGGTGTCGTATCACAAAAAGATGTAGGTATTGAGGATCCTGAATTCGAACAATTAAATCAGGTTGGAACTGTTGCTCTTATAATTAAAATGCTACAGATGCCTGATGGAAACACTACCGTGATCATTCAGGGTAAACAGCGCTTTCGTCTGAATGAAGAAGTGCAAAGTGATCCTTACATCAAGGCTAGTATCCAAAAATTTGAAGAAGTCCGCCCTAAGGCTGACAAAGAATTTAAGGCTCTAATGGCATCTATTAAAGAGATGGCCATGCAGATCATCCAGCTTTCTCCAAATATTCCAAGTGAAGCAGGCATCGCCATTAAAAACATTGAAAGTTCATCTTTCCTGATCAACTTCATTTCTTCCAATATGAATGCTGAAGTTTCTGCAAAACAGCAGATGCTGGAAGTTGCGAACCTTCATGATCGAGCAAAAATGGTCCTGGAGCATTTAACCCAGGAACTGCAGATGCAGGAACTGAAGAACCAGATCCAATCGAAAGTGCGTGTTGACCTCGACAAGCAGCAGCGCGATTATTTTCTGAATCAGCAGTTAAAAACCATTCAGGAAGAATTGGGTGGAAACTCCCCCGATCTGGAGATTGAAAATCTGAGAGAACGTGCTGCACTAAAAAAATGGAGTAAAGAAGCCGCGACCCATTTCAATAAAGAGGTAGAGAAACTGGCCAGAATGAATCCTGCGGCTGCAGATTACTCAATACAAATTAATTATCTGGAACTTCTCCTGGACCTTCCATGGAATGATTTCACAAAGGATAATTTTGATCTTAAACGGGCTTCTAAAATTCTTGAAAAAGATCATTATGGTCTTGATAAGGTCAAGCAACGTATCATTGAATACTTAGCTGTTCTTAAGTTAAAACACAATATGAAGGCTCCAATCCTTTGTCTAGTAGGCCCTCCGGGAGTGGGTAAAACCTCTCTTGGTAAATCGATTGCAAAGGCTTTGGGTAGAAAATATGTGCGTATGGCTCTTGGCGGGATAAGGGATGAAGCCGAAATCAGAGGTCATCGTAAGACATACATTGGCGCGATGCCTGGCAGGATTATTCAATCCATAAAAAAAGCAGGCAGTTCAAACCCTGTATTTGTACTTGATGAAATTGATAAAGTTGGTAATGATTTTCGTGGAGATCCATCATCAGCGCTTCTTGAAGTACTTGATCCTGAGCAGAATAATGCATTCTATGACCATTATGTAGAAGTAGATTATGACCTATCTGGTGTCATGTTCATTGCAACAGCAAATTCCCTGAGTACTATTCAGCCTGCATTATTAGACCGGATGGAGATAATTGAGGTTAACGGCTATACGATTGAAGAAAAAATTGAGATTGCCAAACAACATCTCTTACCAAAACAGCGTGAACAACACGGTATAAAGGTGAAAGATATTAGCCTCAAAAATCAGGTCCTTGAAAAAGTAATCGAAGATTATACAAGAGAATCCGGAGTCCGTGGCCTTGAGAAGAAAATAGGTTCACTGGTCCGTGGAATTGCAACGAAAATCGCGATGGACCTTGAATATAATCCGGCAGTCAGCAAAACTGATGTGGAAACTATTCTTGGCCCACCAATCTATGACAAAGACTTGTATGAAGGCAATGAAGTTGCCGGTGTGGTGACTGGTCTGGCCTGGACCCAGGTGGGCGGGGATATCCTGTTTATTGAAGCAAGTCTGAGTCCGGGAAAAGGGAAATTATCCCTGACTGGTAATCTGGGTGATGTTATGAAAGAATCTGCTACAATTGCAATGGCCTATCTTCGCGCAAATGCAAGAAAATTCAATATTGATCATCGGGTATTTGATCAATGGGATGTCCATGTACATGTTCCTGCTGGTGCTACACCAAAAGATGGACCATCGGCTGGAATTACTATGCTGACAGCATTGACATCCGCATTTACACAACATAAAGTTAAACCACATCTGGCTATGACCGGCGAAATCACACTTCGTGGCAAAGTATTACCAGTTGGTGGAATCAAAGAAAAAATTCTTGCGGCCAAGAGAGCCAATATTAAGGAAATAATTCTCTCAAAATCAAACCGAAAAGATATTCTGGAGATCAAGGAAGATTATATCAGAGATATGCAATTTCACTATGTCAGTGAAATGAAAGAGGTTATTGATCTTGCATTATTTAAGGACAAGGTTAAAGATGCAATTGACCTGACTGTAAAGGAGTCAACCGGAAATCATCCCAAGTAAACAAATTTCGATTCACAGCAGGATTAAAATTGTAATTGCAGTTTTAATCCTGTTTTACTAGCGCTTTAGTTGAAATAGTGCCGGATCTCCATAGAAAACATGATAATAAAACACAAAATCTTCATAATTACATTATTGTTTGTTTTCAAGGCAACAATTTCAAATGCACAAGAAAGTTCCTATAAAAGCGAATTCGGTTTCATAAGTGATAATGATTCTTATCTGGCACAAGGTCAGGACAGATATTATACCAATGGACTTTTTCTAAAATTCAGAACTGCGCTGGATCAGTCGACACTAAAAAACCCAAAACTAAATAAAGTCATTTGGGAGCTTGAAGCCGGACAAAAAATGTATAATCCTCAAACGGGAAGCATTCTGGACCCCGATTTCATTGACCGGCCTTTTGCAGCTTACCTTTATGGTGGTGGGGCAGTCAACTTTCTTTTTAATTCTGAAAGCAACCTTAAACTTAATATTCAGCTCGGGACTATTGGACCATCAGCAAAAGGAGAAGAAGCCCAGGAGCTATTGCACAACACATTTGGTTTTTATAAAATTAATGGCTGGCAATGGCAGGTTAACAATGAATTCGGGATCAATTCAACCATAGAATTTAATAAGCTGATTAATAGATTGAATTCTGAAAAAACT
This sequence comes from uncultured Sphingobacterium sp., assembly GCA_964616525.1. GTDB lineage: Bacteria > Bacteroidota > Bacteroidia > Sphingobacteriales > Sphingobacteriaceae > Daejeonella. The sequence continues at coordinate 1,784 of CAZTRY010000121.1, read as the reverse complement.
GATTTCAGCCTTAACTCCTATTTGAATGCCGGAAATACTTTTGCCGGAATAGGTGCCGGAATTCTTTTCCGTACCGGGGCTATAAATTCACTACATAGTTCAGTAAGCACACAAAGTACTATTTCAAATAATTCACGTTCAAAAGTTGAAAAGGAGTTTTTCTTCTACGCAAAACCCATGATTCATTATATTGCTTATGATGCAACTATTCAGGGTGGTATGTTCATAGCTGATAAAGGAACTTCAGTATTTGATGTTAAACCGGTAGTTTTCAGCCAGCAGGCAGGTGCTGTATTCTCAAAGGACAGATGGACTGCAGACTTCTCTGTAATATTCAAATCAAGGGAAATTCAAAGCAATGCAAAACGCCATCAATATGGTTCCCTGGCACTATTTTACAGACTGAATAAAGAATGATTTAATCATTAAAATAATCCCTTCTGCTGATTTTTTTCAAAGCATTCATGTGTTTGCTCTTGAGTCTGCTTTCAATGGCTGAACGTTTAGGCTTTGTGGCCTTTCTAGCCGCTGGCTGATATAGAGCATTTTTAATTAAGCGCTGAAGTTTTACCAAACTTTTCTGCTTATTGAGTAACTGACTTCGCTCCTCTTCAGTAATAATCTGCAACATTCCTTCAGAATTTATCCTGTTGGCAAGTTTTTGTAATAAAATTTGCTTTTGCTCATCAGTAAATAGCAAGGATTCACTGATATTGAGATTCAGTTCCACTTTTGATGAAACCTTATTCACATTCTGACCGCCTTTGCCACCACTTCTTGATGTTTTGAAGCTAATCTCCCTTAATAGATTCTTTACCGACAATTCCATATGCAAAATTATGTATTCCCAAATCATAAACAGCACCCTAACTAAATGGTTTTCATAAATTATATGATCAGTAAATCAAAAGCAAATTCTATTTTTGCAGAGATGAGCAAAAACATAGTCATAGCCATAGATGGTTATTCATCCTGTGGAAAGAGTACAATAGCAAAAGCACTGGCTAAAAAACTGCATTTTATCTATATAGATACCGGAGCGATGTACCGTGCAGTGACGCTGTATTTTCTCAGGCATCAAATTGAATTAAATGATGCACTTGCTGTTGAAAATGCTCTGGATAATATCCACATTAACTTTGAATACCGTGATGAACAAACTTTTGTCTTTTTAAATGAGGAAGATATATCTGAAGAAATAAGACAAATGCCTGTTTCTGAAAAAGTGAGTCAGGTTAGTGCAATCAAAGCAGTACGTACAGAAATGGTCAGACAGCAGCAAAGAATGGGTAAATCCAAAAATATAATAATGGATGGCCGTGACATAGGGACTGTAGTCTTTCCGGATGCTACACTAAAATTTTTCATGACTGCTGACCCGCAGATTCGAGCCGAAAGACGATATAAAGAACTGATCAATAAAGGTGAAAAAGTTAGTTTGGAAGAGATCTATGCCAATCTTGCATTACGTGATCATCAGGATACTACCAGGGAAGAAAGTCCCCTGATACAGGCAGCGGATGCAATTGTTCTTGATAACTCAAATATAGATCAGGAAATGCAACTGGAATTTGCTTTATCGTATATAAGACCATTATTGAGCAGTAAAAGTACAGAACAATAGCTCTCAATTCATTTCAAGGGTGCTTTTGAGAGCAATTACTGATCAGTTATGCCATCCTTAAGGGCTAAATATCTAATTTCCTCAGCCTTAATGAAAATAAAGCATAGAAATGTTTTTTATTAAAAATCTTATTTTCTACCTTTGCAGTCCGATTTAATAA
>CAZTRY010000120.1:0-9074 GCA_964616525.1 uncultured Sphingobacterium sp. | reverse complement strand
CGGGCGCTGCACCTGTTATCGCGCGCTGGATAGATTATTTTGAATGTGAGTTTAAGATCTCCAGAAACCGAAGTACCAAGCACGGTGATTACCGTCACCCATTTAAAAATGCAGGCCATCGGATTTCAGTAAATTTCGATCTTAATCCCTATGCCTTCCTGATTACCACAGTGCATGAGTTCGCACATTTATTGACCTGGAATGAATACAAGCGTAAAGCAAAGCCCCACGGACAGGAATGGAAGAATAACTTTAAAAGGATGATGAAGCCCTTTTTTGAGCAATCCATCTTTCCTCCGGATATTAATCATGCCATTCAAAATTACCTCGAAAACCCGGCGGCTTCCAGTTGCGTTGATCTTAAACTTTACCGTGTTCTGAAACAATATGACAGTAAACCCGCACATATTATTTGCGTAGAAAAGATTCCAATGAAATCGTTGTTTTCATTACCCGACGGGCGTGTATTCAGAAAAGATACCCTGGTCAGAAAACGCTACCGCTGCGTCGAAATTAAAACAGGTGCTGTCTATTTGTTCAATGCACTTTCGGAAGTGACACTGATTGAGCCCCAGGCTTTAAGCTAAAAAAGAAGCTGAAAGGGTTAAGCTGAAAGCTCAAAGCAGAAAAATCTACTTAATTACATAATCTCCTTTTATTACGGATGATTCAAATAATTCGTGGACAGAATTTAGATTTAGATCTGAAAATAGACTCTGGCCGTTTTATTGCAGTAGAATTTTGTATAAAATTTATATCAAACATTCTTCTTATGAAAACATTTAATATTCTAATTCTAGCAATTCTCCTGGCTTCCTGTAATACTCAGGTTAAGGAAACAGAAACAAACAATTCGGCAATAGTAAATCAGCAAAATGCTTCAGTAACAAATTGTTATTTGTATGCTAGCGAAGCTGATACGGTTAGTATGAATCTGACTCATTTAGGAGACTCAATTACCGGCTCCCTGGTTTATAATTTAAAAGAAAAGGATAAAAATACAGGAACCATAAATGGAAGGATGAATGGCAATATTTTAATAGCAGAGTATACATTCCTTTCAGAAGGTATTCAATCCTGCAGACAGATAGCATTTAAGTTAGATGGGGACAATCTTATTGAAGGGTATGGTGAAAGCTATAGCCATAATGATAAAGTCTTATTTAGAAATACAGACTCTTTAACTTTTAATAATTCTATGAAATTAGTCGAAATATCCTGCCTGTAATTTCCTGTTTCTTTTCATTTTATTTCAGATTGACCGCTGTGCTGGTTTACATGATCTGAATTTTATTCACATGCATTATTTAGAAAACTAAGGCAGCAAATTGGATTGCTTTTGCGAATAAAAGTATCAGATAGTAAATAGAATTATGTACTAATTTTATTTGAAGGAGGATATGAAGATACCTTGGGCTGATGGTAAATAAGACCACCCTTAAAATTGGATAAAATAATTAATCATCCCTCTCAGTTTAAAGAAAATTACTTAATATAGTCAAATATTAGTGGTTCAGGCGTTTTTTGAAAGACTGAACACATACCAGCCGGATTTACTATTGGTGTTGAAGGGATAGGTCCCCGGTTTTTACATAGAACAAAACAATTAATAATTATTTAAAACAGATAGATGAATAGAAGAGAAGCAGTCAGGAGAGCTACCTTTTTATTAGGAGGAGCAATTACTTTTTCAGGCTTTGGAGCTTTCGCCGAAGTGCTGAGTCCGGTTGCAGGGAATGTTAGTGAATCAAAATCAATTGCATCGCAGGAAGCATTGATTGCAGAAATTGCCGACACGATTATTCCGGATACCAAAGGAGTACCTGGTGCCAAAGCTGCAGGCCTGGGTCCATTTATTGTGATGATGATGCAGGATTGTTATACCGCGGATATTCAAAAACATTTCGCGGATGGTCTAATGAGAGTGGATGAGGTTTCGCAAAGTAATTATAAGAAACCTTTTACATCCTTAACACTTAAGGAGCGGGAAGAAATCTTTAAATTCTTTAAATCCGAGGCACAGACACAGATTGCTGCCGGAACCACTCCTTCCCATTTTTTCCAATTGATTTACGAACTCACTTGCCTGGGTTATTATACCTCAGAGATTGGGGCGACAAAGGCTTTACGCTATGTACATATACCAGGCAGGTATGAATCCTGTATTCCCTTGCAGCCCGGACAAAAAGCATGGGCTACCTAATTATTGATTAACAGAATATTGATTAAGACAGATGAATATTAATATAAAAGCAGAGAAGCAGAATACCTATGATGCGATAGTAGTAGGTTCGGGAATTAGTGGTGGTTGGGCTGCCAAAGAACTGACGGAGAAGGGATTAAAAGTATTAATGCTGGAGCGTGGCCGTAATGTGGAGCATGTGAAAGACTACGATACCGCTTTAATGAAGCCCTGGGAATTCAAACACAGGGGAAGGATCACACCTGAAGAACGCAGCAGGCATTTGGTACAAACCCGTGGTGGTCAGTACAGCGAGTTTAATGCAAAATTTTGGGTAGACGATGTTGATTGTCCATATACTGAAGTAAAGCGGTTCGACTGGTATCGCGGTTACCATGTGGGCGGCAGATCCATCACCTGGGGGCGGGGTTGTCTCCGTTTGAGTGAAATGGATTTTACAGCCAATGCAAAGGATGGCTATGGTGTAGACTGGCCGGTTCGTTATAAGGAAATTTCACCATGGTATGATTATGTGGAACGTTTTGCCGGTATCAGCGGACAAAATGAGGGGCTTGCTCAATTACCTGATGGTATATTTCTTCCTCCGTTTGAAATGAACTGTGTTGAAAAAGCAGTGAAGGAAAGGATTGAAAAGCATTATAACAAAGAGCGGATGATGACCGTTTACCGGATGGCTAACCTGACCGTTCCGCATAATGGCAGAGGAACCTGCCAAAACAGAAACCTTTGTAACAGAGGTTGTCCCTTCGGTGCTTATTTCAGCACACAATCGGCGACCCTGCCGGCAGCAATGGCTACCGGTAACCTGACCCTCCGTCCGTATTCGATTGTTAGTGAGGTTCTTTATGATAAAGAAACCAGGAAAGCAAAAGGCGTTATGGTGATTGACTCAGAGACCAATGAGCATATTGAATATTCTGCAAAGATCATCTTCATGAACGCTTCAACTCTGGGAACAACTCAAATTCTTCTGAACTCAACTTCAGATACCTTCCCTGATGGATTGGGTAATAGCAGTGGTCATCTTGGACATAATCTGATGGATCATCACTTTCAGATTGGAGCATCAGGAAGGGCAGAAGGCTTTGATGATAAATATTACTATGGTCGCCGCCCGATTGGAATCTATATACCGCGTTATCGCAATCTCGGGGATAAGCCGGAAAGGGATTATTTACGTGGCTTCCACTACGGAGGAAGTGCGAGCCGTACGGGCTGGCAACGTGCTATTCCTGAAATGGGCTTTGGCCAGGATTTCAAGGAGGATATGACGGAACCCGGACCATGGATTATGGGGCTGGGATCTTTCGGTGAGCATTTACCTGAATATAAAAACCGTGCATTTCTGGATAGAACCAAAAAGGACAAATGGGGCCTTCCATTACTGGCAGTAGATTGTGAGTTTGGTGAGAACGAGCGAAAAATGCGTATCGACATGAGAAACGATGCTGCAGAAATTCTTGAAGCTGCAGGGATGAAGGACATTCAATCTTTCGACAGACCAGCAATTCCGGGAATGGCGATCCATGAGATGGGTACTGCACGTATGGGACATGATCCTAAGACTTCTGTATTAAACAAATGGAATCAGATGCATGATGTGAAGAATGTGTTTGTAACGGATGGTGCTTTCATGACTTCAAACGCCTGTCAGAATCCATCCCTGACATACATGGCCTTCACTGCCAGGGCTTGTGATCATGCGGTGAGTGAACTGAAGAAGGGGAATTTATAAAAGAACGCTGCCAGGGTTCAAAACCCTGTCAGCGTTTTGAGTCAATAAAATGATAGAATCAATAACACTAAATATGTCAAATCAAGTAAAACCAATACGTGTCCTAGTTTTAGGTTGTGGAAACATGGGCGCTTCCCATGCGATGGCCTATCATACAAATCCGGGGTTTGAGATTGTCGGACTTATATCCCGAGGGAAATCCAAGGAAGTATTAAATGCCAGAATGGGGAATAAATATCCTTTATTCAACGATATGGATGAGGCAATGAAAGCTACAAAACCGGATGCAGTATGTATCTCTACTTATCCTGATACACATGAGAAGTATGCAATTCAGGCTTTCGAAGCTGGTTGCCATGTCTTCATTGAAAAACCTGTTGCTGATTCTGTGGAAGGCGCAGAGCGTGTGGTTGCAGCTTCAAAAAAAGCAAATAAAAAACTGGTTGTTGGTTATATCCTGCGCCATCATCCATCATGGGAAAAATTTATTGAGCTTAGCGGAGAATTGGGTAAACCATTGGTTATGAGAATGAATTTGAATCAGCAGAGTGATGGAGCAATGTGGACGCTTCATCGCAATCTGATGAATGCACTGAGTCCGATTGTGGATTGCGGTGTTCATTATATTGATGTGATGTGTCAGATGACCCGTTCCAAACCGGTACAGGTCTATGCAATCGGGGCGAGATTAACTGAGGAAATCCCTGCCGGAAATTATAATTACGGACAGTTGCAAATACGTTTTGAGGATGGTTCTGTGGGATGGTATGAAGCAGGCTGGGGGCCAATGATGAGTGAAACTGCATTTTTTGTGAAGGATGTTGTCGGTCCAAAGGGCTCGGTCTCCATAGTGGCGAAAGAAGCCGGAGCAGCAGGAAAATCTTCATCCATTGAGGCACATACCAAGACCGAATCAATACGTTTTCACCATGCTGATCTGAATAAGGATGAGCTTTTTGCAAAAGAGGATACCTGGATTAATCTGGAAGATGAGCCTGATCATCAGGAGTTATGCAACCGGGAACAGGCGTATTTTTTGAAGGCTATACATCAGGATCTAGACCTAAGCGCACATGGAGAAGATGCAGTTAACAGCCTGAGAATTGCCTTTGCATGTGATGAATCTGTTCGGACAGGCAAGGTTGTTAATTTTGCTTAGTAATCTGAATTTATCAGAAAAGTATCTTATTGAACTCAAATTTTATTGATAACTATGTCAATCAACACAAATGAAATTCCTGTAGGTGTTATCGGTCTGGGCCTGATGGGTTGCAGCATTACCACCTGCCTGCTAATGGCAGGTCATCCGGTGGTGGCAATTGCTCCGATCAGTATCGATATGACTACTGCTGAATCCCGAATCCGCAAACATTTTGTCAAAGCAAAAGAGGAGGGATTGGTCAGTGAAGATCCGGAATTCTATTTTAAGAATCTGATCATTACTGAGGATTACGGAGCATTGAAACCCTGCAAACTGGCTATTGAATGTACCCTGGAGAGTGAAGAAATCAAGAAGGTGGTTTACGGTAAGATTGAAGCCGTTATTGCTGAAGATGCACTCATGACCAGCAATACATCCGCAATTCCAATCAGTATCCTGCAGAAGATGACCAAACACCCGGATCGTTTCTTCGGCTTGCACTGGGCTGAGCCTTCGCATACCACACGCTTTCTGGAAGTAATTTGTGGCGATCAGAGTGATATTGCAAAGGGCGAATACCTTTATGAGTTATCCAATTACTGGAACAAAGAAGCGACTCTGGTCAGAAAGGACATACGTGGATTTATTGGTAATCGTTTGATGTATGCGATGTATCGGGAAGCATTTTACCTGGTTGAAAACGGGTATGCAACCGTTGAAGATGTTGACAGGGCTTGCCGTAATAATACAGGTTACTGGATGACTTTGGTTGGCGTTTTCGGATGGATGGATCTAACCGGTGTGCCTGCATACCATAATGTGATGAAGGATCTCAATCCAACCCTGTGCAACGATACCCATGTACCCAAGCTCATTGATGATATTGTTAAGGCAGGTGGAAAAGGGGTTGCCAATGGACATGGATTTTACAAGTATACACCTGAAGAATCCAAATTGTGGGAAGAAACCTTTGCCGACTTCAATTATGAGATCAGGAATCTGGCTATGAAATATCCTTTTGATATCGTAAAAAGAAAGCTGGCTAAACTGAAAGAAGAAAAAGAAGCTAAGGATAGTTAAAATGAAGACTCTTTCTGCACCTTATATCCATGTTGATGATTTTATTGCGATAGAAGATATTTCAGCAAAGCTGGATCATGTTCATCAGGAATTGATCAATATCACACCATGGGCAGCATATCCCTATAAACCTGAGCTTGCTTTTGCAATGGCTTATGGTGATCGGGCAGTATTCCTGAAATTTTACGTAGAGGAAAAGTATATCCGGGCGATTTATTCTGAGCCGAATGATCCCGTGTATAAGGACAGTTGTGTAGAGTTTTTTGTCTCTTTTGGGGATGAAAAGGAATATTATAATTTTGAGTTCAATTGTGCAGGTACCTGTCTTCTTAGTTTTGGTGAAGAAAGGTCTAATCGTAGCATGCTGAGTGATGAACTGATCAAATCAATAGCCACACGGAGTTCGATAAAACCTGCCAGTAGTAAAGGTTCAAATATTGGTTGGGAACTGACCCTATCAATACCATTCAGTGCTTTTCAGTATCATCAGTTCAAATCCCTGAAAGGGAAAAAATGCCGTGCCAACTTCTATAAATGTGGCGATGATCTTCCTGAACCGCATTTTGTGGTCTGGAATGACATCAAAACTGAAGAACCGGATTATCATCGACCGGAATTTTTCGGTTTAGTAGAATTTAATTAACAAACTATTAAAAATATTAATTACAAAGAAAATGGAAAAAATAGAAATACAACACCCGGACAAGGCCGATAAGAGTTTTACAACCGGAGCATATTCAGCAGGGGTTTTGGCAGCAGGCGACTGGCTGTTTGTAAGCGGACAGGCTGCAGTAGATTTTACAACAAGTACTTTCGTGCTGGGTACTATTGAGGAGGAAACGCATCTCACTATTCACAACGTTAAGCGTATTTGTGAAGCGGCTGGATTTACTCTGGATGATATCGTGAAATGTACGGTTCATTTGAGTGATATTAAGGATTTCGATCGCTATAATGCGGTTTACGCGACTTATTTTACAAAGGTTAAGCCTGCACGTACAACTGTACAATCAGGTTTGGGCCATGGCATTAAGGTGGAGATTGATGCGATTGCATTTCGTCAGGGTAAAAAGTAGTCTTGCATTCAAAAATGACCGAAGAATCCATATTTATTTTTGATTGCCATCTCGATCTGTCGATGAATGCAATTGAATGGAACCGGGATCTTAAAAAATCTGTGTACGAGATCCGGGAGAGTGAGAAGGGAATGACAGATAAGCTTGATCGGGGGCTTGGAACAGTAGCTTTACCTGAATTGCGAAAGGGTAAGATCGGTCTGGTTGTAGCCACCCAGATCGCCCGATACGTTGAGCGGGGCAGCCTTATTCCAGGCTGGAATTCACCTGAGATCGCCTGGGGAATTTCCCAGGCTCAGCTGGCCTGGTACCGTGCGATGGAAGATCAGGGTGAAATGGTACAGATTACTAACCTGGCACAGATGGAAGCTCATCTGGCACTCTGGTTTGATCAAAACATTCCTGATCAGGGGAAGCCGATTGGGTATATTCTCAGTCTGGAGGGGGCAGATTCATTTGTCAATATTTCTTACCTCGAAAAGGCATATGCATACGGTCTTAGGGCTTGCGGTCCGGCACATTATGGACCGGGCAGGTATGCTGCTGGTACAGGCAGGACTGAAGGGCTTACAGCCGCAGGCAGGGAGCTTGTTGCTGAGATGGATCGTCTGAATATGATTTTAGATGTGACGCACTTAACAGATAAAGGCTTTGATGAGGCAACATCCATGTACAAAGGACCGGTTTGGGCAAGCCATCATAATTGTCGTAAGCTGGTAGATAACCAAAGGCAGTTAACAGATGATCAGATCAAGGTTCTGATAGAAAGAGATGCTGTGATTGGTGGAGTTTTTGATACCTGGATGCTTACCGATAACTGGGTACGAGGTAAGGATGATCCAAAAGAAAGAAATGTGCACCTCGAACTGATTGTTGATCATTATGATCATATCTGTCAGCTCGCAGGAAACAGTCTGAATGTTGCCATTGGGAGTGATTTGGATGGGGCATATGGTAAGGAGCAATCTCCATATGATTTGGAGGATATTTCTGACCTGCAAAAACTGAATGGGATGTTAAAGCGCAGGGGATATTCAGCAGAAGATATTGAGAATATATTTTATAAAAACTGGTTGCGCTTCCTGAGAAAAGCCTGGGCCTGATTTAATGATCATCCAATGAACTGGTACACAATAAAAGATGTAGAAAATATTGATTCCCCGGCACTTGTGGTCTACAAGGATCAGGTTGAGCATAATATCCGGAAGGTTTTGACGATGGTCAATGATCCGGCACAGCTCAGACCGCATGTTAAGACCAATAAAATGCTTGAGGTCTGTAAAATGATGCGGGATTCGGGGATCAGGAAGTTTAAAGCTGCCAGTATTGCCGAGGCAGAAATGCTGGGAATGGCAGGTGCGGAAGATGTGATACTCGCTTATCAGCCGGTAAAACCTAAATTTCTTCGTCTTTTGAAGCTGCTTGATGCCTATCCTGATACAAAATATTCATGTTTGGTAGATAATATTGATTCTGCCCGCATGTTCTCAGATCTAACTAAAGGCTCCATGTCAGTATTCATTGACCTTAATGTTGGAATGAACCGAACCGGTATCAAACCTGCTTCGGCATTTGACTTATTTAAACAACTGCAAAGCCTTCCCGGCATTGATTTCAAAGGTTTTCATGCCTATGATGGCCATATTCGCGATTACGATTTGACTGAGCGTATTGCTCATTGTGAGCGCGATTTTAAAGAAGCTGAAGACCTTCGCAAAAAAGTTCAGGCAGAAGGTTATGGTTTGCCATTGCTTGTAGCAGGAGGATCACCAACATTTGCTATTCATTCATCGAAGCAAAACACGGAATGCTGCCCGGGAACATTTATTTTCTGGGATA
>CAZTRY010000119.1:0-9358 GCA_964616525.1 uncultured Sphingobacterium sp. | reverse complement strand
ATTCCTTTTTTGAAGCATCTTTAAACTTAATGTTGTACCAGTCAAGAACATCAGCACCTACATTAGTTACGCCCCAGGCCACATCTTTGTTAAAACCGATAATAATTCCCGGCGAACCAGGAATCGAAACTCCGCAGGCATTCATGTCATTAGATGCAAGCTGAACCTGATACCAGATAGCTGGCAGGGTAAGGTCTAAATGGGGATCGTTAGAGAGTAAAGGATAGCCGCTAGCGGTTTTTTTTCCTGAAAGCGCCCAGTTATTACTTCCAATCCCTTCTTCTTTTTCTATTGTTTTAATAGTGGAAGCAGTTTTATTTTCAGTGATGGCAGGCATTTGCGGGATGTTAACCGGATCAAAATCCCATTTAGTACCAACGGGTATGATCGGATCCTCTCTAAAGGGATAGTCGGGGAAAAGATCTTTGGTTATCTCCGGTCCATATTTCTGCAGTATATTATTCATATAGAATTCATTGGAACCTCCGGCAAGTGTCGCCGACATGAGTTTCAATAATAAGGCAGAGTATAATGGTTTCCAATCTTCGGGTTCATAATTCAAAAGCTTGAATTCAATTGGATAGTCGGCAGGTTTCAGAGAATGTATATAGGCGTTTACACCTGCAGAATAGGCGTCCATTATAGCCTTGATCTCAGGGTCCTTCAACATTACTTCGACCATATTCTCAGCTCCGAAACTCATGCCCATACGTCGCTGGTATCGATCGAGTTCAATCGCTTTTGGACCAACCACCTCCGAAAGTCTTCCGGCAGCAAAACGCGTCTGAAAATCCATTTGCCATAATCTGTCTTTTGCAGTGATATATCCCTGAGCAAAATATAGGTCATGGTCATTTTCAGCGAATATATGAGGGATCATCTGATCATCAAAGTGGATTTCAACCAGACCGTTTAAGCCATCAATTGTCAAATCCTTTTCAGGATCCTGCACTTTACTTTCGGCATTTGCCCAGAAACCATTGAATGGATCAAGGAATCTGGCAAGAGGAGGAATATCCCCAAATTTATTGTTTAGGGCATAGATCAATGCAAAGGCAAAAAGACCTGAAATGACTGCTTTAACTATTTTCATGGATTTTTTTAAAAGATTAAATATGTTAAAAATTAATAGTTAATTCAAAATATTGTTTGCTTTATTGCAATTTAAAAAAAGTTCAAATCCTTTGTTATTTAAGAGTAGAGCCATTATTTTACTATGCAAGCATAAAAAAATATCAAAATCCTTTGTTTGAATTAAAATATTACAGTATTTTGTATGGTTAAAATGTTTTTAACCAATATAAATCTGAGAATTATGAACAGAAACTTTACTCGTTTTTCCTGTTTTTTAGTCCTGCTTACAATGACCATTTCAATGGCATTTGCACAAAGCATTACTATTTCGGGAACTGTTACCGACAAACAAACAAATGAAACCTTACCCGGGGTTTCCATTAATGTAAAAGGAAAATCAATTGGGACATCCACAAATGCAGATGGTAAATTTACTTTCAGTACCGCTGAGACTGCCCCATTTACAATTGTTATCAGTTATCTTGGTTATAAATCAATCGAGCAGGAAGTAAGGGCTTCAGTTTCTGATTTGGTATTTGCTTTGGAATCTCAGTCGATCCTGGGACAAGAAGTTGTAGTTGCCGCTTCACGTACCCCGGAGAGGATTTTGGAATCTCCGGTTTCAATTGAGCGCTTCGGACAGGCCGCAATACGCGAAACTGCATCACCAACTTTCTATGACGCCCTGAATAATTTGAAAGGTGTTGAGATGAGTGCACAAAGTTTAACTTTTAAATCGATCAATACCAGAGGTTTTAATGCAAATGGTAATACCCGTTTTAACCAGTATATTGACGGGATGGATAATCAGGCTCCCGGTTTGAATTTTTCCGTAGGTAATATTATAGGAATATCTGAACTCGATGTTGATAATGTTGAGCTTCTTCCAGGAGCTTCCTCTGCTTTGTATGGTGCTGGTGGTATAAACGGAACCATGTTAATGACATCGAAAGATCCATTTACATCAGAAGGTGTCAGCTTTTCGATCAAGAGAGGAATAAACCATGTAAATGATCCACTTCGTGATACACAACCATTTGAAGAAGCAGGAATACGGGTTGCTAAGGCATGGAATAAGTTTGCTTTTAAGACTACTTTCTCGTTCTTACAGGCAGATGACTGGCAGGCATCAAACTATTCTAATTTCGACCGTACTGCAAGGACCTTTAAAAACGGTAACCGCAGCACTGATCCAAATTATGATGGTATAAATAGCTATGGAGATGAAGTGAGTCAGAATATGAGAATTATTGCAAACTCAGTTCAAACCGCAACTAATGCTGGTGTTGCTGCAGCAACTGGTGGTGCAATTCCGAATATTATCGGAATGATCAATGCATCCCTTCCTCCAACAGCAACTCCTGCTCAAATTGGTGGATTTTTGAGTGCTTTTCCAGCCGCATTAAGACCTACTATACAAAATGTTCTTCCTTTCAACTTTGGTTTGAGAGCAGGAATTATTCCTGATCAGGCTGTCTCAAGGACTGGATATAATGAGGTTAATCTTGTCGATTACAAAACCAACTCTTTGAAAACATCGACTTCATTACATTATAAGCTAAGTAATAGCGTTCAAGCCATTTTCCAGGCTAACTGGGGTTCTGGTACATCTGTTTATACTGGTTCAGATCGTTATTCACTGCGTAATTTCAGTATCGGACAGTACAAACTTGAGTTAAAAGGTGAAGACTTTATTGTTCGTGGTTATACCACTCAGGAGCGTTCAGGTGATTCTTACATCTCTTCAATCCTTGGTAGTTATATTAATGAAACATCAAAGGCAAGTACTACCTGGTTCCCTCAATATATAGGTAATTATGTTGGTGCGCGTTCTGCAGGATTGCCTGATGCTCAGGCTCATGCAATGGCACGTTCTGTTGCAGATCAGGGTAGATTTGAGCCAGGTTCTGCGCAATTCGCAGCTGCTAAGCACAAGATCATGAACACCACGATCAGCTCTGGTCTGGGTGCAAAATTTGATGATAAAAGTAATCTTTGGCATTATGAGGGGATGTACAATTTCACAAATGCTTTGAAAGGTGCTTTGGATCTTCAGGTTGGAGCTTCCTTTAGAAGATATGATCTGAATTCTGCCGGAACATTATTTGATGATCTTAACCGCACAATTGATATTGATGAGACTGGTGCCTTTATTCAAATGGGTAAAAAGCTAAGTGAATCATTCAAACTTGCTGTTTCTGGTCGTTATGATAAAAATATGAATTTTGAGGGCAGGTTTACACCTAGAATTACAGGTGTTTATACCGTTGCACCTAATAATAATATCCGTTTGTCTTACCAAACCGGTTACCGTAATCCAACCACACAAAATCAGTACATAGACCTTTCTGTGGGTGGCGGATCAACCCGTTTAATTGGTGGTTTGCCTGAAATGGTTCAAAAGTATAACCTATATACTAATAAGCCATTTACAGATGTCAGCTACAGAAATTTCCTTGCTTCAGCTTCAGCAGGAGCAGCAAACCCTGCCTTGCTTCAGACCTATACATTCGATCCTAAAGGTGTGAGACCTGAAAGTGTAAAAGCTTACGAACTTGGTTATAAAGGATTGCTTGGAAGTAATGTATTGGTTGATGCCTATGGATATTATAATTCTTATAAGGATTTCATCACAGCAATTGAGGTATTCCAGCAAAATGGAACAGCATTTACTAAGTTTGGTGTACCGGTTAATGCTGCCGGTGATGTTTCTGCCTATGGAATGGCGCTTGGTCTGGATTATCTGATCGGGAAATTCAACCTGAATGGAAATATTTCATACAATCAGATTGGTGACCTTCCTGCTACTTATGTAAATGATTTTAACACTCCAAAAGTACGCTATAACCTGGGAGTAAGTAATCGTAGCGTTGCAAAGAATGTAGGTATGAATGTTTCATATCGCTGGCAGGATTCATTCTACTGGGCATCATCTTTTGCCTCAGGAGCGGTTCCATCTTTTGGAACTGTAGATGCACAGGTGAATCTGAAAATTCCTTCAGTGAAGGGTATGGTTAAGATCGGAGCATCTGATATCTTTAATAAATACTATGTAACATCATACGGAAACCCTGAGATGGGCGGTATGTATTACATTGGCTTTACATTTAATCAATAAGATCAGGTATCAAATAGGATTCTATTTAGATGATCTGAAAATTTTATACTAACCAATTTATAAGTCTCGTTCCATGTAATGGAGCGGGACTTATTTGTATAGAAATATGGCAGATTCGATTTTTATTTCTAACTATGTGGCTTAGTATTAATTTAAGCAGTATACAGAATTGTTTAAGCTAAACTTTAGCCCCGGCTTCTCAGATATCTAACAGTAGAAGACATTTTATATATAATAAAGAATAAAATATGGAAGTAAGTAAGGATCCCTTATCTACGATTTTGGATGTTAATGATCTTGAGGATGATATTCAACACGTAAATAATCCGATTGTGGGGCTTGAGCCCATCGTTAAAAAGTATCTGGCAGCTGTAAAAGAGTACCGGCAGGAAGGCAATAGTTTTTTCTTTTCTGACGGCAGTGCTCAGGTTGAGGTACGTGTGGTAAGTGATGAAATAATAAGGGTCAGACTTGCCCCTCATGGAGTATTCCTTGAGGAGTTTTCCTACGCTCTCAGTCATACAGAACAAAAAGTTACAGTTTTCTCATGTGTTGAAGATGAACATACCTATAGTGTTCAAACGAATACAGTAGCCTGTGTAATAAATAAGAGTGACTTTTTAGTGTCGTTTGAAGACATTCATGGTCATTTAATCAATCAGGATCTGAGTGCTATGCATTGGGAAGAGAATGTTGATTTTGGAGGATATTATGTTTACGCGACAAAAAAATGCAATGAGGAAGAAAGTTTCTTCGGATTAGGTGACAAGTCGAGCGATTTCAATCTCCGTGGTAACCGTTATATAAATTGGAATACCGATGCTTATTCTTTTGGGAAGGGTCAGGATCCGCTTTACAGAACCATCCCATTTTATATGGGTATTAATAAAGGTATCAGCTATGGGATATTTTTTGATAATACCTTCAAAAGCCATTTTGATTTTGCCTGTCAGGACAAGGATAAAATAAGCTTTTGGGCTGATGGTGGCGAAATGCAGTATTATTACATTCATGGTCCTCATATGATGGATGTTTTAAAGCGCTATCATAGTCTGACGGGAACTCATCAGATGCCGGCAAAATGGACACTAGGCTTTCATCAGTGTCGATGGAGTTACTATCCTGAGAAGAAGGTAAAAGATATAGCCCGTAATTTTCGCGAGCGGAAGATCCCTTGTGATGCAATCTATCTCGACATAGATTACATGGATGGATATCGTTGCTTTACCTGGAACAGAAAGTATTTCCCTGATCCTGCAAGGATGATGAAGGAATTGTCTGACGATGGGTTCAAAACTGTGGTTATCATAGATCCGGGAATCAGGGTTGATGAAAATTATAGAATTTTTAAGGAAGGGAAGCAAAATAATTATTTCTGCCGGCGTTGCGATGATTACTTTATGGAGGGGCATGTCTGGCCTGGAAGATGTCAGTTTCCCGACTTTACAAATCCTAAAGTACGGGAATGGTGGGGAGGATTATTCAAGGAGCTTGTTGATGCAGGAGTAGCCGGAGTTTGGAATGATATGAATGAGCCTGCTGTATTCGGATCAGGTACTTTCCCGGTTGATGTGCGTCATAATTACGATGGATTTCATGGATCGCACCGCAAAGCCCATAATATTTATGGTATGCAGATGGTACGCTCCACTTATGAAGGATTGAAAAAACTTCAAAAGAATAAAAGGCCATTTACTATTACCAGAGCAGGTTATTCAGGTGTTCAGCGTTATGCTACAGTGTGGACAGGGGATAATGTTGCTTCCTGGGAACACCTTAAAATAGGCATAGTACAATGCCAGCGTTTATCAATATCAGGTATCTCTTTCTGCGGGACGGATATTGGTGGTTTCAGTGGTGAACCTGATGGTGAGTTGTTTGCACGCTGGATACAGATGGGGGTGTTTTCACCGTTCATGCGCGCTCATTCAGCAGGAGATACCGCAGAGCGCGAGCCATGGAGTTTCGGACAGGAGTATGAAGATATCAACCGTAAATTTATTGAACTCAGGTACAGATTGCTTCCTTACATTTACTCGGCTTTCTGGGAGCATCACAGGCATGGTTTCCCTATTTTAAGGCCATTGGTTATGCAGGAACAGGAAAATGTTCTGACACACAGCATTCAGGATATATTTACTTTTGGAGATAAGATTTTAGTCGCTCCGGTTAGTGATCCTGGTGCCACGAGTAAAAATGTGTATTTACCTGCTGGTAATTGGTATAATTACTGGACTCATGAACCCTTTGCCGGAGCTCAGGAACATCTGGTGCCTGCACCTATCGATTCAATGCCAATTTTTGTAAAAGCAGGTTCCGTTATTCCTGAATCACCCCTGATGCAATATGTAGGTGAGTATGAAGTTGATGAGCTGATTTTTCAGATTTATTACTCCGACTACGAAGTGAATTCTTTCTATTTTGAGGATCACGACGATACTTTTGCTTTCGAGCAGAATATCTACCTTGAGAAAAAGTATGTGGTGAATGGAGATCATAAATCCATGACAATCGTACAAACAGTAGAAGGTTTATTCACCCCCCGTTATGAAACCTATGATTTGAAAATAATTGGCTTACCATTTGCACCTACAAGAGTGTTGATCGACGGTAAGGAATTTACTAATGATCTGGAGTTTGATGATTTGAAGCGTGTTAGAATAAAGTCGAGTAAGAATTTCAGACGAATAGAAATCCTTGCCTGATGTATTATAATGGTTAATAAAATATTCATGTAAGGTAATCTACCCTAATTATGGCAAAAAAAGTTAATGCCATTCAGGCTGTAAAGAACGAATCTGTATCAAAAGACTCATGGTATTCCCGTTTTTCGGATTTTGATATCAGTCTTTTCAGATCGGGTAAACATTATAGGTTATATGAGAAATTAGGTTCTCATGTTGTTGAACATGAAGGAGTTAAAGGGACATATTTTGCAGTATGGGCACCAAATGCCCGACAGGTTTTCGTAGAGGGTAATTTTAACGGTTGGAATAAGACTTCTCATCCCATGCAGGTGAGATGGGATGAATCCGGGATATGGGAAGCTTTTATTCCGGGAATTGGAACCGGGGAAGTTTACAAATATTATATTCAGTCAAATTCAGGCGAAAGC
Organism: uncultured Sphingobacterium sp.; assembly: GCA_964616525.1. Taxonomy (GTDB): domain Bacteria; phylum Bacteroidota; class Bacteroidia; order Sphingobacteriales; family Sphingobacteriaceae; genus Daejeonella. The sequence goes on along the minus strand of CAZTRY010000119.1, from coordinate 2,051 downwards.
CTCGAGAAGGCAGACCCCTTTGCATTAAGATGGGAGGAACCGCCATCTACAGCATCAATCGTTTGGGATACTTGGTACGAGTGGAAGGATGGTCCATGGATGAGATCGAGGTATGATATAAATGCCCTGAATAAACCCATGTCGGTTTATGAAATGCATTTTGGATCCTGGGCACGTAGTCCTGAATCGCCTGACGAGTTTTTGAGCTATCGCCAAATGGCAGAGAAGCTTATTCCATACCTTCTGGAAACGGGATTTACTCATGTGGAATTTCTTCCATTAATGGAGCATCCATTTTATCCTTCATGGGGTTATCAGATTACAGGATATTTTGCTGCTACTTCCAGATATGGAAATCCGCAGGATTTAATGTATCTGATTGAACAATTGCATGAAGCCGGAATAGGAGTGATTCTTGATTGGGTACCTTCCCATTTTCCCGGTGATGAACATGGCCTTTATCGTTTCGATGGAACTCATTTATATGAGCATGAAGATATGAGGAAGGGTTTTCACCCCGACTGGAAATCCTATATATTCAACTATGGAAGGACTGAAGTTAAGTCATTTTTGATCAGTAATGCCATATTCTGGCTTGACCGCTATCATGCAGATGGCTTGCGTGTAGACGCTGTGGCATCAATGCTATATCTTGATTATTCGAGAAAGGAGGGTGAATGGATACCTAATGATGTGGGTGGACGTGAAAATCTGGAAGCAATAAGTTTTATCAGAGAATTCAATGAGGCTGTTTATTCCAATTTTCCGGATGTTCAGACCATTGCTGAAGAATCTACTGCATTTAGTGGTGTGAGCAGGCCTACTTTTATGGGTGGTTTGGGTTTTGGGATGAAATGGATGATGGGCTGGATGCACGATACTCTCGACTATTTTGGGAAGGACCCTGTCCACAGAAAATATAACCATCAGGGGATAACTTTTAGTACCGTTTATGCATTTACCGAGAATTTCATGCTCCCATTTTCACATGATGAGGTGGTTCATGGTAAGGGCTCATTACTTGACAGGATGCCAGGTGATGAATGGCAGAAGTTTGCCAATTTGAGGTTATTATACCTGTACATGTTTACACATCCGGGTACAAAATGCCTTTTTATGGGTTGTGAGTTTGCACAATCTGCGGAGTGGAATTTTAATCAATCCCTCGACTGGCATTTACTGGAATATGCACCGCACCAGGGTATTAAAGAGACAGTTACTGCATTGAATAAGTTATACCGATCAGAACCTGCTTTGTATGAAAAGAGTTTTGAGTCTGCCGGTTTTGAATGGATTGAAGGTGGGGATGCCGAAAATTCAGTGCTCGTATATTCCAGAAAAGGAAATGATCCTTCTAACGATCTTCTGATTGTTTTAAACATGACACCGGTGCCAAGGAGGGCCTGGCGTATCGGACTTCCTTCAGAAGGCAAGTGGAAGCTAATACTGAATTCAGATGATCCGCATTTTTATGGATCCGGTTTATTTACGGATCAAAATGTTATATCTGAAGAGATATTCTGGCATGGAAAAGAGCAATCAGGGCTGATGAACTTGCCACCTCTGGCTGGTTTGGTACTGAAAAAGGTGAGTTGAATTTAAGTAAGGTCCTTATTCGAGTTTTCCGCACACTCGGTCCATCATCTCCATAACAATCAGGGCTTCTGAAGCCGAACATGGATTAGGACCTTTATCCAGGAAATAATTCACAACCTGTTCGATCATAGGTTGTTGTACATGTGGAATCGGAGGGAAATGAAGGTCTTTGCTTTGACCTTCCAGAGTCAATTGACATCCATCAGTAAAGATCGGAAAACGAAGGGTTCCTTTTGTTCCTTTAATTTCACAGAGATCAATTTCTTTATCAGGTGTGACAGTGTAATCCCAGGTCCCTCTGAAAGGTACATTATCTCCAAAAATAATATCTGCAGTAACATAATCGTCTGCCTGATAATTCTTACCCCGGTTAGATGAACTTCCTTTTACCGATTTAGGTTCACCAAAAAAATAAAGCATCAGATCCAACTGGTGTGGGGCAAGGTCGTGAAATA
>CAZTRY010000118.1:0-9457 GCA_964616525.1 uncultured Sphingobacterium sp. | reverse complement strand
AATTATACCCTAAGCTATCCGGGGCAAGAATATATCATGCAAAAAATGATGATGAGCTGTTTATGCATATTGATAATTACTTAACCGATAAAAATACTCAATCCAGATAATGAAGATTTTCAATAAAGATCTCTACTGGATCAGAGCAGGATTTTTCACACTATTACAAAGTCTTTCAGGTGTTTTCTTCAGTATTGGCAGTTTCTATATCTTATTAAGAATATTAGGTCCGAAGGATTATGGGGTGTGGGTACTTTTCATGGTTACCAGCACTATTATTGAAACCATCAGAGGAGGCTTGCTTCAAAATGCCCTGATCAAATTTCTGGCATCAGAAGAAAAAAGCGAACATCATAAGATTACATCTGCGTCATTCACTCTTAGCGGCATTTTAAGTCTGATATGTATTTCTTTTATTCTTGCATTCGGGAACGTTCTTGCAACAATTTGGAAAGCCCCAGAATTGCTGAAAATGTTCAACACCTATTGTATAACTTTTATTATATCAGGAATTCTAAGTCAGTTTAACTGCATTCTACAGGCAAATCTTAAGTTCAAAAGCATTTTTCTAAGCTCCTTTACCATGCAATTGGCTTTCTTTACTTATGTTGCTATTTGTTATGCTCTCGACATAAATATCAGTCTGATTAACCTGGTATATGTGCAGATAGGAACCAACCTTACAAGTGCCTTGATCTCATTCGTAATGGTCAGACCCTATCTATTCATATCCTTCAAATATTACGCTGACTGGATCAAGAAACTTTTTAATTACGGGAAATATGCTTTTGGTACATCTGTCAGTGCTATACTCTCGGTAACCGTTGACCAGATGATGCTTGGTGCAATACTTTCACCAGTACAGGCGGGTGCATACAATGTAGCTGTTAGAATCACAAATCTGCTTGACATACCGACAAATGCTGTTGCGGTAATCGTGTTTCCACAAAGTGCAAAGCGCATTGTTACCGAAGGAAAGGAAGGAATTAAGTATTTGTACGAAAAATCGGTAGGCACACTGATTGCACTTCTAATTCCTGGGGTATTATTTCTTTCCCTTTTTTCTGACTTTGTTGTCACATTAATTGCCGGGAATAGTTATAAAGACACTATTCCACTCCTTCATATCACCTTACTTTATTGCCTTTTCACACCGTATGGAAGACAATTTGGGAACATATTAGACTCCATAGGCAAAACCCGCCTTACCTTTTTTGTAGTTTTAATAGTCACCTCAATAAATATTGGACTAAACTATATTTTCATCAGTGGAATGGGAGTACTTGGTGCGGCTTATGCTACATTGGTAGCTCATTTTATCGGACTATTCATCGGCCAGAGCATACTTAAGAAGGAACTAAATGTCAGCATCAAAAACACCTTTATCTATGCCTGGCAATTCTATCCAGAATTTTTCAGGAAGTATTTAAAAGCATCCTGATCCGAGTGAAATTAAGACTTTAAGCTCGAAATTGTAATTTCGCAATTTGTTAATGAGTGAACTTACAAAGTTACTTTATCACAATTAAACGCGAAATTCGTCTATATTATCCTGTATGTGCACCGATAATATCTTGGGGCGAAAACAACTTTCCAGACGCCAACGTGATTTTTCAGACTGAAAGTAGGGTATTTAAAAAATCACTAAAAGCATTCCAACTCTATGGAAGAAAAAGATTGCCGGAATTTCTGTAACCAGATTGGGTATTGGAATACCAATCTGCAAACTGTGTACCGCCTGATTCTGCCCATCCCTGAAATTTAAGATAACCACCAGTAATATTCATGTATTCTACCGGGTAATTAAACGGTTTTATTGGGATATCTATAGCCCATGGTAAACCAGTGCTAGTTACATAATATCTTGCTGCAGCAACACTGGAATTATCATCACCGGTCCCAAAAATTGAAGTATTACCTAAGCTTGTTGGGGTCTTTCCCGGAAGATGTATCTCGTGATTACGTCCATTCCCAAGTCCTGCATTCCAGATGAAAGGATTATAAGAACCTAAGCCGAAGGTATTTAGAGCTGGCCCATTACTAACATTAAAACTTACAGAATAATTCTTTAAAGGTGAAATTGGTTTTCCTGGAAGTGTATTCCACTCTTGCATTTCAACCCGTATATCCTCAAATATTTTAATTACTGCTTTTGTTTGCCCTGCTTCCAATGTTCCACCGCTGACTCCACTTACGCTCGAACGTAGTGTTGGGAACTCTACAGCAAAGCCGGTGTCATAACCAGAGCCTGTAGCATGAAGGGTGTAGTCACCATTAACCTGAACTACTTTATTCTGAGCATTGGTTACTATTTTATAACGGTAAGAGATTACCACATCATTCAGATCATAATCCCCCTTAACCGGCCATTGGTCTTCAAAGGCCACGGTTGCACCTGAACTTGGGGAAGAAGATGGATAATAGTTGTTATAAGCTTTATTTGCATCGCCTGGATACTCATCTTGTGCATCCATAACACCATCACCGTCAGAATCTGCCGGAGGCGCTGTACCATTTCCTTCAGTATTACAGTTGGTTACCGGAACATACAAAGTACAGGCTTGAACGGCTCCACTTGTAAACTGGGCATTATTATTAGTTTCTATACCATTGAGATCACAATACTGAATGGCATTTTCAATTCGACCGCTATTAATGGTGGTATTACCTGAAACTTTTACCAATGAAGTTGTACCATAACCCTTAATCTTATTATTAATGGTCATATTTGTTGTTCTTAGCATCGCTCCATTGTAAAGGGCTAACTCACCATTGTTACCATTTAATGTAGTCGTGTTGTTTACTTTTACCAGACTGTAATTCTTTAACACCGCATTATTATTATGGTTATAATTTGCCTTCACCCATAATAAGCAGTTATTAACGAACTCACTATTATTGTTTAATTGAAAATCTTGTGTAGTCGTGATTGAACCGTTATTGGTAGTCACATTATTTGTATTGACATTCAACGTTCCACCAACAGTCATAATCCCGTTATTCACAAAATTAGAGTTCGAATTCAAGTTAAAATCACCTGTTGTGTTGAAAGTATTTTCGTTGTTAAAAGAACCACCTGGAGAAAAAGAACCATTAACAGTAGCAGTACCATAATTGATAAATGTACTATTTGAGCCATTCAAATTAAGATTGCTGAAAGTTGCTGAACCTGTTTTGGTAATGATCAACAAAGCACTATTATTTAAGGAGGCATTCTGTACTGTTACATTTGTACCACAAATTCTTACTGTTCCTCCATTTCCATTAAAGCCCACGGTAATATTACTTCCGGTTATACATATTAAGTCACCGTTATTTACATTAATATTGGTATTTGATGAAGTTATAGTTTGTGTACAGCCAGTTGTACATGTTGGGCTGTCATCGATGCCGGCTATGGTATTTGTACCAGCTAATTTGTTTAAATTACTATTCAGTGTTGCGCTTAACTGAACATTTAATTTAAGTCCTGAAATTGCCACCTTCTGAATACTGCTTGTATTATCAGGTGCAGTTTTAACAATAAATACCTCCTTCACTGTGTTCGGCAAATAGACCTTGGTTGCAAAAGGTATTTTCAAAGACGCAGAACCTTTGGAAAGCAACTTTCCATTTAATGCCGGGTCTGCGTCGTATATAGACACCACATGTAATGCATCATTAAACCGGTTATCTGTAATAGTAATATCAAAATAAATATCCTTTGAATTCTCCCATGTAAAGCCTACCGGAATTTTGAGATCACTCATGTTACTCACAGTACCTTCAACAGCAGTATTCTTCTTTTCGCATGATGATAATCCGGCTAAAAAGACAAGAAGAATCAGATTCAGAAGTTTTCTCATAAAATTTTAATTATCAATTCGTCCAAAAAAAATGACGACGCACAATTTGTACTTATATGTATTCGGTTAAAACAATATCCCCTATTCCTTACAATTCAATTGGGTGATATTAACATCATTCAAAATAACTTCAAATTCTGTTCTTCTGTTCATCTGCTGTTCAGTTTCAGGGCAATTAACACCTTCAACGCATGAGTTTACCAGCCTGCTTTTACCGTAGTATTTTACTTCGATACGTCTTCCATCGATTCCCTTGGAGATCAAATATGAACGTGCCGCTTGACCCCTCCTCAAGGACAATTCCCTGTTATAATTATCAGTAGCTCTACTATCAGTATGACTTGCAGAAATAATACTGATCTCAGGATTCTTCTGCATGATTATTGCAATTTTATCAAGTGTTGGGATCGCATCCGGCCGGATCTCTGACTGATCAAGATCATAATAAATATTATCAAGACTGAATGTCTTCTTTAAAGTCTCACAATTGTCGGCCACCCATTGCTGCATGTTTTCAGCTCTGTTTAATTTAAGTACCACGTTAATGGTAGAGTCAGTTATAATACCCATTGTACTCAAAAAGCTTTGACGACTTACATAAGATATCCGGCTACCACTCAATTCATAATCTGTTTCTTTTGATAGCACTCTTGTGAACTCACCGTTGTTATTTGCCACAAGAGTATCCGTTAAACCGTTGTTACGCAAAATAACTCTGGTTCCAGGAAGAGGGGCATTTGAACCTGCATCAATAACTTTGCCTTTGAGGACAACCGTATAAGCCATACGAGTAAATTGATAGATGTCGTCATTACCTCTTCTATTTGAACTAAAAAATCCATTCTTCGCAGGTTCATCCATGATAAAACCAAAATCATCCGAAGAAGTATTAATATCAGTTCCCATATTTTTTGGATTACCTACTGCTTTAAGATCTTTCAAAACAACCTCAAAAATATCCAGGCCACCTAAGCCCGGATGTCCTGTGGAAGAAAAATAAAGTTTTCCGTCTTTATGAAGAAATGGAAATTGCTCATTTCCTTCAGTATTAATCTTAGGGCCTAAGTTTGTTGGCCTACCCCATTTTTTACCATCCCCAGTCCGAACGCAATAGTAAAGATCGGTACCACCAAAGCCTCTGGGCATATCTGAAGCAAAGATCAATATTCTGCCATCCTGAGAAAGAGTCGGGTGCCCGGTTGAATACTCGTTATTATTGTATGGGAAGGGCGTGATTTTATTCCATCCCGGTCCTGAAGCTGTATACAACTTTAATTTATTAACCCCATTATTGCTTTTTGAAGCTTTTCCACCAACATAATTATTCCTGGTAAACAAAAGACTTCCTTCCGGCAAAAGAACCGAAGGACCTTCATGAAAGCTACTCTTAACTTTACCTCTGAGTAAATAAGGCTCAGAGCCTGCTTCACCACTTTCAACTTTGTTTGAGGCAAATAATGATAAGATAGAGCGCTCAGTGTCAGTATTGGATGCAATGTATTTAGCAGGCTTGGATGGCTTACCTGATTTATCAACACTGTCAGGATCGGCTTCTGTTATATCTTCCAACTTATCGATAATATATAGGTCCGAATAAGAAGTTCTGTCCCATTGAAACACAAATCTGGTTTTTTGAGCACGATTACTAACAAAGATTAACCCATCTTTATAATACATTGGCGAATATTCGGAGGCATCGGTATTAATACTCGAATAAGTAACCTTGTATTCACCTGCATTTTGTGAAAAAGAATTCAAATTTGCTTTTGAGAATGCATCTGCCCGGCGGTCGCTAGGCTTCATACTTAGAAATTTACGGTACCACTGTTCAGATTGCTCATATTTTTCTTTATTTGCCAATGCTTCTGCAAAATAAAGTGCCCATTCCGGTTTAATATTTTTAAGTTTACATAGCTCTCCATACCAATACACCGCTTCATCATAATTTTTAATATTACGGTTACTTCCTGCCATCATCTCCTGAGCTGAAACATTTTCAGGATCCTTATCTAAGACCTTTTTAAGCTCCTTGATGGCATCTGTAAAACGCAGGGATTGATATTCAATTATGGCTTTTCTTAACAAGGGGCTGTTATCAACCTGTTGTGCAATTGCAAAAGGCACAGCAATGAACAGCATTACTGATAAGCAAATGATCGTTAATGGTTTCCTTAATTGCATATCTTAAATCCTCACTATTAAAAATATCTCGGTGATAGTACTCTGTCTCGGTCAAAAGAAAACTCATACCTCAACATAAACTCATGACTACCCGAATTATAAGTCCTTAAACTTGTTGTACTCTTATCAAAGGCATAACCTAAACTTACCCTTGGAGCAACCCTCACTTCCATCATTGCAGAAATATCAGCGCTCGTACGATATTCAGCTCCAATTGCAAGCACTTCTTTTATCCAAAGTGTTGCATTAAAGTCGCCCTGAACTGGAGCACCCTTAACTCCCTTCACAAGTACTGAAGTCTTGAGATTAAAGTCGAACCCTAAGGGAAAAACATAACCTGTTGCAAGGTAAGCATGAGCAGATTGTCTGGCAGTAATATCCCCGGCATTTATGTCGTTAAAATTGAGTCGGTTTCTAACGAAATCCTGAACTGATAATCCTGCATAAAAGCGGCTATTGCGATAATAAGCACCTGAACCAAAATTATACAAAGTTTTATTTATATCCGTGTTGAATGCCATATCCGGCACCGGCCCCGAAGGATCAAGATTAACATTTGAGAATCCAGCAAAATAATTATTCATACTTCCCTGCAAACCAAATGAAAGACTTCCCTCATTAATTGGAATCCGGTATGCCCCGCTTAACACGATGCCTGTCGTTTTTGTAATTCCAATTTTATCACTCATTAACTGAATACCCAATCCCAAACGTTCATTAGCAAAAGGTGCATCCATAGTGAATGTTCCGGTTTGAGGAGCACCTTCAATACCTACCCATTGATTTCTGTAGAGTGCAGTAGCTGCAGCCACATTCCTGCTTCCTGCATAGGCAGGATTGAAGGCCAGGGTGTTAAACATATATTGTGAAAATAATGCATTTTGCTGTGCAAACACTTCACCAAATTGTAATAACAAAACTACAACAACTATTAAGCCTTTAAATATTTTGCGCATCATTACTGTTAATATTCTCATTTAATTACCTGTTCACAGTAATAAAGCCCGCGTATTTATCCTTTTTATCAATTATGATAATATAATAATAGGTTCCATCAGGGATGTCCCTGCCAAGGAAAAATCCTTCAGTAACCTCTCCTCCCCAATCATTCTTATAGTCATCCGATTTATAAACACGGTTCCCCCATCTGTTATATATTTCAAGTGATACATGCTTACCATTTGCATTCTGCACAACAAACTTATCATTCGTTCCATCTCCGTTTGGCGAGAAACCTGCAGGTACATATGTTGGAAAAGCATCAAGTTTAATAGGTGTTGCCTCAGAAGGACTAATATCACCAGTCGTATTTGGATCGGGTCTCAATCCATTGGTTGAAACATCTGATACTTTGAATCCTGTTAAAGATGATATAGCCTCAGCAGTTGCAGTGTTTTGGAAAACACCGGAGGTCAACAAGAGCTTAACATTAATCAGCAATTCAACTTTGGCCTCTTCCCCAGCTAAAAGACGGCTGGTCGGTAGTAAAAGTTCTGTATTAGATGACCCATTAAAGGTGGTGCTAGCTTTCAGATTTCCGAATGCTGTTACAGTTTTAACGGTCACTTCGGTCCCGCCAAATGCCAATGCAAGATTATCCTTTATGCTAATATTATCTAAAGCATTCGGACCAAAATTCACTGCTGTAAAGACAAACTTTACATCATAGGTTCCATTCAATGCCGGAGTAACAGAAGCGAGGTTTTTCGCTAATCCGATCTTGGCATTTGGATCGCTTGGTGCAATTACGGTAATTGCTGTATTTGCCGGACTGGTAGCATACACATCACCATCAGAACCATTCCATGTGAAATTAGTTGTTCCACTCCAGTTAAGTGCAGGCTCAAATGTCAGTTTTGCAAGATCCGCAACCGGGATCTCCTGATTAGGTGTCACTGGAATACCGTTTAATTTCAGAACTCCATCAGGAGGCAAGGTTTGTATTCTAACCTTAACCAAAGGATCTCCGTCAGGGTCAGTGTACTTACTTGTAAAATCAGCAACTGTAAACGGTATCGGTAAAAATCCGGTACTAGTCTTAGTAATATTACTAACTACCGGTGGTCTGTTTGGATTCGCTGAACAGAATGGTGTGGCAGGGGGATAATTTACTATTACCTCTGTCTCAGGGTTTATACTAATGTGCAAACGCATCTGAGGACGCAATCCATCAGCGATCTGTACCCATTGCCCACCAGTGAAATTCCATCCCGGCCATGCTGTAGGAACTCCATTTGCATCAACAGCTGCACCAGGCCATAATAACTGACCGGTAAGTGCCTGATTAGTTAATTCCCTTACTATCGTACCATCCATCTTTTTCCATCGGATCGTTGCGCTGTTTGCAGCAGGAGTAAAGCCCTGACCTGTAATTGTATACTGAACCCATGGAACATCCCCAATACATACTTCAGTCACAGCTATTGAAATTGATGTCGGATCAATGGTAATATTTACATTTTTAGGCACTGTTGCATAATCTGTACCATCAGAACCATTCCACTGGAATGAGATCGGGCCACCCGAAAATCCTGCCGGAGGTACAAATGTTATATTAGGAAGATCTGCTGCAGGTATTTCCTGGCCTACGGTGATTGGAATACCATTTAATCTTAATGTGCCACTAGGTGGTAAAGTAACAATCCGTATTTTATTTAATGCATCTCCATTTGGATCTGTAAACTTAGAGGTAAAATCAGATGCAGTAAATGTTACCGGCTGATCTATGACCCCTGTTTTAGGTATATCTACAATAACAGGTGGTGTATTCGAAGCATTGATAGTAATTGTAACTGTCACTGTGTTCCCATCAACAATTCCGTCATTTACTTTATAGGTAAAACTATCAGAAGTTGAGGTTCCATTATTGTGGACATAAGTAAATGAGCCATTTGCATTTAAAGTTACTGTTCCATTTGCGGGATCAGTTACTTTGATTGCTGTAATCGGATTAGCATCAGGATCTGAATCATTGCTAAGAACACCGGAAACAGCTACAGTTAATGTTCCTCCTTTAACTGTGCTGTAAGCATCAGCCACTGCTACAGGAGAAGTATTAGTTGCGGATATAGTGATATTAACATCCTTAGGTGTTACTGCATAATCAGTACCATCAGAACCATTCCATTGGAAGGTAACCGGTCCACCGGTAAATCCGGATGCAGGTACAAAAGTAATTTTGGCAAGGTCTGCTACCGGAATTTCCTGGCCGGCAACAATATTCACTCCATCAAGCTTAAGTGTACCGCTTGGTGGCAATGTGACAATCTTTATCTTATTTAATGGATTACTATCGCCATCTGTAAACTTACCTGTAAAATCCCCCGGGGTAAATGGTACCGGAGTATCTTTTGTTCCGGCTTTAGGGATAATATCAACAACTGGTGGAGTATTACCTGCAGTCGGTGCAGTAATTGTAATGGTAAAAGTTT
>CAZTRY010000117.1:5365-9600 GCA_964616525.1 uncultured Sphingobacterium sp. | reverse complement strand
ACAAATTTAGGGTTTTGAAGGCGGATGGACAACAGGGAAATGTCAGTTAAATCTGTTCTTTCCGGATTAGCTCCTATCTATTAATGCCAAGAGATAACACATTGTATAATTCAGAACTCTGACTGGAATCAACCAGATGTCTGAAATTAACAAAGCCGGATATTACCGAAGAACTATACAAAATTTATCATTTTATGATCAATATATCTATTTCTTAGGAGTGAAAGGGCCAATGTTCTTATAATTATAAAGAATTCCTATGCATATCTGGGTTTCAATAATGAATGTCACCAAAGTTTAAGTTTAAAAAGATCCGCCTGCCAGAATTTACTTTAAAGGATATAAAATCCCGCACAATTTCTACCATTTTCATTATCATTCAGGTATTCCTTGGCTCAAGCCTGTTTGCACAGAAAAAGAACGACTCCTATGAACTAAAAATCCGTCCGGCAAGCTCATTAATAAAAATTGATGGAATCATGGATGAGGATGCCTGGAAAGATGCTGATCTGGCCAACAATTTCCACCTCGTAGAGCCTATGGATACCAGTTATGCCAAAGTGAAAACTGATGTAAAAATGGCCTATGATAAAGATAATCTATACATTATTGCCATTTGTTATCATGAACCGGGTCCATATTTTGTTGAATCGCTGAGAAGGGATTTTGCTTTTAACAAAAATGATAATTTTTTACTGTTCATGGATCCTTTCAATGATTTGAACAGCGGATATTCATTCGGGGCAAACGCCGCCGGGGCACAATGGGATGGACTGATTGCTGATGGCAGTATTGTGGGTCTGAGCTGGGATAATAAATGGACTTCAAGCGTTAAGAACTACCGGGATCATTGGATATTTGAAGCAGCTATACCTTTTAAATCAATTCGTTACAGACCGGAAACCACTAAATGGAGTATCAATTTTGGGCGAATGGAACTGAAGACTTCCGAAAAGTCAAGCTGGGCTCCCGTTCCCAGGCAGTTTGGAACAGCCACGCTGGCTTATTCGGGAAATTTGGTCTGGGATCAGCCCCCTCCTCTTCCCGGTCAGAATATTTCAATAATTCCGTATACACTTGGAGGTCTTTTCAATGATCATTCCAACAAACCAGTGATACGCAATTACCGCAAAGGCATCGGAACTGATGCAAAAATCGCAGTCAACTCGTCCCTGAATCTGGATCTGACTGTAAACCCGGACTATTCACAGGTCGAAGTCGATCGGCAGGTTGCTAATCTTGACAGATTCGAGCTATTCTTCCCGGAGCGAAGACAGTACTTTCTTGAGAACGGCGACCTGTTTTCAAATTTCGGATATCAGAACAGCAGACCTTTCTTTTCCAGAAGAATTGGCCTGGGCGTTCCAATTCAGTATGGTGCACGCCTGAGCGGTAAACTTAATCCCAACTTAAGAATTGGCCTGATGAACATGCAAACATCAGATTCGGGTCCGAATCAGCCATCACAAAATTTTACTATTCTGGCAGTACAGCAAAAAGTATTCGCAAGATCCAGCATTGGTGTATTGGCAATAAACAAAGCCTCCCTCAACTTTAGCCCTGAAAATGCAAAAAACGGGGTATCCCGATACAACCGGGTCGCAGGACTGGAATACAATCTGGCCTCCGCAAATAACACCTGGACAGGCAAGATGCTGGCTATGAAATCATTCAGCCCGGATAAAAAAGGCAACGGAATGATGCAGGCAGCTAATCTGCAGTACCTCAGCCGGCATTTGAATTTAAACTGGCAGCATGAAATTGTGGGCGAAAATTACAATGCAGAGGTGGGTTATGTTCCCCGCCGGGCTTACGTCAATTTAAGTCCGCATGCCGGGTATCTTTTCCTACCTAAAAAAGGGCCCTTTGTGAGCCATGGCCCCAGACTTTCTACTTCATTCTTTTTTAATGAATCATTTAAAAGCACCGATCATAATAATTCTTTATCCTATAATCTCAATTACAGAAACCGGGCAACAATAACCGCCAGGTTAACAAATGACTATGTCAAACTTCTCCGGCCATTTGATCCCACAAACCGCAGCGGAGACACGCTGGCTGTTGGATCTGAACATCGCTGGAACTCCTTTAGCGCAGGTTTTGTATCCAGACCCCAAAGTCTGTATACTATTTCATTATCAAGCCGGTATGGCGGATATTATCAGCAAGGAACATTATTGAATGTCAGCAGCGAAGTTGGTTACCGCTTCCAGCCTTATGTCAGCCTGGCACTGAGTTCAAGTTATAATGATATCCGTCTGCCAAAACCATGGAATAATACCCGGTTCTGGCTTGTCGGACCCCGCTTAGATGTGACCATGAGCAATAAGCTGTATTTTACGGGTTTTGTACAATACAATGAACAAAGTGAGAACATAAATGTAAATACCCGTCTGCAATGGCGCTATAAGCCCGCATCCGATCTGTTTATCGTGTACACAGACAACTATCTGCCCGCACCATTTTCAGTTAAAAACAGATTCCTGGTACTGAAACTAACTTATTGGTGGAACATTTAATAAGTTATCGTAAACCATTTTCAAATCTCTCATATATTATACTGCACTAATCAGGCATTGTTAATATATTACGCCCTCAAACTTTCTTAAACTTATGTTTCAATTTCTGAATTCCGGGGATAAAAAAAATGGCGCTCTTCTTCATATCCAATTTTTAAAAATTCCTGCTCTCTCGGTCTTCATCATAATTCTACTTAACTTTTTGAATATCAATGTATTTGCTCAAAAAATAAATGCCAAATACGAACTGAATATCAAACCAGCAAGCTCGGAAATCAAAATTGACGGGATTGTGAATGAACAGGCATGGAATGATGCAGAACTGGCCAGCAATTTCTTCATGGTTCAACCTATGGATACGAGCTTTGCAAAGTTGAGAACAGATGTAAAAATGGCCTATGACAAAGATCATCTTTACATTATTGCTATCTGTTACCACGAACCAGGTCCCTATTTCGTAGAATCTTTAAGAAGGGATTTCGCATTTGGAAAGAATGATAATTTCCTGATATTCATGGATCCTTTCAATGACCTGACTAATGGGTTTTCCTTCGGATCAAATGCGGCCGGCGCTCAATGGGATGGTATTATGTACGATGGCAGCAAGGTAGACCTGAGTTGGGATAATAAATGGACATCTGCTGTTAAAAATTACCCTGACCGTTATGTTTTTGAAGCTGCCATACCCTTCAAATCCATCCGCTATAAACAGGGAATCACCCGCTGGGGTATCAATTTCAGCCGCATGGACCTTAAGTCTAGCGAAAAATCAAGCTGGACCCCTATCCCAAGACAGTTTGCAACTGCTTCCCTAGCCTATACCGGTTCATTGGTCTGGGATCAGCCACCTCCGGTTCCGGGTCAAAATATTTCAGTGATCCCATACGTGCTTGGCGGTATTTCAAATAATCATCTGACTTCCCCTATTCACCGGGATGATCGTGGAGAGATCGGTGGAGATGTAAAAATAGCCATCAATTCCTCATTAAATCTGGACCTGACTGTAAACCCTGATTATTCGCAGGTGGAGGTCGACAGGCAGGTTCCAAACCTCGACCGCTTCGAACTTTTCTTTCCGGAACGAAGACAGTATTTCCTTGAAAACGGCGACCTTTTTGCCAATTTTGGCTATCAGAATATCCGTCCCTTTTTCTCCAGACGCATTGGTTTGGGAGTGCCGATTCAATATGGTGCACGCCTCAGTGGAAAATTAAATAAAGACCTGAGAATCAGTGTTATGAATATGCAGACTGAAAATACCAGTGTAAGTGAACCCGCACAGAATTTTGGGGTTATTGCATTACAAAGAAGAGTGTTTGCAAGATCCAGTATCAGTGCGATTGTGATCAATAAGCAATCCCTGAATTTTGATGCAGCGAATGCAGCTGCAGGGGTTTCCCGATACAACCGTGTGGCAGGCTTAGAGTACAATCTGGCCTCGGCCAACAATACCTGGACCGGCAAGGCAGTAAGTATGAAATCATTCAGTCCTGATAAACAAGGCAAGGATATGATGCAGGCAGCAAACCTTCGCTACTGGACAGGAAACTGGGATCTGAACTGGCAGCATGAATATGTTGGGACTAATTATAATGCTGAAGTCGGTTATGTACCCAGACGGGGTTATATCAATCTGAGTCCCTCTGCCTCCTACCTGTTCTTCCCTAAGGCGGGCAAACTGGTTAGTCACGGACCAAAATTCTTCAGCAGCAATTA
>CAZTRY010000117.1:0-5265 GCA_964616525.1 uncultured Sphingobacterium sp. | reverse complement strand
ATCCCTGGAATAACAGAAAATT
Organism: uncultured Sphingobacterium sp.; assembly: GCA_964616525.1. Taxonomy (GTDB): domain Bacteria; phylum Bacteroidota; class Bacteroidia; order Sphingobacteriales; family Sphingobacteriaceae; genus Daejeonella. The sequence continues at coordinate 5,243 of CAZTRY010000117.1, read as the reverse complement.
CTGGCTGGTTGGCCCCCGACTGGATGTAACCATGACCAATAAGCTATTTTTTACAGGATTTGTTCAGTATAACGAGCAAAGTGACAATATCAATGTAAATACCCGTGTTCAATGGAGATATAAGCCCGCCTCTGACATCTTTATTGTTTATACTGACAATTATATCCCTTCACCATTTTCTGTCAAGAACAGGTTTCTGGTTCTGAAAATGACGTATTGGTGGAACATTTAATTAGTTGACTTTGACAGTTGATAGTTGAAAACAGAATTTGCGCAAAGCAGCAATTTCAATCTTCACATAAATTCCTGCTTTCAGCTTTAAGCTTTTAGCTTTTAGCTTTCAAGAGGAGTCTGACAAAATTCCCCCCCAATATCTTCTTCACATCCTTACCTGAATACCCCCGTTGCAGTAATGCTTCCGTGATCAGAGGGTATTTAGATACATCATCCAGTCCCTTTGGATAGGATTCTGCTCCATCATAATCAGCTCCTAGTCCGACATGATTAGGACCGACAAGCTTAACCATGTGATCAATATGATCGATTAAGAGCGATAATGGAGCTCGCATATCCTCTATTTCCTGACGATACTTAGTATTGATCTCTTCCGAGGCTTTGGCGCGACTATTATATTTAGCAGTCAATGCGCTTAGTTCAGCTTTATGTCTTTCATGATATTGTTTTTGCTTGCCGCTATAAGTACTGTCCAAAAAACCGGTATAAAAATTTACAAAAACAACCCCTCCTGTCTTAGCGATGGCTTTGATCTGATCATCTTTCAAATTACGCTGATGGGCATTTAACACATAAGCTGAACTGTGTGAAGCCATTACAGGTTTCGTAGAGGCCCTAATTGCATCGTAAAATGTGGTCTCTCCAACATGCGAAAGATCTACGATCACACCCAGCTCGTTCATGCGTTTGATGATCTGTTTTCCAAGATCACTGAGTCCGATTTGCTTTAAACTATCCCTTTTAAAGGTTTCTTCATAGGCGGAGCTCGACCATGGGGTACTGTTATTCCAGGTTAAAGTCATATAAGTCATTCCACGTTGTGCAAGAGCTTCTAAGTTTTCAATACTATTCTCAATCATATGTCCGCCTTCAACACCAAACAATGCGGCCATTTTCCCTTGTTTCACCGCCGATTTCAATTCTGAAGCAGTTCTTACTTTCGCAATCTTATCCGGGTGCCGCCTGATCAGTGCATCCAGGGAATCGATTTGCCTGTTTGCCATTCCAAACCCACCAGTATAATCACTCCAAACCGAAAAAACCTGCACGTCCAGTCCCCCTTCTTTAGCACGTACCAGATCAAAATTTCCACCTTTCTGGCGGACACCAACATCAATACCCGATTTGATCTGATCGGATAATATATCCCCATGGGTATCCACTACAATGGCCTTAAAATGAAGTTTTGATCCTGTCTGAGCAAGCGCCCCGAATGAGGCTGTTAGAAATATACTGAGAAATAAATGTTTCATCTGCTTAATTTATGTCTGTAAAATGCCCGTATTAAAGGGTTTCTCTATGGGCGATTGATTTGCCGCCTCAATCCCCATCGAAATCACCTTGCGGGTTTCCAAAGGATCTATAATTCCATCGACCCATAAACGTGATGCTGCGTAATATGGCGTAGTTTGACGATCATATCTATCTGTAATCTCCTTTAATAATTCAGCTTCTTTCTCCGGTGTAATTACTTCGCCTTTAGCCTTTAATGAGGCTTCCTGAATTTGAAGCAACACTTTAGCAGCTTGTTGACCACCCATTACTGCGATCTTTGCTGAAGGCCAGGCATAAATTAATCGTGGATCATAGGCCTTACCGCACATTGCATAATTACCTGCTCCATAGGAGTTTCCAATCACTATGGTAAACTTCGGAACAACTGAATTGGCAACTACATTCACCATTTTAGCGCCATCTTTGATGATTCCACCCTGCTCCGAGCGACTCCCAACCATAAATCCGGTCACATCCTGCAAAAAAACCAGAGGTATCTTCTTCTGATTGCAATTCATAATGAAGCGGGCTGACTTATCTGCAGAATCAGAATAAATCACACCGCCAAACTGCATTTCGCCCTTCTTACTCTTCACTACTTTGCGCTGATTAGCCACAATTCCAACCGCCCAGCCATCAATTCGTCCTAATCCACAAATTATACTTTGACCATATAGGGCTTTATACTCTTCAAATTCAGAATGATCAAGCAAGCGAAGAATGATTTCCCGCATATCATAGGGGTTTTCCCTGCTCTCAGGCAGCAATCCGTAAATCTCCTCCTCCTTAAGCTTGGGCGGAGCAGGCTTAATACGGTCAAAACCAGCATTCTGAGGACTCCCAATCATGCTCATGACCTTGCGGATTGAATCCAGACAGGCTGCATCATTGGGGTGTTTGTAATCGGTTACGCCGGATATTTCGCAATGCGTTCCTGCACCACCTAAGGTTTCATTATCAATATCTTCACCTATGGCTGATTTAACAAGGTAACTCCCTGCCAGAAATACCGAGCCGGTGCCTTCAACAATCATCGCCTCATCGCTCATAATTGGCAAATAAGCACCACCAGCCACACAGGATCCCATAATTGCAGAAATCTGAATGATTCCCATGCTGCTCATGATCGCATTATTGCGAAAAATCCTGCCGAAGTGTTCCTTATCCGGAAATATTTCATCCTGCATGGGTAAAAACACTCCTGCAGAATCAACCAGATAGATTACCGGCAAACGGTTCTCCATTGCAATCTCCTGAGCCCTAAGGTTCTTTTTAGCAGTCATTGGGAACCAGGCACCTGCCTTAACTGTTGCATCATTCGCAATGATCATACATTGCCTCCCCGAAACATAACCTATACCCGTAACCACACCTGCCGAAGGACATCCTCCAATATCCTGGTACATATCTTCAGCCGCAAAGGCCCCGATCTCCAGCCATCGGCTTTCAGGATCAAGCAAATAACTGATCCGCTCACGTGCCAGCATCTTTCCCTTCTCTTTCTGCTTTGCCGCAGCCTTCTCACCACCCCCGGCATAAATTTTCTTTAACCGGGATTTTACCTCATAGACAAGCTGCTTATTGCTGTCCTCATTTTTATTGAATTCAAGATTCATAGAAGAAAGTTAAGTCTAATAATTGAAAAGCAGTACTCCTTTTAATCCTTATAAATAGCAATACGCCCGCCCCCCCCTGTCAGCAAAACCAAATCGCTAGATTTAGCCTTTCTGACCGTATGAAAACCCTGATCAGAAAGTTTCATCCAGGTTTTGCCCCCATCCACAGAACGATCAGTTCCCTTTGGTCCGCTTGCAAGTAATTCATTTTTTGACAAATATTCTATTGCCGAACGATAACCGAATAATGTTATTTTCGGTTTCACCCAGGTTCGACCCCCATCTTTTGTCAGAACCAAATTGTCCATCCTTGAAGTATCAGAGAGAAAATCACCTCCTGCTGCTACCCCTGCTTTATTCTTATAAAATGCCAGGGAAAATGGACCGGTACTATTCTTACCCTGAACAATTGGCAATTTTATGGCTTCCCAGTTCAATCCATAATCATGTGATCTGAATATCCTTGATTGATTCCCACCCGTTGCAATCCAGACTTTTCCTGCCTTTCCAGTACGTATATTTGTTCCGCTCGCCGCAAAACTTGCTTCTCCGGCTGCAAGAGGTATTTTATTCTGCGAACTGATATTCTGCCAGCTCATGCCTCCGTCTCTGGTCTCCAATAAGACCATCTGTCCATTAATCGGATCACCGTAAATAATCCCTTTCTCAGTATCCCAGAAATCCATGCCATCCAGAAAGATATCTGCTGATTCATTTCGGTAGACTTCCTTCCAGGATGTACCACCATTAGTCGTTAACAGGATCACGGCAGGTGTACCGGCACTGACCATAATTGCTTTACTATCCGAAAAGCCTTCTATATCCCTGAAATCGAGGTTCTCATAACCCTTCAATTGCCTCCAGTCCCAGCTTTTCCCTCCATCTTTACTCATGGCAGTCCAACCTTTGCTGCCACTTGCCCAAACAACTGAATCATCAACAACAGATAATCCCCGCAGACTGGTATCCTTACCTTTCTGTATAAGTTGAATGGATTGGGCTTTCAATCCCGAACTGGAAAGAAAACAAATCAATATGAAAATGAAAAAACACCTCATTCTACCCGCGTCCAGGTTTCAGTCCGCCCAAGCAATGAAAAGCCCACAAAACCACGTACATTAATCTTATCTTTTCCTTCCGCACTGATTTTGCAGCTGTAGGTCTTACCAGTTTTAGGGTCGTAAATGGTGCCCCCCTGCCAGATTCCGTCCTTGTAAAGAAAATCCTTTAGAAAAATCAGGCCCAGAATCGGACGATTGCTCAATGCATTATTCGGGTTTTCCCTATCCCGTTTAGGTTTCCCATCAGCATCTAATGGCTCCTTAAGCCAGATCAGCTTGCCAAAGAACTTATTTCCACTTTGGTAAATCTGTATATGCGCCTCCCCGGTCGTATTAAGCCATTTCCCAAGGATATGATCTTTATTTTGCGAAAAACCATTCAGGCTGCAAAAGAGCAGCAGAACAATAAAAAGATGTTTATACATGGTTAGCTAATTGATTAGCTATAAAAATATGGATAATTTCAAATTAACGGGGTAAGGGGGGAATAAATATCTGGATTAGGATTAATAGGATTTTTAGGATTTATAGGATTAATAGGATTTAGCCAATTCTTAGGATTAAAGGATACGGTGGTCGTAGGATAAGAATAGTACCTAAGATTAAGTATTTGTCTGAAGCATATTGTCTGAACTATTATTATTGGGATTTAGGTGATTCGTATGATTAAGGATTTTGCTTAAGAAATAACTATTTACAATGAACTCGAAGTACTTAAGCGCCATGCCTCCCTCTCCTTTGGAGAGGGCTGGGGTGAGCCCGGGATTAGGACTAGGATTTGTAGGATTAAGGTGATTCCCAGGATTATTTGGATTCGTAGGATTATGACGATTTGTAGGATAGGAATAGTGCTTAAGTTTACCTATTATGTAATGAACCCCCAATTTTAGCTTTCGGCTTTAAGCTTTCGGCTTTAAGCTTTCAACTTTAAGCTTTTACCTTTAAGCTTCCTTCAATCCACTTCCTCGCATTCACAAATGCCTCCAGCCAGGGAGAAACTTGGTCTTTCTGGCCTCTGTCGGGGTAATTCGCCCAGTTCCAGGGAAAGGTTGAACGC
>CAZTRY010000116.1:0-9642 GCA_964616525.1 uncultured Sphingobacterium sp. | reverse complement strand
TCTCCAAGCTTCAATCCCCGAAAGCTATGAATTATTATGCTGAGGCAGGTCTTCTGACTTACTCCCGGTTTATCCTGCCTTCCCATCCGCCTGAGGCGAAAAGTGGCTTTATTTTGGATACCGTTATGGAGAACACAGCAGCGGGACTGTCCGGGATTCTAACCCGGTTCCCTTTTAATTCCGAATATGATTCCGGAAACCTAAAGCATTGCAAAAATAGGATATACTTAAACAAATCCAAATGAATTTGAGAATTGCTTGTTCTGATTTTGGGCTTATTAATTATCTTTAGAAATATGGATAATAGGTATCGTATTGAGCATCAGACTTTGGCGGGCAAAATTCATTTGTACATACAAGGACTGAATTTCACCAAACACAGATCACCACAAATATTGATAATCTAAAAATTTCATGGCCTTATAATTGTATTGAAAAATCATTAATAAGAAATTTATGAAGGAGCTCCCACTTACCGTTAAACGTTCAATAGAATTAATGGGCATTTGCCTATTAGGTATTATCCTTGCGTATGGACAGCAAATTATCATGCCGGTCATTCTTGCATTTTTTCTGAGTATAGTTCTGCTTCCGGTTTACCGATTTCTGAAGTCAAAAAAAGCACCGGAATTTATGGCGATCCTCTTACCTATTTTACTTGGTGCTGTGCTAATAGCCCTTGTTATCTGGTTCTTTACCGGACAAATCAACAGCCTTGTGGCTGAGTTTCCAATGATTAAGAAAAATATTGCCATGCATTTGGCTGATCTGAGCGGCTGGATTAACCAAAAAACAAATTTTTCAACTCCTGAGCAGTTAAATTTTATCAATGAACAAAGCAATAAAGTTCTATCAAATGCAGGAGCAATACTGAGCCGTACCGCAAACTCCATCACCTCTGTTTTAATTTATATTGGTCTGGTACCCATATACATCTATTTATTCCTTTCTTATAAAGGTCTGCTGATTCGTTTTGTTTTCGTTTGGTTTGAAAAATCGGAGCATAAAAAAGTTGAGGAAGTAATGAAAGAAACTGAAGGTATTATTAAAGGGTATCTGATTGGTCTCATGATACAGATCAGTTATATCATCTTACTCTTAGGTGGATTGTTATTTCTTTTTGGCATAAAGCACGCGCTTTTAATAGGTGTGATCTTTGCAATATTAAACCTGATTCCATACATAGGTGCATTGATTGGAAACATTATAGGTGTACTTCTCACACTAACTAATTCACAGGAAATACTTCCTGTATTTATTGTCCTTGGCGTTATTGCAGTAGTTCAGTTTCTTGATAATAACATTCTAATGCCTAGAATTGTTGGTTCTAAAGTTAGAATTAATGCTTTTGCTGCGATATTAGGGGTATTTATTTCAGGAAGTCTGGCAGGATTTACCGGAATGTTTCTTGCCCTCCCAATGATCGCGATATTAAAAGTGATTTTTGATCGTTCGGAAATGTTCAAGCCCTGGGGAATTCTTCTTGGGGATGATGTAATACATAAAAAACCAATCAAATTCCCTAAATTAAAATTGAGGAAAAAAGAAGTTGATAAAGCTGAGGACTGAATACCCTGTTCAGACCATCCTGTTCTGAAATTGTTCCTCAATTCCTAAACCAAATAATGCAAAATCATATTTGACAGGGTCGGTAGGATCAAATTCACGGAGGTTTTGGGTTAATTCTATTGCAGTTTGCCAATCAACCTGTTTCCGGCTGATGAGTTTTAATTTTCTTGCTACCCGTTCAACATGCAGATCTGTCGGACAAATCAGCTCTGAAGGTTTAATGCTGTTCCAAAGTCCGAAATCCACACCACGATCATCCTTTCGCACCATCCATCGCAGAAACATATTCAATCTTTTGCATGTTGATTTTTGCGAAGGAGAACTGATATGCTTTTTAGTACGCATCGGAAAATCCGGCAAAGAAAAAAAATAGGATCTGAATGAATTCAAAGCATTTTCTGTAACCGATTCGGGATTTTTGCTTGTCAACTCGCTCAAGTAACATGGTGCAGAAGCAGATTCAATAGATTCTGAAGAATACTTCTCCTCTTCCATAAATTCTTGACGGAAAATATTAGGCCTGATTACACTAAAAGCTGATTCCAGTGTATCAGATTTTAAATAGTGATTTTTAAAAAACTCTATAAAATACAGGGTATCCGTATCGTTAAAGGTCCGGTGCTTAAAATCAGCAAAACGCTTCAGATCGGTCTCCTGATGATTTAAAATAAAATCATAGGGCGAACCATCCATCAGCACAATGAGTTCTTTACACTTATTAATAATCGTTTTTCTCTGTCCCCAGGCCAGAATTGATGCCCAAAAACCCATGATTTCGATATCCTGCCTTTTAGTAAACAAATGAGGAATACAGATTGGGTCATTTTCAATAAAATCAGGCCGGTTATACTGATCAAATTTGACATCGAGAAAATCTTTCAGTTCATTATGCGCTTGAAATGAAGTTGGGAAATCTGTCATTCGACTTGTTTCAATCAGGATAAAGCTTGTTTCAAATCATCAAGCAAATCCTCTATATCCTCCACTCCCACACTTAAACGCAAAAGATTATCTGTTACACCTACTTTATCCCGTTCAGCTTTTGGAATGGAGCCATGGGTCATTGAGACAGGGTGATTAATCAATGATTCAACTCCACCTAATGATTCAGCTAATGAAAAAACCTTAAATGAGGAAGCTACTCTAAACGTCTCTTGCAAATCAGCACCTTTCAATGTTATAGAAATCATGCCGCCGAAATCACGCATTTGCTTTTTTGCAATACCATGGTTTGGGTGATCTGTAAATCCGGGCCAATATATTTTATCAACTCTTGGGTGGGATTTCAAAAATGCTGCAATCTGTCGTCCATTCTCACAGTGCGCTTTCATTCGAAGATGAAGGGTTTTCAGTCCTCTTAGAACAAGAAAGCTATCCATCGGTCCGGGTGTTGCACCGCAGGCATTATAAATGAACCATAGACGCTTATACAGTTCATCATCATTCAGCATTAATGCACCCATAACAACATCCGAGTGACCTCCAAGGTATTTTGTAACCGAATGCATGACAATATCAGCTCCCAGATCAATCGGATTCTGAAGATAAGGTGATGCGAAGGTATTGTCGACTGCCAGTAATATATTGTTTTCCTTTGCAATTTCTGAAACAGCCTCGATATCAACAATTTGCATAGTTGGATTGGTAGGTGTTTCAATCCAGATCAGTTTGGTATTTTGGTTTATATATTGTTTCACATTCTGTGCATCATTCATATTAATGAAATGAAATTTGATGCCATAATTGGAAAAAATCTTTGTGAATATGCGATAAGAGCCTCCATAAAGGTCATCGCCGGTAATCACCTCATCTCCCGGACTTAAAAGCTTCATGACAGCGTCGGTAGCTCCCATTCCGCTGGAAAAAGCCAGTCCGTGTTTTGCATTTTCAAGTGCCGCCAGACATGATTCCAAAGCTTTACGTGTTGGATTTGTACCTCTGGAATATTCAAATCCCTTATTGTCACCAGGCGATTTCTGCCAGTAGGTAGAGGTCTGATATATTGGGGTCATTATTGCCCCGGTGCTTGGATCTGGTTCCTGACCAGCATGTATTGCTTTGGTTCCGAATTTCATAGAGATAATTTTAAAAAATGCAGCACATTACAAATGCTGCGGATTTAGCACTGAATAATTAAAGTACAGAGCCGGCTATTTCCTCTTATTTACTGGCATTAGCTGAGTATCGAGTTCTTGCTTAAACTTATATCCCATACGCTTGCCGGTAGGATATCCGGAATTTGAACCCATGTATTGTTTTTCCTCAAGTGAGATTTGCCTGACGGTTTCAAAAGGCGGAGTAAGCAGGTCAAAATCCATACAATAAATAATTGCGAGTTCGAGGATCTTTCTTATCTGCTCCTTTTTAAGTTTTCCTTTCCAGAAGGAGTTAAAAAGAAAACCAAGCTGACTCTGACCGTCTACAAAGAAATGTTCCTCCTTGTTAATAAATATCCTGCCTATCAGATAACCGATATCAGAACTTCGGTTATACTTTAAAGAGTCGGCAAGAAAATTATGAATGTGAATAATCCCACAGTACTTTCTGGAAGGGTCTTCCTGCACGTATTTCAGTTTATTGATCTCATGTTCAGGCGGAAAACTGAAAACATTGCTGTGCATGGATAAAACCAATACATCCCCCGAAAACTTAAGTTGTGCTTCAAAGTCCCCTCTGTCTGAATAGCTGATTTCAACATTCTGATCAATTTTGGAAAAGTCGCTCTGCATATCCAGGCAAATCTCCTGAAGCACTACTTTAAACTGATTAAAAACAGAAGATGTAGTCTTGAAAATTTGCTGCTTTACTGAAGCTTTATTCTCCAGCAGTCTTAAAATATGATCATAAGATTCAACTTCTTCCATTTTTCAATTTTAATATGCTCTGGCAAATAATACCCTTTGAGTTGAAGGCTTTCCGGTCACAATACATGTTCCGTCCTCTTGTTTATTATTCAAAGGAATACAACGAATAGTAGCCTTGGTTTCGTCTTTTATTCGCTTTTCAGTTTCAGAAGTACCATCCCAATGGGCTGAGATAAATCCTGCTTTAGTATCCAGGAGCTCTTTAAATTCATCGTATGAGTTGGCCTCCCGGGTATTTTCATCCCTGAATTTAAGCGCCTTGTTATATATGTTCTGTTGAATATCAGTTAACAAATTTTCGATATGATCAGCAATACCTTCCCTTGAAATTGTCTGTTTCTCTTTGGTATCTCGCCTTGCGATCTCTATGGTTCCATTTTCAAGATCACGACCTCCAATTGCCAAACGAACCGGAACCCCTTTCATTTCATACTCTGCAAATTTAAAACCCGGGCGAAGTGTATCCCGGTCGTCGTATTTTACAGATATGTTTTTTTGTTTAAGTTCTTTTGTTAGAGCTTTCGCAAGTTCAGATATTTTTTCAAGTTCTTCATCGGAACGGTAGATTGGGACAATAACTACCTGAATTGGAGCCAGTTTTGGAGGCAAAACCAATCCTGAATCATCAGAATGTGCCATGATCAGAGCCCCAATAAGTCGGGTTGAAACTCCCCAAGAAGTTGCCCATACATAATCCAGTTTTCCTTCTTTACTTGTAAACTTTACATCAAAAGCTTTGGCAAAATTCTGCCCTAAAAAGTGCGAGGTTCCTGCCTGTAAAGCCTTTCCATCCTGCATCAAAGCTTCAATGCAATAGGTGTCCAATGCACCTGCAAACCGTTCATTTGCTGTCTTTTTACCTCTGATTACAGGAACTGCCATCCAGTTCTCTGCAAAATCTGCATACACATCCAGCATGCGCTCAGTTTCTTCGATAGCCTCCTGAGATGTTGCATGTGCGGTATGACCTTCCTGCCACAGAAATTCAGCGGTGCGGAGAAATAGTCTGGTGCGCATTTCCCAACGAACCACATTAGCCCACTGGTTAACCAAAATAGGTAAATCCCTGTAAGATTGTATCCAGCCTTTATAGGTATTCCATATTATTGTCTCGGAAGTTGGCCTGACAATCAGTTCCTCTTCAAGTTTAGCATCCTCATCAACAATAATGTTTCCATTACCATCATTTTTCAAGCGATAATGAGTAACCACTGCACATTCGGTTGCAAAACCTTCAACATGGGATGCTTCCTTAGAAAAAAATGACTTTGGGATGAATAATGGAAAATAGGCATTACTGTGACCTGTTTCCTTAAACATTTTATCAAGAGCTGCCTGCATATTTTCCCAAATCGCATAGCCATAGGGTTTTATGACCATACAACCCCGCACTGCAGAATGTTCGGCCATATCTGCCTTTCCCACTAACTCATTATACCACTGTGAATAGTCCTCTTCTCTACTGGTTAAACCCTTACTCATCTTATTTAGCTCTCAAAAAATTACGTATATTTATACAATTTAAACTTTAGACAAAGTTATAAAACTAGACGATGAATTATAATATTTTGAAATGCAACCAACAGAGATATAATCTCGTCTGTATATTAAACGTTATCATTTAAATATTACGGCCATGTTAAAGAAAATCTTTTATTTTTCAGCATTACATGCATTTATAGTTATTGCAATAAGTCTTTCTTCCTGTATGAGCACCAAAACTGCTCAAACTACAGTTCCTGAGGATGATGTTTACTACTCCAATGCCAGAGCAAAGGAAATAGTTGTTGCTGAACAGACTGTTCGGGAAGAAAAGCCATCTTCTGATTACGTTACTGAAGAAGAATTATATGGGGATACTTATAGTAACTATGGTTATACAGATTATACTTCCCGTATTAACCGATTCAGAGGATATCACCCTTCATTGAGCTATTATAATAGTATCTATGGTTATAACTACGATCCTTTTTTCAGTCCATCCTACTTTCCATATAGTTATTACGGCTCTCCGGGTATAAATATTGGGATTGGAATTAACAGCGGATTTTATAGCTATAACCCATGGAGATACTATGGATATAATTATGGCTCTAATTTCTGGGGTCCATATTCCTATTACAATCCGTATAATTCTTATGGATTTGGTTGGGGTAACTACAATCGCGGATATTACAGTGGTATTTACAGTAGCCCGGCATTTACCAGTCCGAACTACCGGGCACGTCCAAGCCGTGCAGTAGACAATATCCCTATGGAAAGAGGTGCTGTTATTGGTTCGCCGGGAACAATCATCAGGGATAACAGTGGAAACATCATTCAATCACGTGGAAGAGCTGAACGATATGGAGCTCAGCCAGGCAGTACTCCAGCCCGCAATCAGCCAGGGGTTCGACCTGACCGTGTAAGTCAGAGTCCGCCGGCAAGAACGACTCAGCCTGAGCGGATTTACACTGCACCGCGACAGGATAATGGTTCAGGTTCAAGAAGTTCACAACCATCCAATAATAATGGTGGAGGCAGCAGCAATGGTCCGCGTCCATCAAGAGGAAATTAAGAAAGATACTTTATGAAATTAAGAGTTTTATTCTCTATGGCAGTCATAGTGGCTGCTACAGGGGAGTTGCGTGCCCAGTATTCGGAGGATGCATTACGGTTTTCAAGATCACAATGGGGAAGCACTGCCAGATTTAAAGCTATCGGTGCACAAGCCGGTGTAGGTGGAGATTTAAGTTCTGTTGGAGGAAACCCTGCCGGAATAGGATTTTTTACCAGATCTGAATTGAGCATTACCCCTGAATTTAATGCTTACAATAACAGTTCAAACTATCTTGGGAAGCAAACGATTGCAAGAGGAGATAAACTTGGGCTGGCAAATGCTGCTGTTGTGTTTCATACCCGTGCAGCAAAGCCCAAAGGTGCAAAGATGGACCAGGGTTGGTTAAGTTTTAATTTTGGTTTGGCATACAATCAAACACAGGGATTCGATAATAGTATTGGGTATTCAGGCACAAATCCCAAAAATTCAATCGCTGATTATTTTGCAGAATCTGCAACTAATATTTACGGAGCGCCCAATACGCTAACATCCGGCTCATTGGAAAGAATGGCCTACGATAATTACTTGATAGGCTATGACAATCCGGGCGGATATTATTTCCCTGAAACAGAGGTTAATAATGTTCAGACAAAAAATGATCTCAGATTTGGTCGGCAGTCTGAAGTAAATTTCAGTTTTGGTGCAAATTATAGCAACCAGTTTTATATCGGCGCCAGCATTGGAATTGCAAATATAAATTACAATACCAGTGATATTTATAAAGAAAAAGGGTTTAATGTGACCGAAAACAATGATTATGAACTCTCCTTTCGTCAATCACAGCTAACTCAGGGATCAGGAATTAATGGCAAGATTGGCGCAATTTACAGGCCTATACCAAATATTCGTTTAGGAGCTGCCATAGAAAGTCCAACCTGGTATACCATAGACGATAGCTATTCTGAAGGACTTGACACAAAATATGGTAAAAACAGAGTCGATTCCCAGTTTGTAAATGATGATGAATACTATGATTTTACCTATAAATTGAGAACTCCACTAAAAGTCAGTACAGGTATTTCTTATTTCTTTAAGGATAAAGGATTTATTTCTGCCGATATCGATTACATTGATTATTCAACAATAAATTTTGCACAAGCAAACTCAGGTGATATCCAGGTTATTTCCGACAATAATAAAGCTGTATTGTCAAAATATACTGATGCGATAAACTTCAGGTTGGGTGCTGAATACAAAATTGATAAACTGATGTTAAGAGCCGGATATGGTTCACAGGGTGATCCTTATATTGCAACTGACAATAAAAGTTTTAAGATAAATACCTATAGCGGTGGCCTCGGATACCGGATTAATAATTATTATATTGATTTGACCTACCAAAAGATAAGCTCTAATTCAGAGAGGTGGCCATATGCTTTGAATAGTATCCCTGGTTCAATAGCTAACATAAAAAACAGCAGGAATAATGTGTTCCTGACAATAGGAAGCAGATTCTAACAAATTGAACCTGTATATAAAGAAAGGGGATTAAATTTTGATAATCCCAGTAAAAAAACCTGAGCATAAAAAAGGGCAATTTTCATATCGAAAGTTGTCCTTTTATTTTCTTTAATAATCTTCTCATTTTTGGCCTGAGTTTGGTAGTTGGCAAGTAGATCATGCAATTGCTGAGCTTTAGACTTTAGTTTACTTTTTTACAGAATTATTCCTTTGATTTTATCAGCTATTATGTTTATTGACTGGTATGATAAGCATTTTCATGCCCGAATGTTTTAGCGTACTTTTGTACTGTCTTAACCCAATGGGTTTAAAATCAATAAATTTTGTTTGCCTTGACCTTGAATCCAAATAAATTAAGTCCAATTTTTTCAGAAAAGTTCGAGGGTATTATCTGGAAGGTTGAAGTGAATGAAAAATATAATCTGATTGCAATCGAAAGCCGGACTTTTGAATCAAAAAAGACATCATTCAGTGTAATAAATTACAGGACAGGTGAAATCAGTCTGAAAGAAAAGGCTTTTAAAGACTTGTGGAACCTCAATCTGGCTTATGTGACAGAGAATAATCTCATTATTACTGCTTTTAATGATGTCGGTAGTCCGGAAAGTAAAGGTATAATTTCTGTAAATTTTCAGGATAATCAGGTATTATGGGAGCATTACAATTTATCCTTAAACAGTGTAAACGATGATGGTCTACAGGTTTATGATCCCAGAATTAATCCAAGAAGACTCTCCTGGATAAGTCATCTTAAAGGTGAAAGTATAACTGATTGCCTTCAAACAGATCAATCCAAGGCATCCATATTACTTCCGGAATTTAATAATCAATTTTTAATTCCAGATTTTATTTCAAGGGAAAAAATAATTGGAGATCTGTCGGTATTAGATGTTCGTGACCTAAAAATCATTAGTTTTCATGAAAAAAACCATAATAATATTCAACAGAGACTGCTTGTTTATCAGGATGATACCATATTACTTGATGAAATATTGATCCGGGACATACAAAAACTGCAACCTGAATCGTTCTTTATGGAAAAAAACCACTTGTTCTACATCCGGAACAAGAATGAAATAGTTTCATATTTTGTATAATTGCACAATTTTAAATTCTGATTAATGCTGAGACGATTAGTTTTGTCAATTT
>CAZTRY010000115.1:0-9681 GCA_964616525.1 uncultured Sphingobacterium sp. | reverse complement strand
AGTTGAGAGTTGAGAGTTGAGAGTTGAGAGTTGAGAGTTGAGAGTTGAGAGTTGAGAAAATGCAGGTACAAATTAATATATTTTGCTCATATAGTTCTGTACTAAATACTATGTACTAACTACTAACTACTAAAATGATTAAGCAGTTCAGAAGCATCAATCCTTTGAATATTATCCTTTTAATTGGGATAGCCACTTTCTTAAGGGTTGGAATATTCATTCATCTACCGGATGAGATCAGCTTCGAATTTATGGAGCCTTTCGCAAGGTTGCTGATTAATGCACCAATTGAAAGTGCATTTGGTCCCCTCGCAAATGTCCTGGTTGCGCAAATCATTTTGATTATTCAGGCATTAATATTTAACAGAATCATTAATTCATACGGGCTGCTTGGGAAGCCTACTTTTTTGCCTGCATTAATGTATGTTACTGCTGGGAGCTTACTTAGCCCTTTTCTTCTTTTAAGCCCTGCATTGATATGTAATTTTATGATATTATGGATGATCGACAAATTTCTTAGTATCTATAAAAGGGATGAGGTCAGGTCAGTAATGTATGATCTGGGAATGATTGTTGCTTTAGGAACCCTAATCTATTTCCCGTTTATATCCATGCTCCCTCTCATATGGATAAGTCTTGTAATTTTCAGGCCCTTTAACTGGAGAGAGTGGTTTGCAGTAATTTCGGGCTTTATTACCATATTTTTCTTCTTGGCAGTATATTATTTCTGGAATGATTCCCTGGACAAATTTTATAGTATCTGGTTGCCGCTGACAACAAAATTCCCAACCAATCTTCGTATCAATTTATATGATTCTCTGGTATTGATACCTGTAGTAATTATATTAATCCTTGGCTTTTTTCAGTTACAGCAGAACTTTTTCAGAAGTGTGGTTCAACTTAGAAAGTCGTTCCAGCTCTTATTCTTAATGTTCTTCATCGGACTTATTTCCTTTTATTTAAAACAGAATTTGGTTTTATATCATTTTTTGTTCTGTGTACCTCCGGCTTCAGCTTTGATGGCTTACTATTTTCTCCATGCAGGTCGGCGCTGGTTGTATGAGGGCTTGTATTTTGTTTTAATTTGCTGTATTATTTACTTCCAGCTATTCTGACAGATACATTGTTTTAACCTTTTTTAACAGAATTTGATCCTGTCAGTTTCAAAAATTAAATAGCTTTGTGTAATGCAATGCACTTTAGTAATTTTCTTCGGGAATGCTCAAGCCTATGACGCAGAACTGCAGCCAGGCAAAGTCTGCCATAAGGCTATTATTGGTTTTTTTAGAGCATTAAATGGCGCATCTGGTTATTGATATTGGCAATTCGCGAACAAAGTTTGCTACCTTTTACAAAGGTAAACTTGAAGAATCTGGCACGATTGATAGACTGGATACAGCGCAATTGAACCTTTTGCTCGAAAATCATAAGATTACTCATAGTATAATTTCATCCGTCAATGATGAGATCAGCAAGCTTGAAGATATTCTGAAGGATAGGACAAAATACATACGGTTCTCATCAAGTGTAAAAGCAGGAGTTATTAATAAGTACAAGAGCCCTGAAACTTTGGGTCTGGATAGATTTGCAGGTGTAATTGGCGCCAAATCACTTTTCCCGGATACCAACTGTCTGGTTATTGATGCAGGTACATGTATTACCTACGATGCAGTTGATGGAGCAGGAATTTATGAGGGAGGGAGTATTTCTCCAGGCTTGAAAATGAGATTAAAGGCAATGCATAAGTTTACAGGAAGATTGCCTGAGGTTGAATTCTCTGATTATTCGGACTGGCGGGGATACGATACCCAATCTGCTATGCTTTCAGGAGTATTGAATGGCTGTACTGAGGAGCTAAGAGGGATGATTGAGATATACAGGTCCAGATATCCCGAATTACAGGTTATACTATGTGGAGGGGATGCGATTTTTTTTGATACTAGGCTTAAAAATAGCATCTTTGCCCACACTTTAAAAACCGAGCCCGATTTGGTATTAATTGGTTTAAATGAAGTTATCGAACAACAATGACTAAAATATTAAAAAATATATTCTTACTTTTTTTACTTGCGACAAGTTTCTCTGCAACAGCACAGGTAACTTCTTCTTCTCCATATTCACAGTTTGGACTGGGTGATCTTAGTGGTTCATTATTGCCTCAGAACAGGGCTATGGGTGGTTTAAGTATGGGTATTCGTAAACCGGGATTGTATGATAATATTAATCTGGCAAACCCTGCATCCTATTCAACCCTTGAGCTGACCACCTTTGATGTTGGAGCTTCGATGGATATTCGCCAGTTAAGTAAGGGAGGAGTCTCCGGACAACGCCAGTTTAATTCTACACTCAGCCATATTACTTTTGGTGTGCCGGTGAATAAATTTTCTGCAGTAAGTTTCGGACTTGTTCCTTATAGTGATTTAGGTTATCAGTACATGAATGCAGGTCTTGTTGACACAAGTAAGGTAAATTATGTTTATGGTGGAGAAGGTGGAATGTCAAAGGCATATTTAGGTTATGGATTTAAGATCAATAAAAATTTGAGTTTAGGCTTTAACTTTGCATATCTTTTCGGTAGTCTTAAACAAACCAGAGCCTTTGAGTTTGTTAATGAAGCCACGACAGCTTTTAATTCCCGCACACAATACAGCAATTCTGTAGGTGGTTTAAGCTACGATTATGCATTGCAGTACACTGGTGAGATTAACAGCAAAACAAAATTCATTCTTGGTTATTCAGGAAATTCCGGTCATAGCCTGAATTCCAAAAATAATATTGTTACCACCCGATACAGGAAGGACGTAGAATTGGAGGAGCTCGCAGCAGCAGATAGTACCTATTTCGCTGAGGGTGCCAAGACTAAAATTACCATGCCATTAACACATGCCGTAGGTTTTGCTTTTGAAAAGACCAATTCATGGCTGTTTGGAGCTGATGTCACTTATAGCAGATGGTCAGATTATCGGGAAGGTACTACTAATCCGGGTTTGAATGATAGTTATGGTGTTATCGTGGGTGGACAGTTTACACCAGATCCAAATTCAGTAAGTAGCTATTTTAAGCTGATGGATTACCGTTTGGGGGTTAAATATGATAAAACATTTGTTAAGATTGGGAATAATGATATCAACCAATATGCTCTTAATTTTGGCTTTGGTTTCCCTTTACCTCGTAACCGGTCAAGTTTCTATAAGATAAATCTTGCTGCTGAAATTGGGCAGCGCGGTACCGAAAAAAATAACCTGGTTCGCGACCGTTATGTAAATATACACCTTGGTTTTACACTGAATGACAAGTGGTTCCAGAAAACATATATTGATTAAGCTATGAAATTGCGGCGCTGCATATACGGTGCTGTTTATTTTGTAGGAATCAGTATGCTCTTTGCCTGTGAGAACGATTTGCGTAAGGTTGAACAGATATCCGCTAAAAAATTGTCTGTTCCCGTTGATAAGTCTACAGGTGTAGAAATTATTTATAGCGACTCGGCCATTGTAAAGGCCAAACTTATTACTCCCGAATTACTTAATTTTAAAACAGAGAAGCCTTATATTGAAATGAATAAGGGTGTAACTGTAATTTTTTATGATCAGAACCAACAGGAATCAAGCAGGGTTAAGGCAGATTATGCAATACGCCGGGAACGTGAAAATATTGTTGAACTAAAGCGGAATGTTGTTGCAACCAATATTAAAGGAGAGACATTCAAATCTGATGAACTGATCTGGGATGAAACCAAAAGCCGTTTTTATTCCAACAAGCTGGTCAGTATCACTTCCAATCAGAATGTACTTTATGGCACCAGTTTTTGGGCAAATGAAGATTTTTCCTACTATGAAATTGTACAATCTACCGGCGACCTTAGATTGACAGGGGAGCAGGTATTCTAATTTAATTGATAGTTGACAATTGACAGTGGACAATTAGCTTTCCGTCTATTATCAAATATTAGATGATGCAGTAATTCACTGATAACTAACAACAGACAACCGATAACATTTATTAATAAGCAATGAAAGGAATTATACTCGCAGGAGGGTCAGGTACCAGGTTGCATCCGCTTACTTTGGCGGTAAGTAAGCAATTGATGCCGGTTTATGATAAACCAATGATTTATTATCCCCTCTCTACCCTAATGCAGGCAGGAATACGTGAGATTCTGATCATTTCAACTCCGCATGATCTTCCTAATTTTGAGAAACTTTTGGGCGATGGAGGCCGGATAGGTTGTAAATTTTCCTATGCAGAACAGAAGGTGCCCAACGGACTTGCTCAGGCTTTTGTGATTGGTGAAAATTTCATTGGAGATGATGATATTGCACTTATACTGGGGGATAATATTTTTCATGGTGATTCGATCACAAACCTTTTACCATCCATTCAGAATCCAGAGGGCGGTATTGTGTTTGCCTACCAGGTTTCTGATCCTGAACGGTATGGTGTAGTTGAGTTTGATAAGGACTTTAATGCACTTTCAATTGAAGAGAAGCCATTAATACCAAAATCTAATTACGCTGTACCCGGATTATATTTTTACAATAATTCTGTAGTTAAAATTGCAAAGAACATAAAGCCTTCCTCCAGGGGTGAGTATGAAATAACAGATGTAAACCGCGAATATTTAAAACAGGGAAAACTGAAAGTTGGAGTTTTAAGCCGGGGTACCGCCTGGTTGGATACAGGCACATTCAATTCTCTGATGCAGGCTGGTCAGTTCGTGCAGGTCATTGAAGAGCGCCAGGGATTAAAGATCGGTTGTATCGAGGAGATTGCCTTTCAAATGGGCTTTATCGATTCTGAACAGCTAAAGAAAGTTGCAGAGCCTCTGATGAAAAGCGGATATGGGGAGTACTTGCTTGGCTTGTTGAAGAATTAGCAAATTGGGGTAATTTGTCGATGAGATGATTTGTCTATTTGTCAATCAGTACCGAGCATATTTTTAATTACTGTCATCCAGAGAAGCCATCCGGTTTTTCAACCCCATAGCTATCGGGCAACTGAAATTATGCGGCGACGAAGAGTCTCTCAGACAACAGACAACTGATAAACAGTTGCTGAATTTAGTATAAAACGTTCCCTCTTCATTGCACTCTATTTAAAAAATCTCTTATCTTGTTTTATAATTTAATTTTAATCCCGCAGGTGCGGGTTGGATTAAAATAAATAAACAGATGAATGCATCATGATTTTGCCAAAACCTACAGGGTAGTAATGATTAAATCAGGGTAAATTCATCACTCTTAAAAATCAAAACAAGATATATGAAAAAAAACCGTAGAGATTTTTTGAAAGTAGCCGGTGCTGCCGGAATCGGTATGATTGGGACCGGAATGTTAGTCAGTCTGAATGCCTGTAATGAACCTTCGGCTGATGGATCTGCAGCTGTACCTGTCGACAATACATTTGATCCAGCAAAGCAAAGCATTATCGGTTTATATGGTCCCTGGGCAAATTCTTTGATGGAGAATAAGGTGCCTGCTTACTCTTTCAGAAATTCAAAATGGGATAATCTTGATACCTGGCGTAGTGCTGCAAAAGAGCGGATTAATGATCGCCTGGGAATTCCTGATATTGGAGGAACACCTGTAGTTACTGTCAAGAAACAATATGAGTATGATGGCCTCCATATTGAAGAGCTCAGCTGGCAGTTGCCTTATGGTCGACCTACAGAAGCAATTTTGTTAAAGCCTGTCAATGCAAAGGGAGCATTACCGGGAATTCTGGCCTTTCATGATCATGGGGCTAATAAATACTTCGGAACCAGAAAAATCACCAAAACATCCGACAAGCAGCATCCGGACATGGTTGAGCATCAGAAGCATTATTATAGTGGTATGGCATGGGCGAATGAAATTGCTAAGCGGGGTTACGTTGTTTTAGTATCCGATGCATTCCCTTTTGCCAGTCGCAGGGTGATGATGCAGGATCTTCCTGCAAATATGCGTAAGGGTTTGAGTGATAAGGATTCAGAAAATTCAGAGAACATTAAAGCGTATAATAGCTGGGCATCTGATCATGAGCATATTATGGCTAAGTCTCTTTTTTGTGCCGGCACTACCTGGCCTGGTGTATTTTTTGCCGAAGATCAGAAAGCCCTGGATGTATTATGTGCCCGAAAAGATGTCAATCCTGATCAGATCGGATGTGCAGGATTGTCAGGAGGGGGTATGCGTACTGTATTTATGGGCGGTTTGGATTCAAGGATAAAATGTGCAGTCTGTGTTGGTTTCATGACAACCTGGAAGGATTTGATACTCAATAAGTCCTTTACACATACCTGGATGACCTATGTTCCGGTCCTGCCTAAGGAAATGGACTTTCCGGAGATTCTTGGATTGAGGGCTCCGCTTCCGACACTGGTGTTAAACGATTCAGAAGATGAATTATATACCTTGCCGGAAATGCAGAATGCCGATAAGATTCTGAAAGAAGTCTATACAAAGGCAAAAGCAGAGGATAAGTATAAATGTTCTTTCTATCCCGGACCGCATAAGTTTGACAAGGATATGCAAAAGGAAGCTTTTGATTGGTTTGATCAGTGGCTCAAAGCATAATTTGCACTTACGAAATCAATTAAGCGATATTAAAGTCGATTTCGTAAGTCACATCTGGGCAAGGGATTTGTCTAACCGATAGCAATCGGGTTGCAAAATTGTCAATGAGATAATTTGCCTATTTGTCAATCAGGGAGATCCGATATTCATCGAATTAGCAAATTTGAAAATTAGCAAATTAGCAAATAGGGAAGCGACTTCGAAATCACCAGGGTGTTTCGAAAGTTGATTTCGTCACCCGATAGCATTCGGATCCCAACTTCTGACGCAAATGAGGGGTAATTTGTCAATGACACAATTTCTTTAGTTGTCGATTAGGGGAATTATTACCCACAAGCAACATGTTTGCGCATGCTCAAAATTTAATAAGGTGTAGAACAGTAAATGATAAGCAGAATCTAAAACTTAAAACTTACAACCTAAAACCTATCCCTTATAACTTAAATCTTAATAAAAATCTTCTTCCTGTACAGGAAATAGATCATTGACCATACAAGGATTAAGGCTCCGAGTGCTTCAAGTGCGTCATGAAACTGTTCGGGTAATGGTGCATACAATCCTGCGAAAAGTGCATGGGAGGTGTGTTCAAAATCAATAAAATGATAGGCCAGATAAATAGTTAATGAATTCATCCCTATAACCTGGAAAAAGAAAGCCCAGCTTTGGAATTTCAATACATCGATTACATAGTAGAAAAGGCTGAGTATTAGAAAGGCCATTCCTGAAGTGAGCATGATGAAAGAACTTGACCAGAGGTGCTTGTTAATAGGGAAATGTAATCCCCAAAAGAGTCCGATCCCAATCCCTGCTATACCTGCCATAATTAAAATCTGCAATTTTTTTCCTTCCCTTCTATCTGAACGGAGTACATCACCGGCAAGGGAGCCCATAACAGTTAAGCATAGAGCAGGTAACTGCGTGATGAGCCCATTTTCATCATAAATTTTTTGCAGGAGCCTTCCGGGAAGGAAATTCCGGTCAATCCAACCAACAAGATTACCCTCCATACTTAAATTTCCTGCACCATAGCCAGGAACCGGAATAAGGAATAAGGCTGCATAATATAGCAGCAGAATTCCGGCCACCCAGAATATTCTGTGAAGACGTGAGAAGTTCAAATACAACAGACATGCAAAAAAACCGGCAACACCAATTCTGCCCAATACGCTCGCAACCCTGATCTGGCTGGGTTCAAAAAATGTAACAGGCTGATTTTTATCCAGAATTCCAAGAATAACTAAAATGAGCATTCTCCAGAATGCCTTTTTGTACAATTCAGCCTTAGACAGGCCCGTGGCTATCCCTTTATTCAGTGAAAATGCCATTGATACTCCGGCTATGAAGAGGAAAAGCGGGAAAATAAAATCATAAAATGTGAAGCCATTCCATGCAGGATGCTTCAGCTGGCCTGCAATCCAGTCGATCCAGGCTAAGCCGGTATTGTTCTCAAGAAGAACCAGAAATGTTCCGCCACCCGAAATCAGCAGCATATCAAATCCCCGAAGGGCATCAATGGATAGAAGTCGTTGTGGTTTAACAGATTCTTCGCCGGTTTGCTTTTTCATTTCTTGTGCCTTAATTGTTTGTGATATTAAATTACAATTTTTATCAAGTTATTTACACTATTAATATTTTATTAGGGATTTTCTGCCAATGCAATAGAAATTCTTCTTAAATTTCTCCTCATGTTAGGTTAACATCAGAAAGAATGAAACCAGCATGATTTTGCCGAATCCCTCAGGGGAAGGAGATTTAAATCACAATCGCAAAATCACCATATAATATTAAAATTAAACGAATGAAAAATAATCGCAGAGACTTTATTAAACTCGCCGTGCCTGCTGTTGCCGGGGCGACAATGCTAAGCAGTTTACCTGCTTTTGCATCCGATAGGAATGAAAATCTTGATTCATCTGATTTTCTGAACCGACCTCAGAAGTTTAATATGTCAGGCTATGCTGCACCAAAGCTCGAAACAGTTCGGATTGCTTTTATAGGTACAGGAAACCGGGGCTCCGGTGCTGTGCAGCGTATGAGTAAGATTGGTGGTGTTGAGATTAAAGTAATTTGTGATCTGCGTCCTGAAAAGGCAAATGCGGCATTTAAGCGTATTGAAGCATCCGGACAGAAACCCGAGTTAGTTACCGGAAATCCGGAAGCCTGGAAAAAGGTCTGTGAACGGGATGATATCGACCTGGTTTATATTGCAACACCATGGGCATTGCATGCGCCAATGGCTATCTATGCAATGGACCATGGAAAACATGCCTGTACCGAGATACCGGCCGCAACTACAATTGAGGAGTGCTGGCAACTTGTAGAAAGCTCTGAGCGAAACAAAAAGCATTGTATGATACTAGAAAATTGTTGCTATGACTTTTTCGAGTTACTTACGCTGAATATGGCCCGCCAGGGATTTTTCGGTGAGATCGTTCATGCTGAAGGAGCCTATATACATGACCTGTTGGCAGGTGATTTCTCAAAAGAAAAATATTATGATTTCTGGCGACTTAGAATGGATGCCAGCCGCCAAGGAAATTTGTACCCTACACATGGTCTTGGTCCGGTAAGCCAGGTGATGAACATTAATCGAGGAGATAAAATGGATTACCTGGTTTCTGTTTCCAGCAATGATTTCATGATGGCTGATACTGCAAAGAAACTGGCCGCTACTGATGATGTCTACAAGCAGTTCGTTGGAAAGCCATTTAATGGCAATATGAATACTACAACCATTCGTACAAATAAAGGCAAAACAATCATGCTGCAGCATGATGTTACTTCTCCTCGTCCTTATTCCAGAATACATCTGATAAGCGGAACCAAAGGTACTGCCCAGAAGTACCCGCTTCCGGGTAAGATATCTACAGGTCATGAAGGCTGGATTTCTGAAGAGGAGTTTAAGATTTTGGAACAGAAATACCAACCTGCAATTGTTAAAAAGGTAGGTGAACTAGCTAAGCAGGTCGGGGGGCATGGAGGTATGGACTTTTTAATGGATTGGCATAATATAGATTGTCTTCGTAACGGTTTGCCAGTGGATCAGGATGTTTATGATGCGGCTCTTTGGAGTTCCATATTCCCATTGAGTGAGTGGTCGGTTAAGAATCGCTCTAACTCCATTGAT
>CAZTRY010000114.1:0-9879 GCA_964616525.1 uncultured Sphingobacterium sp. | reverse complement strand
TCTGCTTTTTTTTGATTTTGCTGGCACTGGGGATTGAATCGTCCTTCGCAAAGGTTAATCTGATATTAACGGTTTTGGGACAGTGCTCCGAGCTTACAACCGCTCATAAATTACCGTCATTGCTGATTGCAGGGATCGGCATTCCGGGATTTGGTAGGAAAGGCGCACTTAATCCTTGCACTATCTTTCATAAAACACTACAGCTAAGTAATCCGGAGAAGTGTTGCAGATCCATTCATTTGCTCATTACCATTGATACGGCTCGGATTACACCGATAGGATTAAGTGTGGATTTACAATGCCGTAAATACGGCACTTACTTTTCCAGCTGAAGGGAAAAGTAAGTGCCCTTCCGCCGCAAAGGCGGACTTATTTCATAATCAATTGTAAATTTTATTTTTACCATACTCAAGTGGTTGCCAGTCAATTGTTTTCTCAATAAGGGATGCAGACAGGATTTCAGAGAATAAAAATTATGTACTTTTGAAACTATGTCAGCCAGCAAAATATATTTCGCCTCCGACTTTCATTTTGGGGTTCCCGATCATTCATTGAGCCGTCAACGTGAAGATCTGGTTGTTAGCTGGCTGGAAGAGATCAGGACAGATGCTGCTGAGATCTATCTGATCGGTGATATATTTGATTTCTGGTTTGAGTATGCAGATGTAATCCCAAAAGGATTTATCCGTTTTCAGGGGAAGCTTGCTGAACTTGCTGATTCGGGCATCAAAATCACTCTGTTTAAGGGCAATCATGATATGTGGATGTTCGATTATTTTGTGAAAGAACTGGGGATTCAGATTATTTCTGATGAGTTGGTTCTGGAGCGGAACGGAAAGAAATTTTATTTGCATCATGGCGACGGACTTGGTCCGGGGGATACAAAATATAAAATCCTTAAAAAGATTTTCAGAAGCGGGTTTTGTCAATGGCTTTTTGCACGAATCCACCCAAATCTGGGTGTTGGAATTGCCAGAAAATGGTCGATGCAAAGCCGGCTTCAGAATAATAAGAAAGAAGAGTTTACCGATCTCGATAAAGAGTGGCTTGTGACTTATTCCAAAGATCTATTGCTTAAGGAGAGGTATGATTTTCTGATATTTGGACACAGACATTTACCGCTTGATGTACAACTGGGGGAAAGCCGATATATCAATCTGGGTGAATGGATCAACTTTAATTCTTATGCCGTTTTTGATGGCGAGAATCTGGAGCTTCGCTACTTTAAAAAACGTGAAGACTAGTATCAGTAAATCAAATCGCTAAATATCCCTCTTCTAGCGTAAGATAAAAATTTAAATAGCATAAAATGCCACTTATTTGTTGTAAAGGATTTATTTAAGTTTATAATACAAGTAAAGTCTCCTCATTTCAGAAAAATATCAACTTTAACACTTTCACTGACATAAAATCTGCACTATTTTCACCTAAAGCAACAGGACTGTTCATAAGCTTTGGCCTAAGCACAAAATCTCCGTTAACGGTTTTTTCCGCCTCAGCTGGTGCGGTATGCACATGTCAAGCCAAAGCATTAACTTTAATAGCATCAGGTGCAGCGGCGGCATTTTGTTTCTTTTCTGCTGCAGGAAAAGAAAAGAGAATAATTATGAGTAGTAATAGGATCTTTAGTCTTACATTTTCAATTTACCTAGACACTTGTGATTATCCTAAGCTAAATTTCCAAAAAAGCAGTATTTTTGTAGCCTTATTGAAAAAAGCATCTTAATTAAGCTTTCAATAAGCTTTTCAAAGAACAGGATGTTACAAAAACTAGAATATATAAAAGAGCGCTGGCAGGAAGTTGAGCGTGAGTTAAGCAACCCGGCAACGATGGGCGACATGAAGCGTTTTGCCCAGCTCAATAAGGAGTATAAGGATCTGACGAAGATTGTTGATGAGTATAAGATTTACAGCAATGTAATCAGCAATATCGAGTCGAATAAAGATCTTCTTTTGAATGAGAAGGATGAGGAACTGCGTGAAATGGCTAAGATGGAACTGGATGAGCTGATTCCTCAACAAGAGCAGCTGGAAGAAAAGATCCGTGTGATGCTCATACCTAAAGATCCTGAAGACAGTAAGAATGCAATTGTGGAGATCCGTGGAGGAACAGGAGGTGATGAAGCTGCACTTTTTGCCGGCGACCTGTACAGGATGTACACCCGTTATTGTGAACGCAAGGGCTGGCGTATGGAGGTTGTGGATGTTACCGAAGGAACAGCCGGTGGTTATAAGGAGGTTGTTTTCAATGTAACAGGTGAAGATGCTTATGGGCAATTGAAATATGAGTCGGGGGTACATCGGGTGCAGCGTGTTCCGGATACTGAAACTGCCGGACGTGTGCATACCTCAGCAGCCTCTGTGGTAGTTTTACCTGAGGCGGATGAGTTTGATGTGCAGATCAGTATGAATGATGTTCGTAAGGATTTGTTCTGCTCTTCAGGTCCGGGTGGACAATCAGTAAATACCACTTATTCTGCGGTTCGGTTAACGCACTTACCTACCGGAATTGTTGCCCAATGTCAGGATCAGAAGTCACAGTTAAAGAACTTTGATAAGGCATTTGCGGTTCTCAGGAGCAGGGTATATGAGCTGGAGCATGCCAAGATGCTGGAGGAGACCTCTAAGAAGCGTAAAACAATGGTTGCTACCGGCGATCGTTCGGCCAAGATCCGTACCTATAATTATCCACAGGGAAGGGTAACGGAGCATCGGATTGGCTTAACCATTTATAATCTTCCGAATGTGATGAATGGAGATATTCAGGAAATAATCGATCAGTTACAGCTGGCAGAGAACGCTGAGAAGATGAAGGAGGGCTCAGTTGCCTGATGATTTTTATATGAAAACAGGCTTCAGATCAACTAAAATTCATTGTTATTAATTGAATATTAGCAGTTTAGCTTCAGTTTGAAAATTAAGCTTTTTATTATTTGCACTATATAGGTTATTGCCGTATATTTGCCTCACTTTTAAGAAAAACGGTTTCCGAAGATCTAAAAAGGATGATTCCGTAGCTCAGCTGGTAGAGCATTACACTTTTAATGTAGTGGTCCTGGGTTCGAATCCCAGCGGGATCACAAAATACGTGCGTAGCACGAGAGAAATAATTTCTCTGGGATGAGAAGTTTACCCTGATGAAAATCAGGGAATCCCAGCGGGATCACATAGTAACGTGCGAAGCACGAAAATAAAATTGTATCTTTCCTGAATATCAGGAGTTAAAACCGAAAGGTAGATATAAAGATAAAACGGACCGGTAGTTCAGCTGGTTAGAATGCCGCCCTGTCACGGCGGAGGTCGCGGGTTCGAGTCCCGTCCGGTCCGCAAACAAGCCCCCAAACGTAGAGTTATGGGGGTTTTTTGTTTAGAA
The DNA here is from genome assembly GCA_964616525.1 of uncultured Sphingobacterium sp. Lineage (GTDB taxonomy): Bacteria > Bacteroidota > Bacteroidia > Sphingobacteriales > Sphingobacteriaceae > Daejeonella. The sequence goes on along the minus strand of CAZTRY010000114.1, from coordinate 6,506 downwards.
GGAAATTTTTGGAGCTGGTTAGAATGCCGCCCTGTCATCCCCAACGTTGTTGCTATCGTGTGGACACATCTTTTTAAACAGAGATCTGAGTATCAAAATTTAATATTAAGCAGGGATTTAGGCGCTATGCTGTGCCCCTTTGGAGGGGCTACGGGGAGGATTGATTCATCCACCCCCTTTAATTCCCCCGCCAGCCGGGGGACACTGAACGCCTAAGCATGACGACATAGAAAATGTGTCCAAACGATAGCAACGGTGTTGGGGACGGTGTTCGTACCCATCCGGACCGCAAGTAAGCCCCCAAACGTAGAGTTCTGGGGGTTTTTTGTTTAGAAAAAAATTTTAAAGCTGGTCAGTATGCCGCTCCTTGCTTGATATGGTGTTCATTTCGGCCCGGTGTGCAATATATAAGTAGTTTTTAGGGGTCTCTTCTAAGCAACAATAAATAAAGCTGATAATTATCTAAGCGGATTGCGTCCCTAGGACTCAATAGTATCATCTGTGCTTGTTAGAGGTTATGCATATTCGTTTTTTATAAGCCCAGCAGATGAAGTATAGTTGTATGAATTATAGTGTACTGTAATACTGAAAGACCTTCGTTAAATCTTGCTGTTGCTTAAAATCTATTTTTTCTTTTTTAATAAAAGCATCAATTTCATTGGCTTTTGAATTAAATATTTCCAAAAAATCTTTCTTTGAAGGCTTAAACTTCGTCATCACATTATCTTTCAATATATAATAGACGGAGTTATCAACGAATTTCTTCTCGGTAATCGTAGCGTTATAGGGTTTTACTTCTATCAAGGTTTTGTAGCTCTTGAATAGAAGTTTAATTCCTCCATCAAATAATACCTGATAGAATGAATTGGTATTAAAATTATCAACAGCAGGGAAACCATTCCTATAAATTTCTGTTTTACCCTTAATAGCAAGGGAAAATGCTTTGACAGGTAACACAAAAGATAGCATCGAACCATCCTTAGGGTTTTTAAAAAAGAGCTCATCTTTATAGAGGCTGTATTTTAAATCTACATCCTTGTAAGAAATCTTGTTCCCTTGTTCAACTGTCCCCTTTAACCAATCGTCAAACAAAAATGCAGTACCTGATACATCAGAATAGGACTTTTCTATTAAGGGCTTTCCCTGTAAATCAGGTAAATTTTGAATAAACTGAGCTTTTAGGCTTATTGCAGATAAGAATAAGAGCAGAAGGGTAGTATTTAATTTTTTCAACGGAATACAATTTTAACCACAAAAGGTAGCTATATTATTTATTAGAACATTGGCCTTGTTTAAACTAAATAACCTGTCCGTAAATTTTTTAAAGATTAAAGTTAAAGAGTTAAGTTTTATTCCCCTTAAAGATTTTGGTTTTTCGTAGAATATGAACCTTGATTGACCTCAAAAATCAGATTATAATACCTGGCAAAAGCGGTAAAAAAATTGGAGCAACTATCACTAATTGGAATGATGAGAAATTGTCAGGTGCAATAGAAATCAATTTGACCTCAAATAAAAAAGATCCCCTAGGAGGTATTAACCATTCCAATGCCTTTATTCCGGCCCGGTTTCTTTCATTCAGGCTTTCGAAGTCGAATCCTCCATTTTTCATAACAATTTGCTGTTAATGCCTTAATATTCAGATAATAAGTGTTCGCCATTTTTGTGTAGAAAATTTCAAAGAATTGAATCAAATCCACTCCTTTTTATCTGAACTTATTTTCAATCTCCTTTTTATTCACTTTTCTAAAATGAGCTCCATTTTTAGACATTAAAATGAAACAGGGAAAGAGACAGGTTGACATAATCGTGATTTCAGACGTACATCTGGGTACTTATGGTTGCAGGGCTAAAGAGCTTTTGCATTATCTGAAATCAGTTAAGCCTAAAATTGTTGTTCTGAATGGCGATATTATTGATATCTGGCAGTTCAGTAAGAGCTATTGGCCTAAATCACACATGAAAGTAATCAAGCATCTGATGAATTGGTTAAGTAAGGGTGTAAAAGTCTATTACATAACCGGAAATCATGACGAGATGCTTAGGAAGTTTGAAGGCTTTAAAATGGGATCATTTCAGATCGTTAATAAACTTGTTCTCGAGCTTGATAACAGCCAAAAGGCCTGGATCTTTCATGGGGATGTATTTGATGTGACCATGCAGCATTCCAAGTGGCTCGCAAAACTGGGAGCTATTGGCTATGATTCATTGATTATGATCAATAGTTTTGCGAACTGGATTTCGGAGAGCGTATTTAATAAGGGTAAACTTTCATTCTCGAAAAAACTGAAGAACAGAGTAAAGAGTGCGGTGAAATTCATCAACAGCTTTGAGCAAACGGCAGCAGATATTGGAATCAGTAATAATTACCAGTATGTGATATGCGGCCATATTCATCATCCCGAAATGCGTTTGATTGAGCTTGAGCAGGGGAGAATTATTTACCTGAATTCGGGCGACTGGATAGAAAATCTTTCTGCACTTGAATATCATAATGGAAACTGGACATTATTCCGTTTCGATGATTCTGAAAGGGTGGCTATGCTGAACGTTCAGGAGGAGGAAGCCGATGAAATGAACATCAGGCATTTGTTCAATCAAATGCTGACGGAATTTAAATTAAAATCCTCATGAAAATTCTATATGCTATACAGGGAACCGGAAACGGACATGTGACGCGTGCGAGGGAAATAGTCCCTTTGCTTAAAAAAGCTCATGATGTTGATATTTTAATCAGCGGCATCCAGGCAGATGTTGAGCTGCCATTTGAAGTTCAATACCGTTTTCATGGCTTAAGTTTCATATTTGGGAAGAAGGGCAATGTTGATATTGCGGAAACCTTTAGAAAATCGCGTTTGAAGCGCTTAATGAAAGATATTAAATCGCTGCCTGTTGATGACTATGATCTGGTAATCTGCGATTTTGAACCTGTATCCTCCTGGGCCTGTTATTTTTCGGGCAGACCATGTATTTCAGTCAGTCACCAGGCTGCTGTGCTAAACAAAAATGCGCCCAGATCAAGGAACTTTGATCCGATTGGCAAAGCGATCCTGCGCTCCTATGCACCTTCCAACATTCAGTATGGTTTTCATTTTAAATCATATGACAGCAATATCTTCACACCAGTTATTCGGGCGGAAGTCAGGGTAAAAGAGTCATTAAACTTAGGGCACTATACGGTTTACCTGCCCGCTTATGACGATTCAAGGATCATAAAAATCCTTTCCTTAATCGGGGATGTTGAATGGCAGGTATTCTCCAAGCATAATCGGGCGCCCATCCGAAAGGGGAATGTTTGGATCAGACCAATCAACAATGATGAGTTTATAGACAGTATGTCAAAGGCAGCAGGGGTATTTTGTGGTGCGGGATTTGAAACACCGGCAGAGGCCATGTTTCTTAAAAAGAAACTGATGGTCATCCCTATGAAGGGTCAGTACGAACAGCAATGCAATGCCGCCGCTTTAGAGGATATGGGTGTTCCGGTAATTAAGAGTCTCAAAAGGAAGCATTTGCAAAAAATAAAAGATTGGGTTTTATCTGGTGAAGTAATTCCTGTAAATTATCCTGATATTACAGAAACGGTTTTAAGGGATATTATTGCAATTGAAGCAAAAGCAAGGATTGGCAAAATGAAATTAATTGACAAGCAATCTGATTTTCAATTAACTGAAAAAACTAATTTCCTGAAAAAACTAAATAAAATAGCTTCCAGAAGGTTCTGATGTTTAAAAGAGCAGATTTTGAAAATGATTTTGTTTGGGGTGTTGCGGCTTCTGCATTTCAGACAGAGGGAGCAGTTGAAACTGATGGTAAAGGCTTATCCATCTGGGATGAATTCTCAAGAAGAAAGGGTAAAATTTATAAAGGTCATACTGCAGATATAAGCTGCGATTTTTATAATCAATATACCCGGGATATAGCCTTGATGAAAACAATGCATATCAATAATTTCAGGTTTTCATTTTCCTGGTCCAGAATATTTCCAACGGGAACAGGCAGGGTAAATGCTAAAGGGGTGGATTTTTACGACCGCGTAATAGATCTTTGTTTAGAACTGGGAATCAGGCCCTGGGTAACCCTGTACCACTGGGATCTTCCATTGGCATTGCAACAGAAAATGGGATGGGTCAACAGGGATATCGTCGATCATTTTTCTGACTATGTTGCCTTCTGTATTAATCATTACGGAGATCGGGTTAAACACTGGATGATTTTAAATGAGCCCATGGTTTTTACAGGGGCAGGTTATTTTTTAGGTCTTCATGCACCCGGAAAAAGAGGATTGGATAATTTTATCCCTGCTATCCATCATTCTGCATTGTCGCAGGCAAGGGGTATCAGGATCGCTCAGAGCCTGAGAACTGATCTGGAAGTTGGAACAACCTTCTCCTGTTCTGCAATACATCCGCATACAAACAGAGAAAAAGACATCAGGGCTGCCCTAAGGGTGGATGCATTAGTAAACCGCTTATTTGTAGAACCTCTGAATGGACTAGGCTATCCGATTGCAGATCTTCCATTTTTAAAAAAGATTGAAAAGTACATGCATCCCGGAGATGAAATTGCTTTACACGCAGAACCAGATTTCATAGGTATTCAAAACTATACCAGAGAGGTTGTGAAACACTCCTATTTTACTCCTTATATAAATTCCACTTTGGTTGATGCTAAAAACCGTGTTGACGAAATAACTGAAATGTCATGGGAGATTTATCCACAGGCCATGCATGAAATGCTTCATCAGTTTTCAAAATATAAATTCAAAAGGATTTATGTGACCGAAAATGGGGCAGCTTTTCCTGATAAAGTTGAGAATGGAAAGGTGAATGATCCTAAAAGATTAAGCTATCTGCAAGCTAATATTGCTGAGATATTGAAAGCAAAAAACGAGGGTCTTAATGTAAAAGGATATTTTGTCTGGAGTTTTACAGATAATTTTGAATGGGCAGAAGGATATCGTCCCCGTTTTGGTATTGTCCATATTGATTATGAAACCCAAAAGCGAATTATTAAGGCATCCGGACTATGGTACAGTGATTTTTTGTCTGAAGTTTAGTTCCTTCCTGATTCCAGCTCTCATAGCTTGATTTCGCTGCTGGCACATTATTCCTGATTTTTCTGGTTCCTATAATTTGATTTTAACCTTATCACACGCTATGTGACTTCTTGATTATTTAATCCTTAGGTTTTTAATTTCATATTATTTTATCTACTTTAATTTAATGTTTTGAAATCAACCCTAATATTAAACCTTTAAAAATTAATTTGTTATGAGTCAAACTATTAATGCAAACCGCCTCTTTCTGGCGAGTTGTTTTGCACTGATTACCACGGCCTTTTCGTTTAGTATACGGGCGGGAATCTTAACCCAACTAGGAACTGAATTGAATTTAGACCCGGTACAGTTAGGTCACATTAATCAAATGTGGTTTTTGGGCTTCCCGATTTCCATGATTCTGGGAGGTATTTTTTATTCGAGTATTGGCCCGAAATTGATTATGCAAATTGCATTATTAGCCCATGCAATCGGTATAATTTTAACGATCTATGCGACCGGTTATGACACATTATTGATTTCTACACTTTTGATTGGTTTAGGAAATGGCTGTACTGAAGCTGCCTGTAACCCAATGATTGCTGATTCATATTCAGGCTTGAATTTCAGCAAAAAAATGAATCGTTTTCACATGTGGTTCCCTGGTGGGATCGTTTTAGGAGCTTTAATTTCTAAATTCATGACTGATGCCAATATGAGCTGGCAGTCTCAAATTTGGGTGATTCTGATTCCAACAATTATTTATGCAGTTTTATTCTTTGGTCAGAATTTTCCAAAACCCCGAATCAGCGAAAATTCAACTTTAGATAACTTTAAAGCGATGTTGAACCCATTGTACCTGTTTATGGCTGCTTGTATGGCATTAACTGCTATATCTGAGTTTGGTCCACAGCAATGGGTTGGGCCAATCCTTGCAAAAGCAGGTGCTAGTCCAATGCTTATCCTAGCCCTGGTAACAGGATTAATGGCTGTTGGAAGATATTTTGCAGGCTCTTTGATAAAACAACTCAATACAGTTGGGGTATTGTTAGGCTCTGCTGTTTTTGGTGTACTTGGAATTTACATGATGAGTACAATGGATGGTACTATGCTGTACGTAGCCGCTGTATTTTATGCACTCGGAATTTGTTATTTCTGGCCAAATATGATCGGCTTTATTGCAGAAAATTTGCCTCAAACCGGCGCACTTGGACTCTCAATTATGGGAGGTATAGGAATGTTTTCGTCTTCTATGTTTCAGCCAATCATTGGCGGATGGATTCAGGGCAATAAAATAGTTGCAGAGGCACAGGGCTTGGTAGGTGATGCGGCAGATTTAGCAGCCGGACAGGCAACTTTATCTAATATGTTGCTATTCCCCGCTATTCTTATCGTGGCCTTTCTTGGTCTTTACTTCTATATGAAAAAACGAAAAGAGCTGAATCCGGCAGTCTAATATAATTGAAGA
>CAZTRY010000113.1:0-9935 GCA_964616525.1 uncultured Sphingobacterium sp. | reverse complement strand
TGGAGAAACAGGAAGAATTATTTGAAATCGTTTGGATACGAAGACTAATAGAGTATCAGGTAGTGAGTATCAGGTATCAAGACCTGGCGCACAAACAAGAGAATTAAAGAGGAAATTAAGTAGAGTAAGTGACATTTATATGCATAACTATAAAGAATTAAAAGTTTGGCAGAAGTCAATTGATCTTACAATCGAACTTTATAAAGTTTTATCCGGATTTCCGGCAGATGAAAGGTTCGGACTAATATCCCAAATTAAAAGAGCTTCTGTTTCAATTCCATCAAACATTGCTGAAGGAGCCGGCAGAAGTTCTGGAAAAGAATTCAAACACTTTCTCTCTATAAGCTTAGGTTCATCATTCGAAATAGAAACACAACTCATCGTGGCCAACAAACTTGGGCTATTAGATGATGACAAAATGGAGAGTATTAGTAACAAGATTTCAGAAATACAAAAGATGATCTATATGTTAGAAAGATCAATTAATATTTAATTAAACCTGAATCGTATTCTGGGCAGGCACTTGATACCTGATACTCGATACTTGATACCTGATACTAAATACTAGCAATAATGAGTAACATAGTCGCAATAGTAGGCCGCCCCAACGTAGGGAAATCCACATTATATAACAGATTAACCGAAACGCGTAAAGCAATTGTAGATGACTTTAGCGGGGTAACCCGCGACAGGCATTACGGAGTAGCTGAGTGGACCGATAAGCATTTTACAGTAATTGACACCGGCGGTTATGTGGCGCACTCTGACGACGTGTTTGAGGCCGCCATTCGTGAACAGGTGGTGATCGCTATTGAAGAAGCTACAGTCATACTTTTTATGGTTGATGTGGTTACCGGCGTGACCGATCTTGATGATGATATCGCCAAGCTTCTTCGCCGCAGTAAAAAACCGGTTTTCGTTGTGGTGAATAAGGTGGATAATAACCAGCGCCTAACGGATGCAAGCATCTTCTATAGTCTTGGACTGGGTGAAATCTATCCGATCTCTTCTATGTCGGGTTCAGGTACCGGCGAACTTCTTGATGAAGTAATCAAGCATTTTGAAGAGGATGCTGAAGAAGAAAATCAGCTTCCAAAATATGCGATTGTTGGTCGCCCAAATGTTGGTAAATCATCTCTGATCAATGCCCTGATCGGTAAAGAAAGAAATATTGTTACCCCTATTGCAGGTACAACCCGCGATTCAATTCACATTCACTATAATCAGTTCGGGCATGAATTCATGCTGATTGATACCGCCGGTCTACGTAAGAAAACTAAAGTTAAAGAGAATATTGAATTTTACTCGGTGATGCGGACCATCAAAGCACTGGAGGAAGCCGATGTAATTATTCTGATGATTGATGCTGTTGAAGGCATTGAATCCCAGGATATCAATATCTTCCACCTGGCCGAGAAAAACAAAAAAGGCATTGTGATCCTGGTTAATAAATGGGATCTGATAGAAAAAAACACTAAAACCACTGGTGTCTTTGAAGAACAGATCTATGATAAGATCGCTCCATTTACCGATGTGCCAATTGTATTTACATCAGTAGTAGAGAAGCAAAGAATCTACAAGTCTCTGGAGGCCGCTTCAAAAGTTTATGAGAATAAACTAAAGAAGATCCCTACCTCAAAACTGAATGATGTGATGTTACCGATCATTGAAAACTTCCCGCCACCGGCTGTAAAAGGGAAATATGTCAAAATCAAATACGTTACCCAGATCAATGCCAGTTCTCCCATGTTTGCATTCTTCTGTAATTTGCCACAATATATCAAGGAACCTTATAAACGCTTTATCGAAAACAAACTACGTGAACATTTTGATTTCAGCGGAGTTCCAATTCAAATTTTCTTTAGACAGAAATAATTGTCCAAAAAATTAAATTATTTAACTATGAGAAGAATATTCTTATCGATTCTTGCAGCAAGTTTGTTTGCCAGTTCATGTAATAGCGCTACCGATGAGGCAGAAAAAGCAAAACAAGATTCGCTTGCAGAAGTGGCTGCTGCCGATTCAATGCTTAAGGCTGCAATGGAAACCGACTCATTGAGTAAGGACACCACTGCGCTTGATTCCATTCAATAAGCCAGCACATTAGAGGGGTCTTTCAAAACTTCCAGTGAGCGGCTTATGGCCTGATCTCCTGAATTCAGCACTTTGTAGAATCCTTCATCGCCAAAATGGTATCTGGCTAAGAGGGCTCTGAGCTGCGTTTCAATTTCCTTTCTGGATGAAGCGATCTGAGCTTCACTTGCTTTAATATTTCGCTTAGCAGCCAACTGGATTAGTTTTTTGACATCCTGATCGCTTATCCTGAAATTCTTAACCAGCTCATCTGTTGATTGATAAATCTGTTTTTGTTTGAGCAGGTGGTTATACAACACATCATTCAGCACCCCTTTCGCAGAAAGCTCATAATATAAATCTGTGTACCCGGTGGTATCTACAGGGATGTAAATATCCGGCATAATGCCGCCCCCACCATACAAAACCTTACCCGATTTTGTGGTATAGGTCTGGCTCTTGTTATAGAGTGAATCACCAAGGTTTTTTCCATCGGAACTTAGTTCTCCATTCCGGTAACGTTCTTTTACCTCGCTGTAATAAGCATCATTGCCTTTTTTATACGACTTCTGAATGGACCGGCCGGATGCGGTATAATATCGTGCAATTGTAAGGTTTAACGCAGAACCATCCCCAAAATCAAATTGCTCCTGAACAAGGCCTTTACCGAAAGAACGTCTTCCAATGATCGTTCCGCGTTCAAGATCCTGTACAGCTCCAGCAATGATCTCACTAGCCGAAGCAGTATTCTCATCAATCAGCACGACCAGCTTACCATTTTCAAAATCACCCTTCGCACTGGCAAAGTAATCTGTCCGAGGTTCGTGCAAACCCTGAGTATAAACTATTAATTCCTGGTCAGCCAGAAATTCATCAGCAAGCGCAGTTGCCGAATTAAGGTATCCTCCACCGTTATCCCTAAGATCAAGAACCAGATTCTTCATTCCCTGTTTCTTCAACTTCAAAAGACTTGCATGAAAATCCTCGTCCGTTCTTGCACCAAATTTGCTGATCTTGATATATGCACTCTGCCCCGTAAGCATATAAGCTGCATCAATACTACTCACAATGATCCTGTCGCGTAGCATACTAAAGCTTTTACGAATTGTATCCCTTTTGACCAGCAACTCAACTGCCGAACCCCTCTTCCCCCTGATCTGATCAACAATATGCCCCGGAGTGACCCGTATTCCGGCAACCGGTTTCTTATTGATGGCCAGAATCTTATCCCCATGCTTAATTCCTGCCTTAAATGCCGGCCCTCCATGTTTTACAGAAGTAATCAGCAAGGTATCATGCAAAATGTAATACTCGATACCAATCCCGTTGAAATTACCCTCAAGATCATCATTCAGGAGCTGCGCATCCTCGGGATCAAGATAAGCTGAATGAGGATCAAGATGTTTCAGTATTTCCTGAATGGCCATGTCCTCCACAGTATCTAGCTTCACAGAATCGACATAGTTTTCATTAATAATCCGGATTACCTTTTCAACCTTAGACGAACGCCCAGAAAGCCCAAAAGGCAGGAAAGAACCATTTTTCGAGTTTTGATTTTCGCGCACAAGCTTTGGCCCAAGCCAAAGCCCTCCAATCAACACAGCTGAATATCCGGCAGCAATAAAAATATTTTTTCTGGTTCTGGCTTTCATCTTATTAAGACATCAAATTTATTGAATTTCAAGTGGCTTAAGTACAGAAATTGATCATCAAAAATATTATTAATAATAATTCTAAATAATTTGATTTTTTAATCTCTCCTTCGTAATATTGCGGCCAATTTAAAATTAGTCTAATTAACATGAAGCGGATTTTAGCTCTATTATTTACCCTGATACTTATCCAAAACGCCAATGCTCAGATAAAACAGGCTGATCAAAGGTTAAAACTTGCCGACAGCACAATTATTGAAATGCCTCAGATTGTGATCATTGGCAAGCGGGATGGCTTAATCAGCAAAGTCCCTGGTTCAGCAACGGTTCTGAATTCCCGTGAGATTAGATTAACTGCCCCCCTTACCTCCAATGAAGTTTTACGTAAAGTGACAGGAGTAAATGTGGTTGATGAGGAAGCTGCAGGATTACGTCTGAATATCAGTATCCGCGGACTTGATCCCGACAGAAGCCGAAATGTTCTGATGCTTGAAGATGGTGTACCGATTGCTTTAGGCCCGTACGGAGAGCCTGAAATGTACTTCACCCCATCGATCGACAAGATGTCGGGTATCGAGATTTTGAAAGGTAGCGGGCAGATCCTTTACGGTCCGCAAACCATTGGAGGTATAGTCAATTTCTTCACCGCTGATCCACCATCACAGGAAATTACCCGTATCAAAATTTCAGGAGCAAAAGGAGGATTTTTTTCAGGCTTTGGAACCTATGGCAATACCATCGGGAAAGCCGGAATTTTAGTTTCCTACCTGCACAAAAGAGCGGATGATTTGGGCCCGACACAATTCAGATTGAATGACCTTTCAGCAAAAATCAGGTACGAATTAAATTCAAAATCAAATCTTGGGCTCAAGCTTGGTTACTATGCTGAGGAATCAAACTCAACTTATATTGGTTTAACGCAAACCATGTTTAACCAGGGTGATCAGGATTTTGTCCGCATGTCGCCATACGATAATCTTCCGGTAAAACGCCTTTCCGGAAGTGCTACACACCAGCTTGAAGTCAACGATAATATCAGTTTAAAAACAACTGCTTTTGCATACACAACAACCCGCAACTGGCAAAGACAAGATTTTTCGTTCAGCTCAACTGCGGCAAATCAAACAGGTGTACAATGGGGAAATCCGGCTGTAAGTAATGGAGCGGTTTATATGTTAAACTCAACAGGTAACCGAAACAGGCAGTTTCAGGTTGCAGGAATAGAGCCCCGTTTGAGTGTGAAACACAATTTGTTTAATATCAAAAATGTACTTGAAACAGGTGCGAGATATTTATATGAAAAAGCTGATGAGCAATTTATTGTAGGCAGCAATGCAAATACGGCAGAAGGCACATTGAGGGATAAGGAGGTAAGAACCGGCTATGCTTTCAGTGCCTATGCACAGAACAGGTTCGACCTGACTAAAAAACTCTCATTAAATGCCGGACTGAGACTGGAGAATTTTGATTATGAGAGGGAAATACTTCGCGGAAGATATCGCATTAATGGAGTAAACAATGTGATCAGAGACACCAGTATTATTGCTAAAGACAATACTATGGCTTTGATCCCGGGTGCTGGAATCAACTATTCGGCAAATGACAGGATTAATCTTTTCGCCGGGATACATAAAGGTTTCGCCCCACCAAGAATTAAAGATGCAATAACAGCTACAGGTGTACCATATAATCTGGACGCTGAGCTGAGTACCAATTATGAGTTAGGTACCAGGATTAAGTTTAATGACTATTTTAATGCCGAATTAACTGGTTTTATACTTGATTTTAAGAATCAGATTATCCCGGTTTCTAATTCTTCAGGTAATTCGAATGCAAGTGGTGTAGTTAATGGCGGGCAAACCCTTCACAGGGGAATTGAAGCAGGATTCCAGATTGATCTTGGAAAAATGGCAGGATTAAAAAACTCCTATACCTTTGAAAGCAGCATCACTGTTCAGGGTTCTGAATACAGCAATGATCGTTTCATTTCGGTGAATGGCAGTACAGTTAATGTAAAGGAAAATAAACTGCCCTACGCAGCCAATCTGATGATTTGGAATGCTGCAGGCATAAATCTTCATAATGGTTTTGGATTCAGGGTTTCAGGGAATTATATCGGTTCACAGTTTACAGATGAGATCAACAGCGAAGTCCCATCGGCAAATGGAAGAACCGGAAAGATCAGCAGCAGATACATCGTTGATGCAAATGCATATTATCGCATTCCCAAAACCAATGCAAATCTGAACCTGGCTGTAAAAAACCTGACAGACCAAAGGTATATCAGCAGCAGAAGACCAGAAGGAATCAGGGTTGGATTACCCAGATTAATTACTGCAGGATTTGAGATATTTCTTTAAGAAATAGAAAGTATTATAAAAAACCCGCCCTGAAAATTCAGGGCGGGTTTTTTATTGCAAATTAATTGATTGGCTAAAAGATAATATTCCGATTTTTGTAATCGTAAACTATAAACATGAAAAGAACAACTGAAGCTGATTCCAACTATAATGATCTCGATAAAATGTCAGTTGCAGAATTACTGCAGGGCATGAATAATGAAGATAAGACAGTACCTTTTGCTGTAGAAAAAGCGATTCCGGCGATTGAAAAAGTTGTGAATGTAATTGTTGAGAAAATCAGCGCGGGGGGGAGACTGTTTTATATTGGAGCTGGTACCAGCGGGCGGCTTGGAATACTCGATGCATCCGAATGTCCGCCAACCTATGGTGTACCATTTGATATGGTAATCGGGATCATTGCCGGAGGGGATAAAGCGATCCGAAAAGCTGTTGAAAATGCCGAAGATAACAGCGAGCAGGCCTGGAAAGACCTGCTGGAGTTTAATATTTCAGATAAAGATGTACTGATAGGAATTGCGGCATCAGGAACTACACCATATGTTATCGGGGGCTTAAAAAAGGCGAATGAAAACGGACTTGAAACTGCTTGTATTGTCTGCAATGCCGGGAGTCCGGTAGCTGCCGAAGCCAAACATCCGATTGAGGTGGTTGTCGGCCCGGAATTCGTTACAGGCTCAACCCGCATGAAATCCGGAACGGCTCAAAAACTTGTCCTGAATATGATCAGTACCTCAACGATGATCCGTCTGGGTCGGGTAAAAGGGAATAAAATGGTGGATATGCGGCTTAGCAATGTAAAACTGGTGGGCCGTGCAGTTAATATGGTGATGCAGGCAACTGGCCTGGATGCCGGCACGGCACAAAAACTGCTCGACAGATATGGAAGTGTCCGTCTAGCTGTCGACAATGCTGCTTCATCGGAACTATAATTTCAAAAAATGCATGAAATAGAACCATATTACCGCTGGCGGGACGATTATATTGCTTCCGAAGATGCTCTTTCTCCATTTTTTGAAACAAAATATAATGAGTTTGAATTTGATAAACAGATTTACAATTATCTGATCCATCCTCAGTGGGATTTCTTTGGTTCACAAACCCTGTATCTCAAAATTTTGTATGCCGATTATGAAAAAGGTTATACAATTATTGAATTTATAGGTGAATGGAATGATGCCCTCCACAATGACATCATGACACTCAAACGGGAAATTCTGGATTTAATGGTCATTGAAGGAATTGATAAATTCATCCTTATAGGAGAAAACATACTTAACTTTCATTCATCAGATGATTGTTATTACGAAGAATGGTTTCAGGATGTAGAAGAAGGCTGGATTGCGGGCATTAATTTCAGAGAACATGTAATCAATGAATTCAGGCGAAATAATGTTGATTATTATATCAACTTTGGAGGTAACTTAGATGATGTAGCTTGGCGAAATCTAAAGCCAGTTCAGTTATTCAAACTGGTAGAAATTGAATTAAGCAGAAGACTAAACTGATCCTGTTTCTGTATTTAGAAAAATTAAACCTTATTTACTTCTGCTTCTGAGAAGTAAGGTAATAGAATATCCTCGAAATTGTACAAACCTGATTTTTTGTTAGCTAAATTCTCTGCTACAAACAATACCCCATTCCCAAAAGCTTCTCTTGAAATAGATTCATGAATAATCCTTACTGTTTGATAGGGGAAGCCGAAAATGACCTCGTGTTTTCCCACAATACCCCCGGCTCTAACTGAATTAATATCTGATTTTTCCAGATCCAAAGCTTCGGCAATCTTAATGGCGGTACCTGAGACCCCTTCTTTACCTTTAAAATGCTCTTCTATAATTTCGATATCCACCCAGGGGGCAATTTTTTTCAGAAAGCGTGCGGCAAACAGAAGATAATTAACTCCAAGGGTAATATTGGGGCTCCAGAAAACCACAGTTTTTTTCGAAAGATCCTTGAGTAATTCCTTTTCAGGTTCAGCATAATGAGAAACCGCAGAAATCACTTTAATCTTACGTTCGCCTGCAATCTCATTGTAGGTGTTGATACCTGTTGCAGAGGAAAAATCAATGATTATATCTACTGGTTGTTTGTCGAGGAGTTCTGAAATTTTTATAGTTGTGCTCGAATATATCAAACCGGGGTCATCAGATTTTACACCCAAAAATTCAGAAACCCTCCGATTGTCAAGAATTGTACTTCTTCTTAAAACCCATTCAAGACAAAATTCCTTATTCTGTAATATGACGTTGGCAACTGCCCTTCCCGTTTTTCCAAAACCTACCAATCCGATTTTCATATCCCATTCCTTTAATAAATACCTTCACCTTGAAATATAAATTGCGGATATAAGTCCGACTTTCCTTAAATTTATAAAAAAAAATCAAAAACGATGTCAGAAAAAGAAACTGTCTACCAGTATACCAATGAACCAATTGTTCAGCGTGGAGGTGCTATTACTTCAGCGAATTTTCTCCCTAATGTGTTCCTTTGGATGTTTATTGCTTTGGGCTTATCTGCAGGTTTTGCCTATTTCTTCTCTAATGATGAGGCTTTACTCAGCATGTTGATTGACCCGATAAATGGTGGCAGAACCACTTTAGGCACCATTGCCATGTTCGCCCCCCTGGCCTTTGTGATGGTCATGTCTTTTGGGATGAATCGTCTTTCTTTTCCTGCATTAGCCCTGATATTCGTTTTATATTCTGCCGCTACCGGTATTAGTTTGAGCTATATTTTGTTGGTTTATACCTCCTCATCTGTTCTGGGTTGCTTCATTTCTGCATCCCTGCTCTTTGCGGTGATGGCTTTTGCAGGATACACTACCGAAACTGATCTGACCAAATTCGGTTCCATCTTAATGATGGCTCTGGTTGGAATTATTATTGCCAGCATTGTCAATTTCTTTCTTGGCAGCAATCAATTAGATTACATCATCAGTTTTATAGGAGTAGCATTATTCGTAGGGTTAACAGCCTACGACATGCAGCGCCTTAAACGAATTGCCGCCGGTATCGAATATGGCGATGCATCTGCCAATAAAATGGTGATCATGGGTGCCTTAACCCTTTACCTTGATTTTATCAACCTGTTTTTGATGCTGCTTCGCCTGTTCGGAAGTCGTAAGTAGGATTGAGTTACCTGTTGTCTGGAATCAGTCATCTGGAAAATCAGCTTTACAGAACAGTTAAAGATTTCAGGAAACTGTTAACTGTTAACTGTTAACTGATAACTGATAACTGATAACCGATCCAGGTATTTGCATTTCATCAAAATATCTTGCACTTTTGCACTGCTTATTCAGAAAGATGGAGGGATTAGACCCTGAGAAATCTTAGCAACCTGTGCTAATAAGGTGCTACATTCTATCCGCCCTGGGCGGAACAGATAAGTGAGAGTCAATAAATACCGACTTTTCGAAGATAAGCCTGTTTGTAGATATGAGACATCAGATGTGAGATATCAGATTCATGTGGTGCAAAAATAATTGCATTTCATCAGTTTTATCTCAAATCTCATATCTCATATCTCATGTCTAAATAACATATGAGCATAAGAGAAGAACTTAAAAAAAGAATATTGGTAATTGATGGTGCTATGGGCACCATGATTCAGCGTTATCAGTTAACAGAAGAGGATTTCAGAGGTGAAAGGTTTAAAGATCATCCATGTGATGTGAGAGGGAATAATGACCTGCTGAATATTACCCGTCCGGACGTTATCAAGGCAATCCATGCCGAATACCTTGAAGCTGGTGCAGATATCATCGAAACAAATACTTTCAGTACGCAACGGATTTCAATGGCCGATTATCAGATGGAGGATCTGTCGTATGAAATGAGTTTCGAAG
>CAZTRY010000112.1:0-9951 GCA_964616525.1 uncultured Sphingobacterium sp. | reverse complement strand
GTGCTAAGCTTTTTTATAGACAAAGATAGCCTTGAAGCTTTGCTTTAATCTATGTATAGCTAAAAACTATGTTTCCTTTGAATCATAATACATTCAGACTATGTGGTTAGGCATTGTTTTTTTAATATCTATATGTCGAACGCACGTTAGTTTAGATTATTAAATTGCTTTTTAGTCAATTGCCGGATAACTCAGATGAACCTGCTGTCCATCAACCTTTAAGATGCTCATTCTGCCAAATATTAAAGCGCGATTGTCCTGAATATGACCTGCCGGAAAATTAAAACAAACCGGAAAGTCAAACTCTTTAACGTGCTCCATGATGATTTGTTCTGCTGTCTGTCCAAAGGGAATATCATTATCCTTCAGCTCAGTAAAACCTCCGATTATTAATCCTTTGAGATGGTTCAATTTGCCTGCCCTTTTCAGATTCCACAGCATGCGGTCGATCGAATAAAGGTATTCTCCGACATCTTCCAGAAAGAGGATTTTACCGGAGAAATCCTGTTCAGAAACAGATCCGGCCATCATTACCAGCAGACTCAGATTTCCTCCAATTAATATTCCTTCGGCTTCGCCGCTTCGGTTTTCTGCCAGACTGGTGTAATTGTATTCGATTTCTTCGTTAAATAGTGCTTTTCTTAGTGTTTCTAAAGAAATTTCGGAACCCTCCCTGATGGTTAATGGCATTTGTCCGTGTATACTTTCGGTATTATACAAGGACTGAATATGACTATGAAGTACTGTGATATCACTGAACCCAATAATCCATTTGGGGTGCTTTTTGAAGCCTGAGAAATCAAGCCGGTCGATAATACGAATCGTTCCATATCCACCCCGCGCTGCAAAAATTGCTTTAACAGATGGATTATCGAGAAAACGCTGGAAGTCAGAAGTCCGCAGTTCATCATTTCCGGCAAACTGGTTCCATGAAGCATGGACTGTTTCTCCGAGAATGACATTTAAGCCCCAGGATTCGAGAAGTTTTACGGCATCTTCAATATTCCGTGGCAGCTTTTTTGCCGGGCATGTAATTGCTACCCTGTCTCCGGGCTGCAGATAGCCTGGCGTTTTATAACTATTGTGTTCCTTTGTCAATTTCTTATTTGCTTTTTGAGTTATAAGGATTTTGCATCCGGCAACATATTTAAGGGTCTAAAGGATGTGTGATTCAAATTTACAAATTACATCCACAACAAATTGAACTCCTATGTCATTAGTAATTTAGCTCATTAGCCTTTATCTTTGCAAATAAATAAAACACATAAAATTCTGATTTTGGGACACAATAAATTCAAAAGATATACAGTTACTGCAGCATTACCATATACAAACGGTCCGGTACATATCGGGCATTTGGCAGGGGTTTATATTCCGGCGGATATTTATGTCAGGTATCTCAGATCTAAAGGCCGGGATGTAATTTTTGTTTGCGGATCTGATGAACACGGTGTTCCTATTACACTTAAAGCACGTAAGGAGGGGATACTCCCACAACAGGTGGTTGATAAATACCATAAAATCATTGGTGATTCCTTTCGGGATTTCGGGGTATCCTTTAATATTTATCATCGTACTTCTTCAGAAACTCATCATGATACTGCATCCGGATTCTTCAGAACGCTTTATGATAAGGGTACTTTCACTGAAGAAGAAACTGAACAGTATTTTGATGAAAAGGCTGGTCAGTTTTTGGCCGACAGATATATTATTGGAACCTGTCCAAATTGCGGGAATGAGGAAGCTTATGGTGATCAGTGTGAAAAGTGTGGTACTTCTCTTAGCCCGACTGAACTGATCAACCCGCGTTCAACCTTATCAGGAGCTAAGCCGGTTTTAAAGAAAACCAGAAACTGGTTTCTTCCCTTGGATAAAATGCAGCCTCAAATAGAAGCTTACATCGACTCACATAAGGAATGGCGTGCAAATGTGTATGGGCAATGTAAATCATGGCTTAGCGGCGGCCTTCATCCGCGTGCGATGACCCGTGATCTGGACTGGGGTGTTAAAGTTCCGGTTGAAGATGCTGATGGAAAAGTATTGTATGTATGGTTTGAAGCACCGATCGGGTATATCTCTGGTACGAAAGACCTTTGTGATCCGGATTTAAGTGCTGAGAAAAAATCAGATTATTATTTTAATGAGGCGCTTAAGCCTGCTGATGATTGGGAGAAATACTGGTATGCTGAGGATACCAAACTTGTTCATTTTATTGGTAAGGATAATATTGTATTCCATTGTATCATTTTTCCTGCGATACTTATGGCGCATGGGCAGTATCACCTCCCTGATAATGTACCCGCCAATGAGTTTTTGAACCTCGAAGGAGATAAGATCTCAACATCCAGAAACTGGGCGGTTTGGTTGCATGAATATCTGGAGGACTTTCCAAATAAACAGGACGTATTGCGATATGTGCTAACTGCCACAGCACCTGAAACAAAGGACAATGATTTTACCTGGAAGGATTTTCAGGCTAGAAATAATAATGAACTGGTTGCCATTTTTGGGAATTTTGTAAACCGTGTTATGGTTTTATCCCATAAGTATTTTGATGGTAAAGTTCTAATGGGCTCCGAACTTACATCTGTGGATCGGGGAGTTCTGGAAGAGTTAAAACAATACCCGGCAAAGATTGCTTCCTCTATTGAGCAATATCGTTTCAGGGAAGCTTTAAGTGAATTCATGAATCTTGCTCGTTTAGGTAATAAATATCTGGCGGATGCTGAACCCTGGAAACTAATTAAGACGGATGAAGAGCGCGTTAAAACAATCCTGAATGTTGGATTGCAGATTACCTCTAATCTTGCTATCCTTTCACAGGCACTTCTTCCATTTAGTTCCGACAAGCTTTTTAAAATGCTGAACCAGGATAAGCTTGAATGGGATAAAGCCGGAAACGCCGATTTGCTGCCAATCGGACATCAGCTGAACGAAGCTGGTTTACTTTTTGAAAAGATTGAAGATGATGCAGTTGAAGCACAAATTAAAAAGCTGATGGATAGCAAAAGTGCCAATGAGCTGGCAGCCAGGAAAGCTGAAGATTCAAAACCAAATATCAGTTTTGATCAGTTTGCGGCAATGGATATCAGGGTTGGGACGATTCTGGCAGCTGAAAAAGTCGCAAAAACCAAAAAACTGTTAAAGCTTCAGATCGATACCGGAATCGATCAGCGTACGATTGTTTCGGGAATAGCAGAATATTTTGAACCTGAAAACATTGTTGGTAAACAGGTTTCAGTACTGATTAATCTGGAGCCCAGGGAGATTAAGGGAATATTATCGCAGGGAATGATTCTTATGGCTGAAAATTCGGATGGAAATCTTAGTTTTGTGGCTCCTCCGGCCGGCATGAATAATGGCAGTGTGATAAGGTAAATAATAGGTCCCGTAGTTCAACGGATAGAATAGAAGTTTCCTAAACTTTAGATGTGGGTTCGATTCCCGCCGGGACCACACAGTAACATAAATCCATAACCTCAAAGCAATTAAAAACCCTTGAGATTAAGTCTAAGTTTTTTTTCATTTGGAGCTATTGCCGGGCTGCCGCTTCCAATGAAAAACAGACCCGGGTAAAATAAACCTTGCCGGAGGAAGTATCTTACGGCTATTCGTAATTTGAAACAGAACGCGATTTCTTGCCGGAAATACTCCGGAGGAAAGGGCTGAACCAGCCTATAACACACAGGTATTGATTTCCAAAAACAAATCAGCGTGGCTCCAGAGCCTTATCTGACCAATGCTAATCTTATTTATTGCTCTTCCTTATATAGAACTCAGGTTAAATTAGAATAATGCCCCTTCACATTTTAGGTATTTTTTAGTCTAATAGTTAAACTGGGAATACTCTTAACTTAAAATCAGCGGGATAGAACATCACATTTTACAGCATACAGTCTTTCTAAGTCCACACACCAACCATTCTGTCATTATTCTGTAATACATCAAACTTATTTTTAGAAATGATAGTATTACTATTATCTTTGAAAGTAAAATATTCAAATATGATATCATTACTTCATAATATAAGACCCGAAATCCAGGAGGGTATCTTTCTGAAGAATCCTGAAAGTTCAGCTTTGGGCAAAAGGATTGTAAAAGAAGGTGTTTTGTTGATTGATGAAATAGGTTTTGAAGCTTTTACTTTTAAGAAGCTTGGAGAAAGAATTCAAACCAACGAAAGTTCTGTATACAGGTATTTTGAGAACAAACATAAATTCCTGCTTTATATTTCCTCATGGTACTGGAGTTGGATGGAATGTCGTCTGGTTTTTGAAACAGCAAATTTAACGAATGCAGAAGAAAGGCTTATGAAAGCCATTTTACTGGTAACCGAGGATACAGCCGATGATATATTGAGTGATTACCTTGATGAATCTGTTTTAAAAAGAATCATAATATCAGATTTTACTAAAACATTTCTAACCAAGGAAGTAGATGATGAAAACCGTGACGGTTTTTTTAAGATTTACAAACGGGTAATTTATAGAATTGCCGAAATAATTAAAGAAGTTAAGCCGGTTTATTCCTTTCCTGAAAGCCTTGCCAGTAATATTGTGGAAGGTGCCATGCACCAGCATTTTTTAAAGCAACATTTCAAAACAATTACCAGTTGTAATGAATCCGTTTCGCCGGCTGATTTTTATTCTGATATGGTAGAAAGTATATTAATCAGGCCTGTATGACACCATTAAAGCGTTTTTATAACTTATTAAAGCTGGATAAAAGGGATGTATCCCAG
Organism: uncultured Sphingobacterium sp.; assembly: GCA_964616525.1. Taxonomy (GTDB): domain Bacteria; phylum Bacteroidota; class Bacteroidia; order Sphingobacteriales; family Sphingobacteriaceae; genus Daejeonella. The sequence goes on along the minus strand of CAZTRY010000112.1, from coordinate 5,210 downwards.
ATTATTATTTATGCAGCGTTCTCCGGGCTGATCAGCCTTTCCTTACCATTAGGTATTCAGGCGATTGTAAATTTTATTCAGGGAGGACAGATTAGTGTTTCTTGGAAAGTCCTCATTTTAATAGTGACTATGGGAGTGGCATTGGTGGGTATTCTGACTCTTATGCAATTAAGAATTACAGAGAATCTTCAGCAAAAAATATTTATCCGCTCATCATTTGAATTTGCTTACCGCCTGCCAAAAATTTCTTTCAATGCAATACATGATAAATATCCTCCTGAAATTGCAAACCGATTTTTTGATACTCTTGCCATACAGAAAGGTACCTCAAAATTGTTGCTTGACTTTACAACAGCATTATTACAAGTAGGTTTAGGTCTGGTTTTGCTTTCCCTTTATCATCCTTTTTTCATATTATTTGGTATAGTCCTGTTAATTATTCTATATGTAATTTTTAAATTTTCTTTCGATGAAGGTCTGTACACAAGCTTAAAAGAATCCACTTTTAAATACAAGGTGGTTTACTGGCTTCAGGAAATTGCCAGGAACAGGAACAGCTTTATCAATAAAAACAATTTTAATTATGCTTTGAGCAAGAATGATCTATTGGTTAACAATTACATTCAGTTTCGGGAAAAGCACTTTTATGTAATCCAAAGACAGTTTTCACAACTCATACTCTATAAGGTATTCATTACTGCCGGTCTTTTATTGGTTGGAGGTTATTTAGTGCTGGATCAAAAGATGAATATAGGGCAGTTTGTGGCGGCAGAAATTATCATTTTATTGATCATCAATTCAATTGAAAAATTGATCGTCGGACTTGAAACTTTGTATGATGTTCTGACAGCGGTTGAGAAAATAGGCCTGGTAACCGACCTGGAAATCCATGATGGCTTAAAAAAATCAGAACCGGTTACTTCAGACTCCCATTTAACGATTGAAACAGTTGATATGAACTTTAGATATCCTGAGGATGATAAGGATATTATTAAAAACATAAACTTAAAAATTACTCCAGGCGAAAAGGTATTCATTGCGGGGGCAAATAACTCAGGTAAAACTACCCTGGTAAGATTACTTTCTGGATACCTGTCTCCAACCTCCGGAATTATTTATGTCAATGAAAGTATAATAAAAAAATCTGAGAGGGGCTATTACAAAAATTTTACAGGCCTGGTAATGCAGGAGGACACACTTTTTGAAGGAACTCTATTAGAAAATCTGACTTTTAATAATCCTAAAGTAAGTAATGAAGATGTAAAATGGGCTTTGAATGTAGTCGGGCTAACTGTCATAGTTAAAAGGCTCCCAAATGGTTTGGATACAATTATCAATTCTGATGGCAGACAGCTGACAAGATCTGTAATTCAAAAAATAATGATAGCCAGGGCAATCATTACACGGCCTAAGGTTCTGTTTCTAGAGGAACCAACAATAAGTATGGATCCTAAATCTGCGAGACAAATAATAGATTTTCTTGTTAGTCCTGAGAATGACTGGACAATTATTGTGTCATCTGTAGATGAATACTGGAAAAAAGCCTGTAACAGGGAAATAGATATGAATAACGGAGAAATTATAAAGGATATAAAAACTAAAGGTAATGCTTAATATATCTGACAATAATCCGGTGCAGATGGAAAGTGGTGCCGGGTATGAAACAATCAGGGTACTTAACAATAGACCACACTATAAAATCCTGAACAGGATAATATGGCTTATTTGTCTGTTAAATTTTATTGGACTGTTCTTACCATGGACACAAAATATAAGAGGAACCGGTGCAGTGACGACATTGAAACCTGACCAGAGACCGCAAACAATCCATTCGGCAATTGCCGGAAGAGTTGAAAAATGGTTTGTCAAAGAGGGTGACTTTGTTCAGAAAGGAGATACCATTGCCTATATATCAGAAATTAAAGAAGAATATTTTGATCCAAATCTGGTTGGGAATACCAGGCAGCAGGTTAATTCAAAAAAGATGGCACTTAATTCCTATGATGATAAAGTTATTGCCTTAGAAAGCCAGATGGCTTCTTTGACTAATGAACTCAGCCTAAAGCTTGAGCAGGGAATGAATAAAATAGAACAGGCTTCTTTGAAAGTGAAAAGTGACAGTATGGATCTGGCGGCTGTAAATACACAATTAACTATCGCCCAAACCCAATATAACCGGGCTGAGTTGCTTAACCGCGATGGTCTGAAACCATTAAGTGATGTGGAAGAAAAAAGACTTAAACTTCAGGAATCGCAAGCCAAAATTATAACCCAGCAGAATAAATTACTGGCTTCAAAAAATGAACTAATCAATTCCAGGCTGGAAATCAATCGAATTAAAGCCGAGTATAATGAGAAAATATCAAAGGCCAGTGGAGATAAATATACCGCGATGAGCAGCCTTTATGATACCGAAGCCCAGGTTACAAAGCTGGAAAATCAATATGTAAACTATAGCATACGAAATGCTCTGTATTACATCAGGGCTCCACAGAGCGGGATTGTAAATAAGACTTTGCTCAGTGGTATTGGAGAAACAATTAAAGAAGGAACAGCACTTGTCAGTATAATGCCTTCCAATTATGATATTGCAGTTGAAACTTATGTAGATCCGATTGACCTTCCTCTGATAAAAAAAGACTCCCGAATCAGAGTCTGGTTTGACGGATGGCCAACAATCGTATTTTCCGGATGGCCGGGAATGTCTTATGGTACTTTCGGTGGAAATGTGGTGGCAATAGAAAACTTTATCAGTCCGAATGGCAAATACAGGGTTTTGGTTTCCCCGGATAAAAATGAAGAACCGTGGCCAAAGGAATTAAGTATTGGGGCAGGTGCGCAAACCATAGCTCTATTAGAAAATGTACCCATCTGGTATGAGATATGGCGGAACCTTAATGGATTCCCACCAAATTATTATACTTCCCAAAGCACAAATGGAACAAAGTCCGGTAAAATCGATGAAAAAAAATAAGCTATGAAACTATTTTGCAGGCTTTTATTTGTACTTATTTTTTTGAAGTTTCCTGCTTTGGCACAGGAGTTTAATCAGGAAGTGCTGAGTTTCAGGGAGTATTTGGGTTATGTAAAAAAATATCATCCGCTTGTTAGCCGTGCAAATATAGAATTGGACAAGGCCCAGGCAGCTTTAATGCAGGCAAGAGGTGGATTTGACCCTAAAATTGAATTGGATTTTGATAATAAACAATTTAAGGGTACTCAATATTACTCTATTTTAAACAGCAGTTTTAAAATTCCTACCTGGTATGGTATAGAAGTAAAAGCAGCATTTGATGATGCTAATGGCATTTATTTGAATCCACAAAATTTAGCTCCAAATCAGGGTGTTACTGCTATTGGTGTAAGTGTTCCTCTGGCACAGGGTCTTTTTATTAACCAACGAATCGCGGATCTTAGAAAAGCAAAATTACAGATTCAGCTAAGTGAGTCGCAGCGGCGTTTATTTAGTCTTGAAGTATTGTATAATGCTTCCATTGCCTATTTTTCCTGGTTAAAGCATTTTAATGAAGTTGAAATGTATAGAGAATACCTCTATTATTCGCAGGAACGTTATAAAGGAGTACTTAGGCTGATAGCGCAGGGTGATAAACCTGCAATTGACAGTGTTGAGACGGGTATTGCTTTAAAAAACCGACATCTGAACTTAGAAAATGCAATACTTAAATTAAATAAGGCCCGGCTTGACCTTGCCAATTATTTATGGATAAATGATACTCCGGTTGAGCCTTCGGAAAATCTTAAGCCTGAAGTTAACCTCATGGTAAGCATAGAAGGGATCTTAAGTACAGGTGATTTAATTGATAATCAGGATATTATTGCAGGCCACCCCAAGCTAAAATTGATGGAGACTAAAATAAATATGCTTGATGTTGAAAGAAAACTGAAAGCCAATTATTTGCTTCCCAAGATTGATTTGGGGTATTATTATCTCTCTGAATCTCTGGATTTTAACTCCCTAAGGAATGATGATTATAAAGTAGGTATAAACTTTTCGTTCCCAATATTTCTTAGGCAGGAAAGAGGAGCCCTTAATTTAGCTAAGCTTAAATTGAAGGAAACCAGATTTGAATTACAACAAGAAAGATTACAGATAAAAAATAAAATTGATGCACAGAAAGTTGAGAAAGCATCATTTAAAAAACAGGCCGGCCTGATTGCTAATCTCGTAAATGATTATCAAAAGATGCTTGAAGCTGAGGAACGCCTTTTTTCATTTGGCGAGAGTTCAATCTTTATTCTTAACTCCCGTGAAAGCAATCTGATTTCTGCAAAAATACAGCAGATTGACCTGGAAAATAGCTTCCTGGTCAGTAATGCCGATTTGTTTAAAATATTGGCTACAGAAAATTAAGTCATGCCATAGCCCGGACATTTTCTCAGTTGGGCAGAAAATCATTTTCACCTGTTATCACTTTATTTGCCGGAAACTCAAACTGCAAAATATTCAATACACAGTGCAGAAGCATGTTTTTTATTATTACTTTAGAACACAATTGTTAAAAAAATTAATTGATTTTTATTAAAAGGCCTCGCCATACTATTTGAACTAATTTATTCCTTCAAGGAATTTTTAGGGCAAGACCAGAACCATTTAAAATAATCCTCCATTCTTTATCTAACATGAAAAAATTACTTATCATTTGCCTTCTTCTGGTTTCCCAGTTAAGTTTTGCCCAAAAAGCTGACAATCGCTATTTTGAACTAAGAGTCTACTATTGCAATCCGGGCAAACTGGATGCTTTAATTGACAGGTTCAGGGATCATGCAGTACCCTTGTTTAAAAAACATGGAATTGACGGACTTGGATATTGGGTACCAACCAATAATCCGGATAATGCTTTCTATTATCTGATGGCTTATCCAAGTAAGGAAGCCAGAGACGCTTCCTGGAAAGCGTTCGGACAAGATCCTCAATGGCAGGAAGCAGCAAAAAAATCAGAAGAAAATGGGAAGTTAATTGCCAGGGCTAATATTTATTTTCTGAAGGCGACAAATTTTACCCCTAAAATTAAACCTTCAAAAGGTTCAGCAATGCGCACATTTGAAATGCGTATTTATACTGCCATGCCAGAGAAGCTTCAGAATCTTGAGGAGAGATTCAGGGATCATACAATGAAGATTTTCAAAAATAATGGGATGCAGAACATTGCTTATTTTACAACCATAGAAAAGAATCCTGCTGATCAGGC
>CAZTRY010000111.1:0-10289 GCA_964616525.1 uncultured Sphingobacterium sp. | reverse complement strand
CGTTACCAGCAAGCGTAAAAGACGACACGACAACAATAAAACGACTGACATAAACGAGAAAAAAAGTAAACCATTTTGACAGGTGACCAAGGACATAGAAACAATATAACAAACGGACAGCGAGTAAGCCGACACTCATTGCCTACGCTTCTGTATTTTTTATTTTCCCCACCGCACATTTTTTCAAATCAAATAAGCGAGTAATTTATGGCAGACGCACAAACGGCACATTTGCAAGCCGCACAAGCCTACCCGCAACCCAAGCTTGCAAAAGAGCCGTTTTTTGCCCACGCACCGACATAAATAACGATATTCACGAACTAATAAATTTTGACAATAGATAAATGGCTAATAAAATTTCTCTTTCCCGTTTAGAAACTTTCCTTTTTGATGCATGCGACATCCTGAGAGGTAACATGGACGCATCTGAATACAAGGAATACATCATTTCCATGTTGTTTCTAAAACGGGTAAACGACCAATTTGAAGTGCACCGTGACAGAAGAAAGAAAACATTGACGGATGTTCGTGGTGTGAGTGACCCGGAAATTCTTTACGGAGAACTGGAAAGACAAAATGCACCTGAATATGATTTCTTTGTTCCCCTTGCTGCACGTTGGAAAAAACTTGAAGGCGACCCTGAAACCTATATTGACAGCGAAGGCAACGAACAACGTTATAATTTCATCAAAGATTTGACGGAGGAAATTGGCGACCATCTCAACAAGGCTTTAGCCGCTTTGCAGGAAGCCAACCTTGACAAACTGGACGGTGTATTCAATCAGGACAACATCAACTTCAACAAGACATTTGGTAAAAACAATAAGCAAATCAGTGATGAAGATTTGCGAAAACTCATTCAGCATTTCAATAGAATGAATTTAAGGGATGACAATTTGGAGTTCCCTGACTTGATGGGTGCTGCCTATGAATATCTCATTAAACATTTTGCCGACAGTGCCGGAAAAAAAGCAGGAGAATTCTACACGCCCAACGAAATAGTAAAACTGCTGGTAAACATTCTTGAACCGGGTGAAAATGCAGAAATCTATGACCCTACCGTGGGAAGTGGAGGTATGCTTATTGAATGCAAAAATTATGTGGAAAGCCGATACGGTTCAGCACGCAACATCACGCTATACGGACAGGAAAAAAGCGGAACAGTTTGGGGCTTGTGTAAAATGAATATGCTGTTCCATAACATTTACGACAGCAAAATCTTGAATGGCGATACTTTGCTTAATCCTTTACATCAGGAGCATGGCGAACTGAAAACCTTTGACATTGTGATTGCCAATCCTCCTTTTTCGCAGGATTACAGCACCACCAACATGAAATTCAAAGAGCGCTTTAGTTTTTGGATGCCTAACAAAGACAAAGCCGATTTTATGTTTGTGCAACACATGGTGGCTTCGCTGAACAATGCCGGACGCATGGCGGTAGTAATGCCACATGGTGTTTTGTATCGGGGTGGTGAAGAAAAGAAATTCCGCGAGTGGCTCGTTGGTCGTGGCTATCTGGAAGCGGTAATTGGTTTGCCTTCTGCCTTGTTTTACGGAACAGGCATTGGGGCTTGTGTTTTGGTGATTAATAAAGCTGGTGCACACGAAAGAGACCATGTGCTGTTTATCAATGCCGACCGTGAATACAAAGAGGGAAAAAATCAAAACAAACTTCGCCCCGAAGATTTAGAGAAAATTGCCTACACCTACCGACACAAAAAGGAAACACCCAAATACAGCAAGTTAGTGGCAAAGAGCAAAGCCATTGATGAACACAACAATCTGGAGAACGAAGATTTCAATTTCAACATTCGCAGGTTTGTGGACAATGCACCACCGCCTGAACCACAGGATGTGCATGCCCACTTGCAAGGCGGGATTCCAGAAAGTGAAGTAAAAGCATTAACCGATTATTTCAACTGCTATGCAGGTTTAGAAAGCAAATTGTTTGAGCCGTTAAAGCCCAATTATATAAAATTTACAGAAGCCCTTGCATACAAGGAAGACATTAAAAAACTGTTTGACGAAAGCCCTGAAATAAAAACTGCTTTTGCCCAATACACCCAAGCCATTGCCGAATGGTGGCAACAGCAAATTCCGGCTATTGAGCAATTACCCCAAGGACAAGCCAATGTGTTTGACCTTTACCATGATTTTTCCCGAACGCTGACCGAGAAGCTAAACGCACTACCCATTTTAGACGACTTTAAAAGCCGTGGTTCGTTTGCTGCATACTGGAACAGCATTACCAACGACATAAAAAGTGTGATTGCCAGCGGATGGAATGCCGAACTGATACCCGATGATGAAATTTTGCAAAGCCAGTTCCCCGAAGTGCTGAAAGAACTAAAGGATAATGAGGTAAGACGTGACGAACTGCAAGCCAAATTTGATGAAGTAAACGAACTGGAAGATGATGTTTGGAACGAGGAAGATTACGAAGTATGGCGAAGCAAGGAACTGAAAGAACACAAAGACAGCATTAAAGAACTAAAAGGTGAACGTAAGGAAGCCGACAAGGAATATAAACTGCTTTTGAAAAGGTTGAAAGCCAACGAAAAGGCATTGAAGAAACAGCCCGAATTGGCAGAAGAAGTTGCCACTTTAGCCAAGGAAGCTGAAAAACTGCTTGCCGAAGTGCAACGATTGGATGCACGACTTGAAACGGAAGAAAGCCGAATAACCAAACACAGCGAACTGGAAGAAGAACTAAAAGTGTGCAAAAGAAAAATTAAAGAAATAAAAGACCGCAAACAGGCATTGGTGGACCAGGCACGCCTGCTCATTACACCCGAAGAAGCCAAAGAACTCATCATGCAACGCTGGCTGCAAACCTTGCAACAAACTATGAACGATTATTTGCAATCCCACCAACGCCAATTGTTACAAGCGATAGAGAATGTATGGGAGAAATATACTGTTCCACTTCATCGTGTTTTGGAAGAAAGGGAAAAAGAAACTGAATTACTTAATAATTTTTTAATTGAATTAGGTTATGAGTAATTGGGTTGAAAAATATTTGACTGACTTCGCCAATTTGAACTATGGAGATAATCTTCCAAGTTCGCTGCTTAAACCATTTGGCTTTAAAGTATTTGGAGCAAATGGCTATATTGGTTTTAATGACACATTCAATGTAAATAGGCAAACAGTTTTAATCAGTTGCAGGGGTGAATACAGTGGAACCATAAATATTGTTCCTGAAAAAACCTTTGTAACAAATAACAGCATCTTGGTCAATCTAAAATCAGAGGATGTTGATACTAAATTTATCTATTACAAACTTCAAACAATAAACAAAGCTCTAATCGTAAGTGGCTCTGCTCAACCACAAGTAACAATTATTGATTTAAGACGGGTAACCCTTCAACTTCCCAATCAACCCGAACAATGCCAAATCGCCAAAATCCTATCCACAGCGGATGCGGTGATAGAAAAAACCCAAGCCGCCATTGCCAAATACAAAGCCATTAAGCAAGGCATGTTGCAGGATTTGTTTACCCGTGGCATAGACCTGAACACCAACAAACTCCGCCCCCGCTACCAAGATGCACCGGAGTTGTATAAAGAAAGTAAGTTGGGGATGATACCGAGGGAGTGGGATGAAAAGATTTTTGGAGAAGAAGTTGATTTAATTCATGGACATCAATTCAGAGATTATGACTTCACAGAATTTGGTATTCCGGTAGTAAAAATTGGACAGGTAAAACCTGAAAATGTTGACCTTTCAAGTTGCTCCTTTGTGGCTTATGGTCGTGAAGATGAATTTCAAAATGAAATCATCAGAAACGGTGATGTGTTAATGGCATTAACAGGTGCAACACTTGGAAAAGCCTGTTTGGTTAAGGGATTTAACGGTGTGGTATTACAGAACTACCGTGTTGGAAGGTTTGAGCCCATCAGTAAGGAAAACGACATTGACAAAGAATTTCTTTACTACTTGCTTATAGCAGGAGATTTATTGACACAGATTTTTAACAAAGTAAATACTGGAGCACAAGGGAATATAGGTAAAGCAGATTTTGAAAAAGCATCTTTCAAAAAACCACCATTTGATGAACAACAGATAATTGCTAAACGATTAAGAGCAATTGACAACAAACTCCAAACCGAGCAAACCTACCTACAGAAAATGCAAAGCCTTAAAAAGGGATTAATGGATGATTTGCTAAGTGGGAGAAAACAGATCAAAGTTGAAGAAGAATTGGTAACACAAAACGTGAACTAATATGGCAGAATATACCGCAGAAGAATTATTTGAAATTCTCAATGATACTGATGAATGTCCATGGATAGAAGCCAAGGGCATAGGAGATACTACCACTTCCATTATGGAAACAGTTTGTTCCTATGCAAACGAGCCCGGTTTGGGTGGCGGCTATATTCTAATGAGCATTAGTGCTGATGATTCGGCCACTGCCGCAACTCATTACAAAGTTGACCCCATGCCTGACCCGGACAAACTTCAAAGCGACATAGCAACGCAATGTGCCAGCATGTTTAATATGCCCGTGCGACCTGCTATGACCATTGAGAAAATTGACGGACAACCTGTTTTGAAAATTTGGATAGATGAATTACCTGCCAAACAAAAGCCACTTTATTTTAAAAGTAAAGGGCTGCCGTCAGGTGCATTACGAAGAATAGGAAGCACCGACCAGCACTGCACTGATGATGATATGCATGTGTTTTATCAGGATACCGGAAGCTATGACCAAACACCCGTAAAAGGAACTAAGCTGGCCGATGTAGATGAAAATGCTTTAAAGCGATACAGGTTACTCCGTGAAAAAGTAAATTCTGCTGCGGAAGAGCTTACCTATAGCGACATTGAATTGTTGGCGGCATTAGGTTGTGTGAATAAAGAGAATCCAAACGAATTAAATATTGCCGGGCTTTTGCTTTTTGGTAGCTCAAAAACACAACGCAGCACTTTCCCCATGTTGCGTGCCGATTACATACGTGTGCCGGGCAATGTTTGGGTTGAAAATCCTGATGAACGTTTTACAACCATTGATATGAGAGGTGCACTCATTTTAGTGTTGTATCGTTTAATAGAAGCCATTAATGCCGATTTACCTAAAGGATTTTTGTTGCCCGAAGATGATGTGCAAGCCGCTTCAACCGGCCTGCCCATGAAAGCACTTCGGGAGGCCATAGTGAACGCTTTAATGCACCGTTCGTATCGTGAGCACCGCCCAACTCAAATCATTCGTTACGATAATCGCATTGAAATAATCAATCCAGGGTTTTCATTAAAATCAGAGGAAAAGTTAGGACTCCCCGGTAGCGAAACCCGTAATCCTTTTATTGCTGCTGTTTTTCACGATACCAATTTGGCAGAGACAAAAGGTTCAGGGATTAGAGCCATGCGTAGATTGATGCAAGCCGCTCATCTGGCACCACCAACTTTTGAGTCGAGCCGTCAAAATAATGAATTTGTTTCTCGTTTGCTTTTACATCACTTTCTGGATGCAAATGACTTAGAATGGTTGAAACAGTTTGAAAGATATGACCTTTCAGATAGCCAAAAACAGGCATTGATTTTTATAAGAGAGGTGGGAGCTATAGACAATACCACCTACCGACAAATGGCTGATTGCGATACCCTTAAAGCAAGCAATGACCTAAGACTGCTTAAAACATATAACCTACTGAAATCCAAGGGTAAAGGGAAGGCGACTTATTATGTAGCGGGCGATGGATTAAGTGCACCACCCCAGGATTTAAGTGCACCACCCCAGGATTTAAGTGCACCAGCTAATGAATTAAGTGCACCAGCTAATGAGATAAGTGCATTACCTCAGGAAATTCTTGAGAGAATTAACCAACTCAACCAAAGAGAGCATGATAGCGAAAAGATAAAAAATATCATTCTTGAATTATGTGCTATCCGAGCAATGAAAGCCATAGAAATTGCAGGATACCTGAATAAGGGCGAAGGTTATGTGAAAAGGAAATACCTGAGTGACATGATTGCAGAAAAAAAATTGAAATACCTGCATCCTGAAATGGTTAATCATCCAGAACAGGCATACCTAACTAATAATCAGAACTAATATGGCTGAATATATCAATGTAGAAAAACCGTTTTTAGATAAGTTACGCCAGTTAGGTTGGCAAGTGATAGACCAAGGCATTGGCGTTCCGCAAGACCCTGCAAAAAGTTTAAGGGAACACTTTAAACAGGTGTTGCTACCCCAAATATTTAAAGACACCATAAAGTCTATCAACAAAACAGCGGACGGCAGAGAATGGCTTACTGACAGACAACTGGATGAATTGCTTTCAGAGATTCAAAGTTTTTCGGGTAAAACCTTGCATGAAGCCAACAAAGAAATTCACCGCTTATTGATTAAAGGCACAACGGTAAACAAAAACGAATTGACGGGTGAAGTGAACCCAACGGTTCGTTTGGTGGATTTCAGAAATTACGAAAAGAACAGTTTTATTGCCATCAATCAGTTTCGTTTGCTTACTCCCGGTGCAAGCCGCCAGGGCATTATTCCTGATATTGTTTTATTCCTAAACGGCTTGCCTTTGGTAGTGGTAGAAGCAAAAGATTTTGATGTGGCTGAACCATTAAGCGAAGCTTTTTTGCAGGTTACCCGCTATGCCAATACCCGAGAAGACGATTACGGAGTAAAAGAAGGCGAAGAACGGCTTTTTCACTACAATTTATTCAGCATCATCACCCACGGTCATGAAGCCCGTGTGGGAACCATTAGTGCCGACTTTGATTTTTACAACAATTGGGTGGACATATTTCCCGAAGAATACAAAACGGTTGCTTTCCCACCTGAGGAAGAAAGGCAAGAAGTAATGATTTGCGGAATGCTCAACAAAGAAATCTTGGTGGACATTCTGAAACACTACACACTGTTTATGGAAATCAAGAAAGGTGTGGAAGTGAAAATTGTGGCTCGTTACAATCAATACAGAGCCGTTGGCAAAATCATTCGCAATTTGCGAGAAGGAACAAACCCGAAAGAGAAAGGTGGAGTGGTTTGGCATACACAAGGTAGCGGAAAGAGTTTGACCATGGTGTTTCTTATCCGAAAACTCCGCAGCAGTGATGATTTAAAAGACCTGAAAATTATTTCCATTGTTGACCGTGTGGATTTGGAAGAGCAGTTGGCAGACACCTTAAAATATGCCAATGAATCATTGTCCATCATTGACAGCAAAACAGATTTGAACCTTTTGGATGATGATACCGGAAACTTAAATCTGGTGATGATTCACAAGTTTTTGGCAGACAACAATGTTTCGGCACAATCGCTGATTGATGCCGGAGTAGTTCCCAAGTTTGAAAAATTTGAAACCATCAACAACAGCGACCGCATCTTGCTGATGGTAGATGAAGCCCACCGAACACAAGGCGGAGACATGGGCGATAATCTATTCAATGCTTTTCCGCAAGCCGTCCGAATTGGATTCACAGGAACTCCCTTACTAACCGAAAGACACGAAATCAAAACCCATGAACGATTTGGTGGCAAATTAGATGAAAACGGAGAACCGTGGATTGACAGTTACAAGTTTGATAAAGCAGTAGCCGACAGAGCCACCGTTGAAATAAAGTATATAGGAAAAGTTTCTAACGATAAAATAGACGATAAAGAACTATTTGATGCAGAATTTGAAGACCTTTTTCAGAAAAGAACTCAGGAAGAAAGAGAAGAAATTCAAAGGCGTTACGGTTCGTTCATTGCCTATCTCGAAAGCAAAGACCGTATTGCCGAAATAGCTAAAGACATTGTTGAACATTATTACACCGATATTTTGGTGAATGGCTTTAAAGCACAAGTAGTGGCTTCAAGTATTGTGGCAGCTGTTCGCTACAAGTATGAACTGGAAACTGCAATCAAAGAGAAAATTGCTCAATTGAAAGCATTGCCTGATGAAGAAAGAGATGATGAAAGAATAAAGCAACTGGAATTTTTAAAAGTAGCTGCCGTTGTTTCGGGTATGGGTAATAATGAACCCGGCTATATAAGCAAGGCAAGAAGTGAAGCAAAAGATTGGGATGCTGTAAATAGCTTCAAAAAAGACTTTGATTATTCACAAGAAGAAGGTGGTCAATATAAAAAGCCTGAATCAGGCATAGGAATTTTGTGTGTTTGCGACCGCTTATTGACTGGCTTTGATGCTCCCATTGAGCAAGTGATGTATCTGGACAAAATCATGAAAGAGCATGACTTGTTCCAAGCCATCACAAGAGTAAACAGAACCAAAAAGGGAAAAACCTTTGGACTTATTGTTGATTATATCGGGATAACTAAACACTTGCAGCAAGCCTTGGGAATTTATACAGACAAGGACAAAGAAAAAGCACAGCATTTCCTGAATGTATTCCGTGACATCAATAAAGAAATCCCTGTTTTGGAAGCCCGCTATAAAAGGGTTTTGAATCTCTTCACGGAAAACAACTTGAACGAGATTGAAAACTTCCTGAATCAGAAATTTACAGACCCAACAGCCGAATTTGAGTTTGCCGAAAGTTGCATTGAACAAGCCAAGAATATCAAATTCAGAGCCGAATTACTCACCTATTCCAAAAGCTTCTTTGACAGTCTGGATTTGCTTTTCAATACGCAGGCAGGTGGCGAGTATTGGGTAATTGCCAAACGATTGGGTTACTTGCTATGGAGAATCAAAGACCGCTACAAAGACGAAACCATGGACTTGAAGTGGGCTTCGCAGAAAGTCCGCCAGCTAATTGACAAACATTTATATTCTTTAGGCATAGATACCAAAGTGCAGCAGGTTTCTATTCTTTCAGATGAGTTTAAATCTAAAGTTGATTATCTAAACAAAACACCAAAATCGAAAGCCTCTGAAATGGAACACGCCATTCGTTGGCACATCAAAGTAAATCTTGAAAAAGACCCCACATTATACAGCCGTTTCAAAGACCGCCTTGAAACAATTTTAAATTCATACAAAGAGAATTGGGAAGAAATAGTAAAGCAGCTTGAAGGGTTACGAGAAGAAATGGCAGAAGGAAGAAAGGTTGAAACCGAAGGCGTTTCAGTTGTTGAAGCACCATTTTATGAAATTCTGAAATCTGCTCTGCCTATCGAAGATGAAAAAGAGATTGAGAAAACAAAGGAATTGTCACATACTTTGATACTCATTCTGAAAGAAACCGCACAGATAAATAACTTCTGGAATAAACCGGCAGAACAGCGTTTAATTTCGGGTCGAATAGAAGACGAAATTTATTATTCACGAATTAACGGATTGACTGGAAAAGCAGCAGAATTGACAACAGAGCTTTTGAAGTTGGCTAAAAACCGTGAAGCAGAATTAAGATGAAATTAGACAGTATCCATATTGACATAGAAAAAACCGAAAGAAGAAAAACGGTAAGCATTTTTATTGAACGAAACGGTTCGGTAAAAGTGCTTGCACCCATTACAGCGAGTGACGACAAAATTGAAGCGGCAGTAAAAGCAAAGGAGTATCAAATATTTCAGAAACTGGCTAAATGGAAAGAACTGAATCAGGGGAAAGTAAAACGTGAATACGTTAATGGACAATCATTTCTTTATTTAGGCAGAAACTACCGATTACAACTAACCGAGAATCAAAATGTGCCATTGAAAATTTCAGGTGGCTTCTTTCACCTTGACAAAAAGTATTTACCAAAAGCGGAAAAGGTTTTTAAGGATTTTTATCGAGCAAAAGGACTGCAAAAAATTGAGGAGAGACTCAAATTGATAGAAGAAAAGTTTCAGACTAAACCAACAGCAATAAAAGTTTTGGAACTGCAAAACCGTTGGGCATCATGGACACCTAAAAACGGACTGAATTTTCACTGGAAATGTATCATGGCACCTGTTTCGGTTCTTGACTATATCATTACTCATGAAATGGTTCATTTAAAACATCCAAATCACTCACCTGAATTTTGGAATGAACTGGACAAGAAAATGCCCAATTACCGTGAACATGAAGATTGGTTAAAAAGAAACGGAGTAAAAATGTCATTATGAGAACAATCCAACGCATAGGTGTAAGCACATTTGCAAGCCGCACAAGCCCAAGCACAGACCAAAGCTTGCATAAGAGCTTCCACCTCTCCAACGCAGACAAAATTGAATAAAAAAAATTCCTCCCCTTCTGAAAATAAAAAATACGCAACCGCACAACCCGACACTACAAAGACAGTGAAACTCAACAACGACAATGGTTTACAGACACGGTGGACAAGAACGCCAGCTGGTAACAGCTAAGCTTTCGTGCGGTTCGTAGAGCCAAGCATGAAAGATGCGTTGAAGG
>CAZTRY010000110.1:9731-10329 GCA_964616525.1 uncultured Sphingobacterium sp. | reverse complement strand
GCGGCTTGAACCCTTTGGTTAATCCGATCATATCGTTAATAACCAAAACCTGTCCATCGCAATGAGGGCCTGCCCCAATGCCTATCGTTGGAATTTTGACCGTATCACTTACTTCCTTAGCAAGCTTTGCAGGTATTTTTTCAAGCACTACTGAAAAACAGCCTGCATCCTGCAAAACCATAATATCCTGCTTCAGTTTTTCGGCTTCGGCTTCTTCTTTGGCCCTGACTGTATAGGTACCGAATTTATAAATCGACTGAGGAGTTAAACCCAAATGTCCCATTACCGGAATACCTGCGGTAATGATCCGCTCAATAGATTCCCGAATCTCGAGTCCGCCTTCAAGTTTTACAGCATGGGCACCCGATTCTTTCATGATCCTAATTGCCGAATTCAGTGCTTCTTTAGAATTACCCTGATATGAACCAAATGGAAGGTCAACTACAACCAGGGCACGTTTGACGGCTCTGACTACAGATTGGGCATGATAAATCATTTGATCAAGTGTAATTGGCAGGGTGGTTTCGTGGCCGGCCATTACGTTTGAGGCTGAATCACCAACAAGGATTACGACAATCCCACCATCATCAACTATGGT
>CAZTRY010000110.1:0-9721 GCA_964616525.1 uncultured Sphingobacterium sp. | reverse complement strand
ATTCTTTATCAGAAATTGAAAAACAATATAAATTTTCATGTTAAATCCCTTTTACTTTTAGTAATTATTCACTAATTTTGTCCCCCGTGATAAATGAAGTAAAAAACTTCAGTGTTCAAGCCCCAACACAACGGAAAATCTTCCGGAATCTTTGCTTTTCACTTGATTTTCAAATCTCTTTTCAATATTTAATAAATGAATAATTACATCAAATTACCTGCTGTTCTCTTACTTGCAGATGGAACTGTTTACCACGGAAAAGCGGCTGGAAAGATTGGTACTACTACCGGCGAAATTTGTTTTAATACGGGCATGACCGGATATCAGGAAATCTTTACTGATCCATCTTATTTCGGACAAATCATGGTAACTACCAATGCCCATATCGGTAATTATGGGATCCATAACGAAGAGGTAGAATCAGATAATATTAAAATTGCGGGACTGGTTTGCAAAAACTTTAACATTACCTATAGCAGAAAGATGGCCGATTCTTCCATTCAGGATTATTTTCTAGAAGAGAAGATTGTTGGTATCTCTGATGTAGACACAAGGTCTCTTGTGAGACATATTCGTGATAAAGGTGCTATGAATGCAATCATTTCATCAGAAATACTGGATATCGAAGAATTAAAGGCAAAATTAGCTACAGTTCCCTCAATGGACGGCCTCGAGCTATCTTCCCAAGTTTCAACAAAGGAAGCTTATGAGTATGGAGATAAAAATGCCCCAAAACGTGTTGCAGTTCTGGATCTTGGTGTGAAGAAGAATATCCTGAGAAATTTTGATAGCAGAGGTGTATTTTCAAAAGTATTCCCGGCAAAGACTTCTTTTGCTGAAATGGAAAAATGGAATCCTGATGGATATTTCATTAGTAATGGCCCTGGTGATCCTTCGGCAATGCCTTATGCCATCGAGACTGTAAAGGCAGTTTTAAAATCAGAAAAACCACTCTTTGGTATTTGCCTTGGTCATCAGTTACTGGCATTGGCTAATGATATCCGCACAATGAAAATGTTCAACGGACACAGAGGATTGAACCATCCGGTAAAAAATATCATTATCAATCATTGTGAAGTTACATCTCAGAATCATGGTTTCGGAGTAATTCCTGAGGATGTCAGAAATTCGGATAAAGTGGAAATTACCCATTTGAACCTGAACGATCAGTCGATAGAAGGAATCAGAGTGAAAGGAAAGAAAGCATTTTCAGTGCAATATCACCCGGAATCATCACCAGGTCCGCACGATTCAAGGTATCTGTTCGATGATTTTGTGGCACTGATGAATAACTAAATTCTTTGGTCAATTAATACATAAGCAAAAAATACTCATTACTCCTGAAAATGAGTATTTTTAAAAATATAAATTAAGTGTATTAAGTACACTATGCAATCAGAATATATACATTTCTTAATAAAATAATATTATGAGTTTAATTCTCGACGTTCACGCTAGACAAATTTTGGATTCACGCGGAAATCCAACCATAGAAGTTGATGTAATCACCGAAAATGGCATTTTGGGCCGTGCGGCAGTACCTTCAGGAGCATCTACTGGTGTTCATGAAGCAGTGGAGCTTCGCGACGGTGACAAGTCGGTTTACCTTGGAAAAGGAGTATTAAAGGCTGTAGCCAATGTGAATGATAAAATCGCCCCTGAGTTAAAGGGAATTGATGTTTTTGAGCAAAACAGTATAGATAGTTTGCTGATTGCAATAGATGGAACTGAAAACAAGGGAAATCTTGGCGCCAATGCCATTCTGGGTGTATCCCTGGCCGTAGCCAAAGCTGCAGCTCAGGAAAGCCGGCAGCCATTATACCGCTATATTGGTGGTGTAAATGCAAACACTTTACCTATCCCTATGATGAATATTGTGAATGGTGGCTCACATTCTGATGCTCCGATCGCTTTTCAGGAATTTATGATCATGCCAGCCGGTGCTTCTTCATTTTCTGAAGCTTTACGTTGGGGAACAGAAGTATTCCATACACTGAAAAAAATCCTTCACGACCGAGGATTATCAACTGCTGTTGGTGATGAAGGTGGTTTTGCACCTAAATTTGATGGTACCGAAGATGGGGTTGAGACAATTCTTGAGGCGATCGAAAAAGCAGGCTATACCCCTGGGAAAGATATCTTTCTGGCATTTGACTGTGCCGCTTCTGAATTTTATAAAGATGGGAAATATGATTACACCAAATTTGAAGGTCCAAAAGGAGCAATAAGAACAAGTGCTGAACAAGCGGAGTATCTTGCCTCTCTGACAGAAAAATATCCGATCATTTCAATTGAAGACGGAATGGGTGAGGATGATTGGGATGGATGGAAATTATTAACCGAAAAAATTGGCTCGAAAGTTCAGCTGGTGGGCGATGACTTGTTTGTTACAAATGTAAAGCGCCTTCAGCAAGGAATTGATGCTGAAACAGCTAATTCAATTCTGGTAAAAGTAAACCAGATTGGAACATTGACTGAAACAATTAATGCAGTTTCATTAGCTCAAAACAGCGGTTATACGTCGGTTATGAGTCATCGTTCAGGTGAAACTGAGGATTATACAATTGCCGATCTTGCTGTGGCATTAAACTGCGGACAAATAAAAACAGGCTCTGCATCACGTTCAGACAGGATCGCAAAATACAATCAACTTCTGCGCATTGAAGAAGAACTAGGCAGCAGTGCCCGCTTTTTGGGAAAGAGCTTTAAATACGTTAAATAAAAAAAATACTTAGAAACCAGGGCTTCAAAGTCCGTTTGTTAATAAGTTGATAATAAGCCATCCCGGAATTATAAATTCCGGGATGTTTTTGTTTTATATTTGTATTGATGTACCGTTTTTTAGATCTGATTCGTAATAAGTATTTCATTGCAGGCATTGCATTTTTGACCTGGATGCTGTTTTTCGACCGTAATGATCTGATGTCGCAATATGAATACCGCACTCAACTGAACAAGCTTGAGGCTGAAAAAGACTTCTATCTTAAAGAATCTGAGAAAGCAGTCAAAGACCTCAATGAACTAACGACCGATAAGACCAAACTCGAAAAATTCGCCCGTGAAAAATATCTTATGAAAAAAGAGAATGAGGATGTTTTTGTGATTATCACAGAGGAAACAAAGAAATAATAATCCCATTTAACTAGTTCACAATAATCTCTTTTCCACAAATCATTTTTTACAATTCTTAACATAACTGGCAGTTACTCAATTAAGGAGTAAAACAATTATTAAAGTCAGGAATCTAATTACTTCTTTCTTTCAAAATCTTATCATATTCTCTATGCCATGGAATTTGCTAAATATGCTTCAGTCCGAAAATAAATAAGTTATAAAGTCCATGAACAATAGTGGTACAACTATAAGCATCGTGCTTTCTGTATTTAACTAGAATATAAAATGTATTTAAGAGTAGCCCAACAATAAATGTAGAAACCACATAGATATAATTATAAGTGTGTGCTAAGCCAAATACTGCTGCCGGCAGAATAATAGCCAGAACAATGGATTCCTTTTTAAATAAAAACCTGGTCAATGAAATTGTCAGATTGATTAGGAAGTATTGAAAGATGAGGGTTTCTACAAATGGCGCAAAAATAACCACTGCAAAAAATTCTTGTTCAATACTCTCAAATAGAGGAAAATTAGTAGTTACCCGAAGACCCAATAATTGGGTAAAATAAGAGCTCAATAATGAAAAAATCAAATGTACAAGTACTGTCAACACAGTAAGCTGAGGTGTGCTAACTTTTCGAAAAGCATGAAGTATATTATCTCTGACATCCATATAGAATCTCTGCTGGATCATGTCTGAAGTTTAACTTTTAGATAATCTATTTAGATTTCAGGATATGTGAAATAAACTAAGGCAGTAGAAAATATTTCTTTTGATAAATGCTGTGTCGAAAAGCCAACTTGCCGAATGCTTCCTTCAAATATACATTAAGCCAAACACTAGTAAATTGCATAGCATATGAACTAATAGCGTATAAAATATTGCGTTCTGCATTCGATATTTCATAATTAAATAAAAAATATTAAATGAAAGTGTACCAAAGAAAGTATATAAAACATAAGAATGATCGGGAAGGTGACTTGAAGAAAAATATAAGGCAGGAATCATAATTGCCATAATAAGAGATTCCTTCTTGAACAATTTCTCTGTTAAAAAAAGAGTGATAAAAATAAGGAAATGTTGATATGCAATAGTTTCCAGAAATGGAGCCAAAATAACTATCATTAACAATTCTTCATTCATACTATCAAATGCCAGTAGATTACCATTTATCATATAGGCATATTCACCCCGGACAAAAGCAAATGTTTGAACTAAAACTAAGTTGTAAGTAAGGAAATATAAAATACAGGAAGGAATGCTTGCCCTTTTTATAGCTACAAGAACCAGCTCTCTTATTTTCAAAGATGAATTCATAATTTCCATTTTCTTATTTCTTCTGAAAATCAATAAAGCAGCAGACCAGTTTATGCTGTTCTGCTGCTTTATTAATTAGCCTTGAAACCGTAGTTTCTGACCTTTAGCGGCACCTGCGCCAAATGCCCTAATCATATCAACTGCTCCCCAAAAAGCATAAGTGAGATAATATGAGGCGTCATTAGCAAAACTTGTGTTCACACCGGGAGTGTCCCCTCCATTAGTGTTTTCCAATTCGATGAGAAGTAATGGTTCACAACCAATACTTTTTAAATCATGCTTTTCCATAACATTTCATTTTTTGTGATAATCTTCATATGCGCTAGTAGCACCACTCTTTATGTCTTCATAGTTATCAACAAAATATAATAACAATGCACCATACCAAGTATTCCTGAGTGCTACAGACCAGGGTATACCCCCATTAATTGACAGGGCTTCTTCCTTATCAATCTCAACTAAATTCAAATTATTCATGTTTTTCCATTTTGATAAATACCTACTCTTTCCAGGCTTTTCGGTTTCTGCCTTCTGCTGTACAGCATTGATCGCGATAGTCTAAGTAAAACATCTTCAGTGCAAAAAAACTATAGTGGGGTAAAATAATTTTTAACATTAGTATCTAACAATCAGTCCATTAAGTTGAATAGGTAATACTTAATCGTCTACAGAGTTCAGGGTATTCCCGTGTCCGGGCTGGCATAGATCTAAGATTTCATCCTTCTTAACTGTGAATAGTATGTGCCAACTATATGTTAGAACTATTCGCATACGTCAGGATGAATTGGCCGATATAATTGATGAATCAGCAAGTACTTAGACCAGTGGGAGCAGTTCTATTTAGGCACTGAATTATACCCGTCCCTAAACCCCCTTGCCATATCTTCCCAATAAAAGAAAACAACTAAAACAATTAAAACAAAGACTGCAAACCAGATTAATTTAGCATACTTTTTCATAGGTGATTGAATTTAAGTACTTGATTAAAAAGAAATTATAGATAAAATAAACATATTTCACTATTTGAAGAATTATATGGCTGATAAATGAGTGAACGGTAAACAGAACGTCAATATTTATAATTATACTATCCCGGCATTTCCTCCTCTGTGAGTGTTTTAAAATCAATAGATATCTTCATCTGAAAACTGCGGCTATAATAATAAGTACCCATTTGACGGGAATATACAATTGGGGCCTCCCTCAATTTCAGCTCATCTATTAGTTTATAAACCATCGAAGTAGATAGATTAAGTCTCTGGGCCAACTGATTTGGAGTACCTGTACGCCGATGCTTGATCAGTTCATGCAGCCGGTTAATACGCTCAATTTGTTCCAGCAGCTTCATTTGGCATCAATTAAACTTCGAAATTCCATGGGCATTTGCTGAGACCATAAGTGATAATACTCTCCAGTGTAAGCTATCAGTTCAGTATGTTTCCCCTCTTCCACTACTTTCCCATCTTTTAAAACAATGATCTTTCCGGCCTTTTGAATACTGCTGAGGCGGTGGGAGATTACAATTACAGTCTTCTTCTCAGAAAGTAAAAGATCTATTGCATTCTGAACATATCTTTCAGACACCGGGTCGAGGGAAGAACTTGCTTCGTCCAAAATGAGGATTTCAGGATCGCGGTACAGGGCACGTGCTATCGCAATTCTTTGCTTTTGTCCACCCGAAAGGCTTGCTCCGTTCTCGCCAAGCAGGGTTTGAAATCCATTGGGTAAGTCATCAATAAATTGGGTAATTCCTAGCATAGTGCAAATACCCAGAATCTTCTTCATATCGGGTTCATCATCCCCTATAGAAATATTGGTGCTTACATCAGCGGCAAAAAGGTCTATCTTCTGTGGTACTACAGCAATGATATGGCGTAAGGAGCTATTACTGATATATTTTATCTCAGAATCACCAATAAAAACATGACCACTATGAACCGGATAAATGTTCTGCAGGATAGACATAAGGGTAGATTTTCCGGATCCACTCTCCCCAACTATTCCTGTCATTTTCTGATATGGGATCTCCAAATTTAGTTTATCAAAAACCATGACCCGCGAACCATACCGAAAGGAAACATCAACGAATCTGATATTTCCGAGCTTTGATCTTTCGAGTTCAAACTTAAGGTCCTCACTCTCCTGCTCCATATCCATAATTTCAAATAAGCGATCGGAAGCAATGATCGCATCCTGAACAGTTTTATTCATCCCCACAAAAGAAGAAACGGGTCCGGTAAAATAGCCGATCAGGGTATAAAAAGAGAGTAATTCACCCGGACTGATTTGCTTATCCAGAACAAATCCTGCACCGACCCAAAGTAAAATAATGGTAAATGAATGGGAAACCAGCTCAGTAGATGATCCTGAAAAAACTGTGTTCAGACCAGATTTATAAACCGTTGTCAGTAGTTTCATGAACCGCATTTCAGTTTTCTGATTCGCATAATCTTCCAGCCCGAAACGTTTGATGGTTCCAACCGCATTCAGACTTTCCACAAGCTGTGATTCTAAGTCGGCTGAGTTCTCCATCAGCTTGCGCTGAACCCTTCTATTGAGCCTGTTGCTTATCAGATAAATGGCAGAATAGAGTGGGATGAGGATTAAAAGATACAGGGCAAGCTTCCAGTAATAGGTAAACATCATCGCGAAAGCAAATACCAGCATAAAAAAGTTTACCGCCAGATTGATGGAAACATCATTTATAAATAAACGAATCTTTACAGCATCCCCTATTCTGGAAGTGATTTCACCTACCCGCATCGTGTCAAAAAACTGCTGAGGCAATTTAAGAAGGTGCTTATAATAGCCCAGAATGAGCCTGGCATCAATCATCTGCCCGGTTCGAATAATAAAAATGCTCTTTAGAGTGCCTATAAATATTTGCAGGAAGAGTATGATAAACATCCCGACACTCATCAGGTTGAGCAAATTTCTGTTTCCATCAACCAGCACAAAATCCACAATCTTCTGAACAAAAACAGACATGGAAAGTCCCAGGAGAGTATAAATTAAGGCACCGAACAAAGCCTGAACAAGAACAGCATGATGAGGCTGTAAAAGTTTATAAAAACGCCTGTAAAGGCTTATTTTTTGATTCCCATGAACAAAACTATCATCCGGTGCCAATAGTATAAGTACTCCGGTCCACTCCTCTCTGAAATCGTTCAGCTTTTTCACAAGCAATTTCCCATCAGCAGGATCCATAATACTGATCTTACTCTTATTTATCTTATAGATGACCACATAATGATGAAGCTGAGCATTGACAATGATATGTGCTATTGCCGGAAGCGGTATTTTAAAAAGACTTTCAAAGGTTCCCTTAACCCCTTTTGCCTCAAATCCAAGTCGAACGGCAGCTTCAAGCATACCGGCAACATTTGTCCCCCTTATATCTGTTCCGGCATGCTGCCGGATTCGCGCAACCGGAACATCAAGATTATAAAACCTCGCAACTGAGGCCAGACATGCTGCCCCGCAATCAGATATGTCACGCTGTTTTACCCGGATGTTCATATTTCAGAGGATGTAGGCAAAAGATTTGGATTTAGCCAATCGTCGAGTTTATCGTAAAGCAATTCGAACAAAGTACGCTCTGCCACTAAAAAGCGGGCGGTAAAACTCATTCCCTTTTTGAGGTATCCTCTATACTCATTCTTAAGTTTCAAATGATCGCTCCCGAGTAAACAACGCACTTTGAATACCGCCACTCCCTGATCCGATAAGATAATATCATCCGAAATATCAATTACTTTGCCCGAAATCAAACCCCATTGATTGTAATTGAAAGCATCAATCTGAAAGTTTACTGGCTGGCCTTTTCTGATAAGGCCAATATCTGTTGGCTTAATATAACAGAGAGCAATCAATTGAGCATCTGGAGAAATTTCTGCAATCTTTTGGTTTGCAAAGACGTAAGAACCTGCTTGTATACCCGCCAGGCTTTGTACCGAACCATTAACAGGTGCCTGAAGAGTAAACAGCTTATTCTGTTCTTCAATTTCAGCCTCCCGCGAAAGCAATTCACTCAGCTCTCTTCGATAGCCGCCTGCTTCAACTTCCCACTGTGATCTCCATCGGTTTATTAGCAGGGCTTGATCAGATACGGACTTATCATATTCAAACCTGACTTTTTCACTTTCTGACAGAGTAATTGCTCCTTTTTCATACAAGGTATAATACCTCTTATAAATTCGCTCTGACTGATCTCTGTTCAACTGGTGTTCTTCGAATTCCTGACAGAACTGCAGCCAGGAAGCTCTGTACTGCTCAGTTAAAAATACGGGTTCTGTTGAGGACCTATTCCTAAGAACAGCATGCTTGATTATCCGCCCTGCATCTTCAAGAAGCTGTCTGAGCAGTTCTGATCGCCTGCTTAAAATTTTGCTTTGTTGTCCAGGTAAAGAGGAATCAATGACCAGGACAGTATCCCCGGCTGATATACTTTGATTGTCCTTCATCCTGACCTCAATTATCCTTCCACTAACTGCTGCAAAAAGATCTGTGCGCTCTAATGACGACTGTATCACACCCCGACTATTAATACTAACCTGAACAGGAATGAAAGGCAACAAAATCAAGGCAATGATGGTCGCAGATAGGATGACAGTATATATAATCCCAGTGCCCGCAGCAGAATTGTACCTGTATCCAATGGATATTAAGGGAGTTTGCTGATCATTCCAGGCTGATACTGACATTTTCGGGAATTTATATTTTAAGAGATCTGGTAACTATCGAGATCTGTTTTCAATTACCGGAATAAATATAGTTTAGAAGGTTTCAAGCCTGAATTTGATGCGAAGTTTTTTAGCAAGTGGTATCTCCTGTCAAGTAAACGGCAGGTATTTGAGAAAATCAGAAATTGCGACTAAAGCCCGCATTACAAGATAGAATTTTAAGAAATTGGGCTAATTTAACCTGGGTTAGAATATAAAATCTTTCTTAGGCTCATTAAATTGAATAATTTTTCTTGTTTTAGAAAGCAAGGCCTGTGCTTCTTAGGTCCTGCGAGTCCACTTGCTAGCCACGCGCAAGCAGTCCCGATGAAAAACAACACCTGGTAAAATAAACCTTGCCGGAGGAGGTAGCTTCCGGCTGTTCCTAATTTCCATGTGGTTGGTGTTATCACCGACCAATGATATGGTCGTGCTTGGTAGGGTGAGAACACCGACCAGAGGGGAATAGAGCAAGATTTCGTGCCGGAACTAACCCCGGAGGAAAGGGCTGCCCCAGCCTATAACCCAAGGGTATTGATTTCCAGCACCTAATCATTGTGAGCCCAGC
>CAZTRY010000109.1:0-10672 GCA_964616525.1 uncultured Sphingobacterium sp. | reverse complement strand
TTATCAAATTAACTCATGAAGAGAATTACTGGACAAGACTCAGGGATTTGAAACTGAGTGATGCTGAAATCAGGCGGGCAGGCTTTCCATTGTCAGCGACATTGGTTGAGCGGGAGGTCAGAATTGCCCGGGGTACTATTGATGCCAGCATTCATGCTCTGGAGCATGGTATTGCATTTAATGTCGCAGGTGGCACACACCATGCAGGATCAAACTGGGCTGAAGGATTTTGTCTTTTAAATGATCAGGCGATTGCAGCTAATTACTTATTGAGTAATTCTCTAGCAAAGCGCATATTGATTATTGATTTAGATGTGCATCAGGGAAATGGTACTGCAGAAATATTTAGTAAGGAAGCAAGGGTCTTCACTTTTTCTATGCATGCAGAAAAGAATTTTCCATTCAGAAAGGAGAAATCAGATCTTGATATCAGCCTGCCTGATGGAATCACTGATGCAGAATACCTTGAGCTGCTTTCAGAGAACCTTAGCTTTATTATGGAATCGTTTAAACCCGATTTTATTTTTTATCTGGCAGGGGTAGACGTACTGGCAACAGATAAACTTGGCAAACTCAATCTTTCCATTGGCGGATGTAAACAAAGGGATGAAATGGTGCTGCATTACTGTCATAGTTTAGGGCTGCCTGTACAAATTAGTATGGGAGGGGGCTATTCCCCAAAGATTACAGATATCGTTGAGGCTCACTGCAATACCTACCGGATTGCGCATGATCTATACTTCTAAAAATATTAGATTTATTAATTCCTAAAACTATAATAACATAAAATGCTGATTTTCAATAATTTTAGCCTAAATTTGGGCTATGGAAAAGCAATATTTTACCCGGTACAGATTTGTTGATACAAGAACAGGCGATTTGATCAGATATATGAATATTAATGATCGTCTTGAAGATCATACCGAAAGATTGAAAAAAATGCAATCTCAGATTTTTAATGAAATCAGAATTCCTGTGGCATCAATTATATTTGAGCTTGCCGAACCAGTTTCTTAGAAAAATAATGGAATCTGGTAAAGAGCAGACCGGCCGAAACCAGTAAGCCCAAAGTCAGACCGTACCAGATTCCATTTGCTCCATACCCCATGACTATCCCAAGATAGTAACCCGCAGGAATACCTATTATCCAATAAGCTACAAAAGTGATTAAAGTAGGTATATTAACATCTCCTATTCCACGTAGTATTCCTAAACCTACAATTTGTGTTCCATCAAATAGCTGAAAGAATGCTGCAATTATAAGTAATTGTGCAGCAATACTTATAACGGCTTTATCTGAAGTATAAATCCATGGTAAATATTCATTTAGTCCTGCAAACAGGATAGCTGCAACCGCCATAAAAATCAGAACAATATGATAGCTGGAGATAGCAGAAAGCCTGAGGTTCATGAAATCCTCTTTACCATAATTATTGCCGGTTTTAATTGTTGCTGCAGCAGAAATGCCACTGGCCATCATATAGGTTATGGCTGCCAGATTGATAGCAACCAAATGGGCCGCCTGTTCTATTGCTCCAATACTGCCAATTAAAATTGCTGATACACTGAATGCAGTCACTTCAAAAGTATATTGAAGTGCAACCGGTGTGCCAATTTTTAGAATTTTAACTGTTCTGATTTTATCAATGGATTGATAACTAAATGATTTTAAATATTCTTTAAAATACCTTGACCTTAATACATAAATACACATTACTATGGCCATAATAGTTCTGTCTATCAGTGTACTCCAGCCTACCCCGTTCACACCCATAGGTTCAATTCCAAATAAACCTTTTACAAAAATGATTCCCAGGCATACATTAATCAGATTACCCCATAAGGAGATCATCATAGCCTGTTTGGTGAACCCCAGTCCTTCTGCAAATTGTTTAAATGTCATGAAAATCATTAAGGGTACAATTGAAAAGCCCAGTAAACCCAGGTATGGTTTCGCCTGTGCCACAACAGCAGGGTCCTGATCCATTCTATCAATAAACAGGAGGGAACCATAATAGATGAGCAGGTAAAGTAGTATTCCAATGATTGCATTGATAAGTAAGCTATTCGCAAGAAGTTTCCCGCACTCATGATTATTATTCTTCCCGCTCTCCTGAGCAATCAGCGGGGTGAGTCCATAGGAAATACCCATCCCGATTACCAGTGCTACAATAAAAATGCTGTTGACCAGAGAAACCGCAGCTAAAGGAATCGTACCTGCAAAATGCCCCACAATTACACTATCTGCAGTATGTACCAGCGTATGCCCAAGCTGTGAAATAACCACAGGTATTGCCAGCGTAAGATTACTTTGATAATGAGATTTATATTTAAAATATATTCGTTTCAAAAGAAAATATTATGTATTTAAATAATTGTAATATAGCTATTTAAGCTACTTTATATCAAGAAGCAGTATAGTATTCTTCTTTTTCAGTGGTATGAAGTCTGATAACCCCTGAAAGTACCAGATTCACAAGTATACGATGAGTTCTTCGCCTGGAAAGGTTGAGCATCTCACTGTATTCACGTGATGTGATTCGTTCATGTTCGTTCAGATATTCCAGAAGGGCTTTTTCTTTGGATGAATATTCAAGCAAAACCCCATGTTCATTGTTTTCGCGTTTCAGTACATCTATTACAATTTTGCTGGCGAGCACACTTTTATCTTTTACCCGAATATAAACCCACCATTTTTTATCTTCACCAAGAGCATAATGGGGTTTCATTTCACTCTTATTTATTTCTGCAACTAGAACTGTTTTATCATCGAGATAGACCTCTTCAAATTTAGGTTCGAGTGCTGGTTTACAATAAAAATGTGCTGCCCGGGTAATCATATATTTCTCCTCATCTTCAGACTTTACCCCACTTATTGTTCCATCATCAGATACCCCGACCAAAAGTCTTCCTCCCTTATTATTAGCGAATGAAACCATTGTTTTGGCAATTTTTTCACAGGAGGTTATCTTTTTTTTGAAATCCTGCGTAACGCCTTCCCCCTCCAGAATGAGTCTCCTGATATTCATGATCAATAATCTTTAGTAGGCAATAGTTTGTTCTTCCCCTTTAAACAGGTTACGAATATATACTTCATTGATCACAGTAGCACAGAGCAATCCTTCCGGACTAAAAATATTCATCGGATATGCTTTGACAAATTTCCCTTCAGTTTCTAGGATGCTTACTGCCTCTTTAATTTGCTGTTCGCTGAGAGAAATTGTAAAATATAAATCTGTTGCTCCTGGTTTTAAATAGCGGATCTCGGCACTTCTTAACCATATCCGGCATTTTAAGCCTCTTCTTTGAAGTATCTGATCAAAAAGCAGTGCAAAAAATGGATCTGAGGCACTGAATATTGTCCCCCCAAAGATGGTACGGTTAAAATTGATATTCAAAAAGCTCCTGGAAATCTTTACATGCACTCCGGTAAAGCCCTTATCAAACTTAATTACCCAGATTCTTTGAAAAAATAGCGGGGGATAAAAACGCATTGCCCATTTGAGCATGTTTTCTGATACAATCATCCTTGCAAATATCCGCAAATTGACTTGATATTAAAAATTTTCGCTGATATCATATGGCTCAAAATGAATTAAGCTCTTGTTTTGGTTTTTCAATTTTGTTTGTAGATTGTGGGATAAAATAAATCATATGGATCAGGATGCTGTAAATAAGAAAAATGTTAAATTAATTATCATCGTAGCTGCCTTAGGCTATTTTGTTGACATATATGACCTGATCCTCTTTTCAGTTATTCGGATTAAAAGTTTGAAAGGACTTGGAGTTGCTGAAGGTGATTTGCTGGACGTAGGTACGATGCTGATTAACAGTCAGATGTTTGGGATGTTGATTGGAGGAATTCTTTGGGGTGTTTTGGGTGATAAGAAGGGACGTTTGAGTGTGCTTTTCGGATCCATATTATTATACTCAGCAGCAAATCTTGCGAATGGTTTTGTCACAACCGTTGAGCAGTATGCTATCATTCGTTTTATTGCCGGAATTGGTCTTGCAGGGGAGCTGGGTGCAGGGATTACCCTTGTTACTGAAACGATGAGCAAAGAAAATCGTGGTTATGGTACAATGATCGTTGCAGGGGTAGGACTCATGGGGGCCGTTGCTGCTGCGATAGTTGGAGAAAATTATGCCTGGGAAACATCCTATATCATTGGAGGGATCATGGGGCTTTTGCTGCTTGGAATGCGTGTAGGTTTGGCAGAGTCTGGGATGTTTAAAAATTTAAAGAACGATGGAGTAAGCAGAGGAAATATTTTTATGCTCTTTTCCGATGGAAAACGATTTAAAAAGTATCTGAGTTGCATTTTAATTGGGATTCCGCTATGGTTTGTAGTAGGTGTGCTCGTAACGTTCTCTCCTGAGTTTGGTAAGGAATTAAATGCGACAGAGCCACTTTCTGCAGGAACTGGTATTATGTATTGTTATATAGGTATTGCAATTGGAGATATAGTTGCCGGCTTTTTGAGTCAGATGTGGCGTTCAAGAAAAAAAGTTATGCTTGTTTTTCTTCTGCTTACCGGAGTGAGCATAGTAGTTTATCTGAATGCCGAGGGCATGAATTCACAACAGTTTATATGGCTTGTTTTATTCCTGGGGTTTTCATCTGGCTATTGGGCAACCTTTGTTACAATTGCATCAGAACAGTTTGGAACAAATCTCAGGGCAACTGTAACCACTACAGTGCCTAATTTTGTAAGAGGATCTCTGGTACTGGCAACTCTTTCATTTACAGCTTTAAAAGGTAGTTTGGGGATCATCAACAGTGCATTAGTTGTGGGATTTGTATCCCTTGCTATAGCATTAATTGCTTTATACCAGCTTAAGGAAACCTTTGGTAAGGATCTTGACTATCTTGAAATTAGCTGATCCGAATGGATTATGTTGAGAATTGCTTTCATGATCTATTAAAAAAACATCATTTTTGAGGGATGATTACGAAAGAGAAGATAGCTGAAGCTTATCAGCTGATTCAGGATGAAATTTGTACCGGACTTGAACTTACTGATGGTTCTGCTAAATTTCAGGAAGAGCTATGGCAAAGGGATGGAGGTGGCGGTGGTCGTACGCGTATTATGCAGGATGGAAGCATCATTGAAAAGGGTGGTGTAAATTTTTCTGCTGTCTATGGCAAACTACCCGAAACTGTGAAGAAAGCTTTAGGTGTGACTGAGGATGATTTTTTTGCCACGGGTGTTTCAATTGTTATCCATCCGAATCATCCCTGGGTACCGATTATTCATATGAATATCCGGTACTTTGAAATGACCGGAGAATCAGGTAAGGATTTACGATGGTTTGGGGGTGGAATAGACCTCACACCGCATTATGTGATCGAAGAAGACGCCCGATTTTTTCATTCCAAACTCAAACAAACCTGTGACCGGTTTCAGTCTGAATTTTATACCAAGTTTAAGAAGTGGGCCGATGATTATTTTTTCATTAAACACCGACAGGAGACCAGAGGCGTTGGAGGTATATTTTATGACCGTTTAACCCCACAGTCAGCTGGTCTTGAATGGGAGGAAATTTTCGAATTCTCGAAAGCTGTTGGCAGGACTTTTTTGCCTGTCTATACCGAAATCATCCAAAGAAACAGGAATAAATCATTTACCGAGGAACAAAAACTCTGGCAATTCCAGCGTCGCAGCCGGTACGTAGAATTTAATCTGGTATATGACGCTGGAACTAAGTTCGGTTTAGAAACCAATGGAAGAATTGAATCTATTTTGATGAGTTTGCCTCCTCAGGCTAATTGGGTGTATGATTTTACCGCAACAGCAGGTTCTGAGGAAGAAAAGACTCTTCAACTTCTAAAAAAAGACATTAATTGGGTTTCCAGATAAAATAATACCATGAAAAAACTATTTAACATATCATCTGCTTTGTGGTGTTTGGTTCTAATTTCCTCCTGCAGCACAGGTCCCCTGAAGGGAACATGGCAATATGATGGGGGTATTTACAATGGCAGATCCCAAAAAGCTTCAAATGAATTTCAAATGCAGAGAAGCTATGCTGCGGATACCTACGAAGCTTTTATGCTGGAAGGTAATAATCCCCCTGAATTATACAATTCAGGTATTTATGAAATTAAGGGAGATAGTGTTTTGATTACCAGTAAGTATAGTAGCCGGCCTTCACAAAATACAGATGTTACAATTGCCTATAAATTTACAGTAGATCAGGGCAAACTCACTATAAATGGCGTATTGCCAAATGGGATGATTGTCGAAGAGTATTGGAAGAAAATTAAGTGATTCTTTGGTTTCTTTTAGGCACTCTAAGTTTCATTTAATTGTAATATTGCTGTGTAAAATCATTTTGTTTAAATTTTTAATCATAAATTTAAACAATGAATTTATTTTCCATCTCTCAATTATCCCAATTTTCAGGTATCAAGCCTCATACAATCAGAATATGGGAGCAGAGATATAATGCATTCAAGCCTGAACGTTCTGAGGGGAATACAAGATATTATGACGATAAGCAGTTAAGACGTCTTCTTAATATTGTTAGTCTGATGGAACAGGGGCATAAAGTTTCCCAACTATGTTCTATGAGTGATGAAACTTTATTCTCAATGATTCATGATTCCGGACGACTTGATTCAAATGATACTGCAGAGTACTATATAATCCAGCTAATTGCCGCTGGGATGTCATTTGATTCAGGTCATTTTGAACATATACTTTCTTTAAGTTTTTCAGCCTATGGAATTAGGGATACATACAAAAATGTTATATATCCTTTAATGACACGAATAGGTTTACTTTGGGCAAGTGATATCCTTCCTACAACAAGTGAACATTTTATAAGCAATATATTTCATCAAAAATTATCGGCAGCTATAGATTCATTACCCTTAGCTGATTCAACAAAAAAAACCTGGCTGCTTTTCCTTCCAGAGAATGAATTCCATGAATTACCATTATTATATGCTAATTTTTTAATCAGGCTTTCAGGTCATAAAGTGATCTATCTGGGTAGTAATGTCCCGATAAAATCCTTAAAATCTGCTGTTGTTGAAACCAGGCCAGATTATTTATTGATGTTTCTGGTTCATTTTGATCTGCCAGAACAGATTCAAAAGGATATTGGAATTATAAATGAGTACTTTACAGGTGATAAAATATATCTTGCCGGTAATCATAAATTAATTTCAAGCATAAAATATCCACCAAATTCTGAATACCTGTCTTCGGTAGCGGATATAGAAAGAATTCTTGGTTTAAATGAAGTTTTAAGCAATAATTTAAGTAGATAATGTCAAAAATTATTGTCATAGGATCAGGTTTTTCAGGTTTAAGTGCAGCTTCATATTTGTCTGCAGCAGGGCATGAAGTACATGTCTATGAAAAAAATCCACAGCCGGGTGGCCGGGCAAGGCAGCTAAAAGACAAAGGATATGTTTTTGACATGGGTCCGAGCTGGTACTGGATGCCAGATGTTTTTGAGAAATTTTTCTCTGATTTTGGTTATAAGGCAGCTGATTTTTATCAATTAAAGCTTTTAAACCCTTCTTTTGATATTGTATTCCCTCAATCTGAGATTATGAGGGTTCCTGAAAATTATGCTGAGCTATCCCAAATGTTTGAGTCTATTGAAAAGGGTAGTTCCCTTCAGCTTGATAGGTTTATGGAAGAGGCAAAGTTCAAATATGAAACTGGTATGGGCAGCCTGGTTTACAAACCTGGATTGTCTTTGATGGAGTTCGCAGATCTTGATCTTATTAAAGGTACTTTCCGACTTCAGGTATTCAGTTCGTTCAGAAAACATGTCAGAAAGTTCTTCAGTGATCCCAGATTGATTGCCTTGATGGAGTTCCCGGTACTTTTTCTTGGCGCCATGCCACAGGACACCCCTGCACTCTACAGTTTAATGAATTATGCCGGGCTTAAACTTGGTACATGGTATCCTGACGGAGGTTTTGGGAAGGTAATTGAAGGTTTTCTCGAGGTTGCCAAGCGAAATGGTACCAGGATTCATTTGGATTCACCTGTTGAAAAAATAATTATTGAAAATAATCTGGCAAGCGGAATAATGGTCAATGGCAACAGGATAGATTGTGATGCGATTATTGCATCTGCAGATTATCACCATGTTGAAAGTAAATTACTGGATGTGAAATATAGGAATTACAATGAAAACTATTGGAAAAACAAAGTTTTTGCTCCATCATGCCTCATTTTCTATATCGGATTGAATAAAAAGATCGAAAAGCTTAGTCACCACACTCTTTTCTTTGATGAAGATCTCGAGCTACATGCTATCGAGATTTATAAAAAACCACAATGGCCAGCAAAGCCACTTTTTTATGTCTGCTGCCCCTCGAAGTCAGATGACAATATTGCACCCGAAGGCAATGAGAATTTGTTTCTTTTAATGCCTTTGGCTCCGGGACTCACAGACAATGAGGAGCTTCGTGAAAAATATTTTAATCTGATGATCGCTCGATTGAACCAACATATTCAGGAAGATATTAACCAGTTAATTGATTATAAAAGATCCTATTGTGCCAGTGATTTTATAACTGATTACAATGCATATAAAGGAAATGCCTATGGATTGGCAAATACCTTATTGCAAACGGCAAATTTAAAACCCAGTATTAGAAATAAGAAGGTGAAAAATCTGTTCTATACCGGGCAGCTTACAGTTCCCGGACCGGGAGTACCACCATCAATTATTTCGGGCAAAGTGGCTGCCGGACAAATGATTAAACATTTAACTCAAAAATAGATGAAAATTCTGTTTGACAATCTTTCTTTACAAGTCAGTAAAATGACAACGAGGGCATATAGCACAAGCTTTTCATTGGGGATATACTGTCTAAGTAACAGCCTGAGAGATTCTGTTTATTCTATTTATGGTTTTGTACGTCTAGCTGATGAGATTGTAGACAGCTTTGAGGGTTTTGATAAGAAACAGCTCCTTGCAAAATTCAAGATTGAAACATATCAGGCTATAGAAAACCGGATTTCACTGAACCCTATTCTGAATTCCTTCCAAAATGCAGTTCATCAATACAATATTGGTTTGGATTTGGTTGAAACCTTTTTACAAAGTATGGAGATGGATCTGGAGAAGGTTGATTATACCGCTGAAAAGTATCAGCAGTATATTTTGGGCTCGGCAGAAGTTGTTGGACTTATGTGCCTTCATGTGTTTACGGGGGGCAATATCGACCAATTTAATGAGCTTAAACCTTACGCTATGAAACTTGGGGCTGCTTTTCAAAAAGTAAATTTTCTTAGAGATATGAAAGATGACTACCATGTTTTAGGAAGAACCTATTTTCCGGATGTGGATATTTCTGAATTTACATTGGCTGCCAAGGAACAAATAGAACAGGATATAGAAAATGATTTTCAAATTGCATTGAAAGGTATAAAGCTACTTCCCAGTACCTCAAGAGGAGGGGTTTATCTCGCTTATGTTTATTATCAGGCATTATTTAATAAGATAAAAAAGCTGCCACCTAAAAAGGTGTTAAGTGAAAGAATTCGAATAAACAATGGTAAGAAACTTGGAATTATGGTCAATTGTATGGTTCAGAATAAATTAAACTGGGTGTGAAGTCTTACCTGCTTTGTTTTTTTCTAATTCATGGCTTTTTGAGTTCAACAAAAACTCCCGGGATTGAAGATGTGCGGATTTTATTTCATAAAGCAGAATCATCTCAAAAAGTATGTGTTGAACTTATTGAACTCTTGAAGCCTTATAATGACAAGAATAATGCCTTGTTTTTAGGATACAGAGCAAGCGCGACCATGATGATGGCCAAACATTTGATTAACCCCTTTAGTAAATTATCATATTTTAAAAAGGGTAAACTGATGCTTGAGAAGGCGATTGAGTTTGACCAGAAAAATGTAGAGTTGAGATTTCTTAGGTATACAATTCAAACCAATGTGCCTTCATTCTTAAATTATAGTGAAGATAAGGAAAGGGACAAATTGTTCTTAGTTCAGTCCCTCAACAGTTTGAAGGATCAAAAGCTTAAAAACATAATCAGTAATTACCTTAACAAAGCAAACTAATCATGAAAGAGACTTTTGAAGGAGCTGATGAATTAGTAATTCTTGTCGATAAGCAGGATAATGAAAGTGGTGTACAGGATAAGCTTTCAGTGCATCAGCTTGGACTTCTGCACAGGGCATTTTCAGTTTTTGTATTTAACTCTAAAAATGAACTTATCCTGCAGCAAAGAGCAGATGGAAAATATCATTCTCCGGGACTTTGGACAAATACTTGTTGCAGTCACCCCAAACCTGGTGAGAATACGATCGATTCTTGTAAACGCAGATTAATGGAAGAAATGGGTATGAGGTGTGATCTGGAGTTTAGTTTCAGTTTTATCTACAGGTGTGAGTTTTCCAATGGACTCACTGAGCATGAATTTGATCATGTTTATGTTGGGTATACTGACGACTTGCCAGTGCTGAATTATACAGAAGTAAAGGATTGGAAATATATTAATCTAATTGAGCTTGAAAAGGAAATTCAATTGCATCCTGAAAAGTTTACAGAATGGCTTAAAATTTGCTTTCATAAGTTAATCGAACATACCAAGCATTATTAAATCAAACCATGATATATTATTTTAAAACTGAACATCTTTTACCAGTAAGTATAGATGTTGCATGGGATTTCTTTT
>CAZTRY010000108.1:3238-10761 GCA_964616525.1 uncultured Sphingobacterium sp. | reverse complement strand
AGGGTAACTGCAGTTCCAATAATTCCATACATATGAAAAGCCTGAAAGCGGAACATTTCCTGAATCCTGTACCAGGAAACCGCTTCAGATTTCGTCATTACGATGCCGAAAACTATACCCAGCAATAAAAATTTTATAAACTTCATATCTTAAAATATTAAAGGAAGAAATAAATAAGTCATCAGTAAACCCCCGATAAAAAAGCCCATTACGGCTATCAATGACGGAACCTGAAGATCCGACAAACCGCTGATGGCGTGTCCGGAAGTACATCCCCCGGCATAACGCGAACCAAATCCAACCATTAAGCCCCCAAAAGCAAGAAGAAGGAAGCCCTTGATGGATAAAACTGCATCAAGGCCAAAAAGCTCGGCAGGTTGAAGGGATTCAGGAGCAGCAATTCCCAGTTTGGATAAATCCTGGATTGTTGCCTCGGAAATCAGAACCGGAGCATCCGTCGACAGGAATTCTCTGGCTATGAAACCACCCAAAATTGCTCCAACAAGAAACACCAGATTCCAGATTTGTGCTTTCCAGTTGAAATCAAAAAATTTTGCTGATTTGCCCAGACCTGCAGCCGCACAGATTGTTCTTAAATTTGAAGAAAATCCGAAGGATTGTCCGAAATACAATAAAAAGAACATGATAGCTGCTATCATTATCCCGGAGAACCACCAGGACCATGGTTGTAATATAAATTCCATTATCTTTTTTTAGTTGTTTAAGTGAAAGGAAATAATCGGCTTGAAGAGATGATTAATCAATTTCTCTGTCGCACTCTGATGGAATAATCCACCTTTACCATGTGTACCAATACAAACGATATCCATATTGATCATCTGATTAAAATGTACCACACCATTCTCCACATCTTTATCATTGATCAGATGACACTGATAATTGGTAATACCATTCAACTCAGCAAACTGGGTCATTTGAGCTTCAACTTTTGCCTTTTCAGCATCTATACTTCCTGAAGTGATTTGCAGCAGGTGCATTTTAGGATCAAATGCCTTTATCAGCTTCTGCATTAATACAAGATTTTCCTTTGCCGGCTGACTGAAGTTATGTACCAGCAGAATATTCCGGATCTGAAGGTCAGAACGATCACACATCAAAGAAAGTAATGGTGTCTTGGATTTACGGGCTATGATCTGTGTTTCTGAACCCGAAAGCTTTTCCTTCAAACCGCTGGCACCTTTGGTCCCCATCACAATCAGGTCGAATTGATTTGACTCTGTAAATTTTAAAATCGCATCGGTAGTTTTACCAAGCACCAGATGGGTATTAATATGATCACCATACAAGACTTTCAGATTTGCTAGCTTTCTTTCAGCAATATCCTTTTGTTTTGTAACATAATTCACGTCAATCTCACCACAGGTCTGAATCTTTCCGGATGAATCCAACGTCACGGTGTCAGGCACATTCAAGACATGCAAAAAATGAATGTCAATTGCTGTTTTTTCTTCCAGCCTTTGCACCATCAGGTAGGCAAACTCTGCCTGAACTGAAAAATCTGTCGGAATTATAATTTTTAGTGTTTCCATTGCGATCTTATATCGGATTAATTGATTGAAACATTTTGCCAGGCACCCTGATTCTCAATATTTGAAATACCCGATTGCAAAAGGATACTTCTCGCAATATTGGCTCTGTTACCACTTCTGCAAACCAAAATGACTTTATCAAATTGGCGCAAATTATCGATATATGCTTCAATTTTATCAAGAGGATAATTTACACTGCCTTCTGCATGTCCATCCAGATTGAATTCATCTGCTGTTCTTACATCAACTACTATTGTCTTCATTATAATTTTTTTATTGTTCTTAAATTCCTTTCAAACTGGTACCTAAATACTCAGAATTAACTTACATACTGATTCACAATTTCTACAGTACCGCCATTCACTACATTTGCAAATCCGTTTTGCTCCAGATAAGATTTTGCCTGTGAGCTTCTGTTACCGCTCCTGCAAAAAACAATGATATGCTTCTTGTTTTTGAATTTTGCCAACTGTGAGGGTATGCTGTCCAGAGGAATATTTACAGAACCTTTTACATGATTCTGAGAAAATTCACGTGGAGATCTGACATCCACCAAAAATGCTCCTTCATTTATAATTCCGGTCAGATCCTGCTTTGCAGAACCTCCAAATAACCAACTAAATATGCCCATGATCTTATTTTAAACTGTAAATTTTTTTATCACTCCAACCAGTCCGTTCTTCTGAACGACGCCGCTTTGACGCCACAATACTTTTCCCTGTTTAAATAAAATCAGGGTTGGAACACCCTGAACCTGATATGCTGCAGCGGCCTGGGGGTTCTTATCAACGTCAACTTTAAGGATACTTACAGCATCCCCAACTTCTTGTTTAACATCTTTTAATATTGGTGCCATAACCTTACATGGTCCGCACCACTCTGCAAAAAAATCAACAAGCACCGGCTTGTCCGATTCAATTAATTCGTTGAATGTCATAGCTGTTTATTTAACTTCTTCATAACTTATTTCTTTCGATCCGGTATCGTTTTTGGCAGGAGGAGCAGCACATGCACCAGCTCCACAACATGAGGTATTAAAAACGGCCATCCCCGTAAAAAGTAAGCCTATCAAACCAAACATTATATCTGCCGCCATCACAGCCTGAATGAGTATCACTAGTCCAATTCCCAAACGAAGAAATCTGATGATGTTCCAGTTATAAAAAATTATCGCTTTCATGTGAATATGTTGTTATGCTAAATTATATAACAAAAGTAAGGACTGCTGGCTGCGATCTCAGTAACAAAGGTTACAAATGAAAATCTCAGGTGGAGGATTTATCATCCGGGATATAATTCCCGATATGCTTGCGGTTATTCCTGAGTTTCCGCTTTTGATGATAAAACCTGTAAAGGCCAATAAAAAATATCAGCAAAGCGATTATCCAGAAAGCGATTTCCAGATACCATCCATAGCTGAGGTTTAACAGGCTGTTTAGCGTCATGCCCGCGATAGCAAAATATAAAGATGTTCTCACAAAAGCCAGCAGGGTTCTGTCAATTGCCATATCAGTCCTCTCTATCGCCAGATTTTCACGAAGGATAAGATCCTTATTTAGAACTTCATTCAATTTCATAGGTCTTTTTTAATATACCGGGACGCAATAATCACTGTTCCAGAATAGTTTATTTGTGCAGCACATCCGCCGGTTCGCTATCATTCCTGCTGTCGCTGTTATGGCAGCTACAATAAACAAGGCATTTACAATTCCGAAAGTATCTGCTAAAATCCCGCTTAAAATGGCTCCAAAAACATAACCACTATCCCTCCATAATCTGAAAATACTCAGGCTTTCGGCACGCTGTGAAGGATGAGTCCATTCGGCTACAACCGATAGAAAATTTGGATAGACCAATGCGGTACCGAATCCAAGCAATACCGAAGCGAAAATTAAAAAGGATAATGAAGTTGAGATGGCCATAATAATGATGGCCAGAGCCTGCAAAAACATTCCTGAAGTGATAATCTGTTTTTTACAATGACTGTCCCCCAGTTTTCCGGTAAATAATTGCGAAATCCCCCACACGGCAGGGTAAATTCCTGCAATAATTCCAATCTGACCTATTCCAAAACCTTTTTGCATAAGCAGTACCGGCAATAAACCCCAGACTACCCCATCATTCAGATTATTTACTAAACCATTTAATGTTACCGAACCCAAATTTTGATGTTTCCAGCTTGTTTCCTTCCATACATTCTGCAGCAATGGGACTTTGCTTGTCAGACTTTCTGCATTTACGAAATGGGTAGTGTCTTTAACCAGGAAAATTGTGGTTAATAAGCCTGCTATTGAAAATATAACACCGGGAATAAAGGGGAAAAATGCATAACCATAATCCAGTGCAATTGAACTTGCAAGCCAGGCAGCCAGACCAACCGAAAGGTAGCCTGCAAATTCATTGATCCCCATAGCCAGACCGCGGTTCTTTGAACCAACAAGATCAATTTTCATAATTACAGTTGCACTCCAGGCCAGACCCTGGTTTATCCCCAATAAAATATTAGCCGCGATAACCCAGTTCCAGTTTGGTGCGTACATCAATAAAAAAGGTACCGGAAGTGCGGCAATCCAGCCAATAATCAGAATGGTTTTACGGCTTAATTTTTTGGAAAGCTGAGCAACAGCATAATTACTCAGGGATTTACTGATACCGAATGCAATAATGAAAGACATTAAGGCAGTGTTGGCATTGATACCAAATTCCAGTTTACCGAAATTAGGCATAATTGACCGTTCCAAACCAACCATCGCACCGACAAAGGCATTCACCAATACCAGTAATGCAAATTGATACCTGTTTTTATGTAAACCCTGCATGATTCAATTTAGGTAAAATATCAAAAAATAGGGCATATTATTAATCAAAAGGAGGCATTTAAAAACACCTCCTTTTGAAAATTCAGAAAGATATATCAGCAAATCAGGCAGGCATCACCTTACTCTGGCAAACAAAATCTGTTTTTGGAATATTGGTACTACTGATTGCTCCAAATCCACCGGCAA
The DNA here is from genome assembly GCA_964616525.1 of uncultured Sphingobacterium sp. Lineage (GTDB taxonomy): Bacteria > Bacteroidota > Bacteroidia > Sphingobacteriales > Sphingobacteriaceae > Daejeonella. The sequence continues at coordinate 6,206 of CAZTRY010000108.1, read as the reverse complement.
TTTCAGTGAAGTTTCTGTATCCTCTTGCCTGAAGAATTGATGCAGCCATCATACTGCGGTAACCACCGGCACAATGTAAGAAGAAATGCTGCTTAGGATTTACATCTTTAATCCATTCATTTATATAGGCCAGGGGTCTGTTGTATGCATTTTCGACATGTTCGGCTGCATATTCACTTTCTCTGCGTACATCAAGTACCATGTCCTTTTCAGGTCTGAATTCATTCGCAAACTGCTCAGCAGTAATACGATCAACTACATCAGCTTCTTTACCTGAATCTAACCAGGCTTTAAATCCACCTTTCAAATGTCCCAAAATATTATCAAAACCTACACGGCTCAAACGGGTAACTGCTTCTTCCTCATTCCCTTCATCAGTAACCAATAAAATGGCTTGTTTTACATCTACAATCAGCGCTCCAACCCAGGGTGCAAAATCGCCACCAAGGCCGATATTAACTGATTGCGGGATAAATCCTTTATAGAAAATTGTATTATCTCTTGTATCAAGAATTAGCGCATCGGTATTTTCAGCTGCTGCTTCAAATTCATCAGGGCTCAGAGCTCTCATGCCATTATTTAAGACGGTATCAAAACTTTCGTATCCTTTCTTATTCATGGCAACATTTAATCCAAAATAAGCAGGAGGCGGTAGAAGACCTTCGGTAACAGCTTTCACAAAAGATTCTTTATCAGGCTGATTCAATGCATAATTTACCCGCTTCTGGTTACCCAAAGTATCTACGGTTTCTTTCATCATATTTTTACCACAGGCACTACCGGCACCATGAGCAGGGTATACTATCACATCATCTGCCAAAGGCATTATTTTAGTATTAAGGCTATCATATAGTAAACCCGCAAGTTCATCCTGTGTCATATGTGCTGCCTTCTGTGCAAGATCAGGACGACCTACATCACCAAGAAACAGTGTATCACCGCTGAAAATACAATGGTCTTTTCCTGTTTCATCTTTCAAAAGAAAAGTTGTGCTTTCCATCGTATGCCCCGGAGTATGCAAAACTTTGATCGTAATATCACCTATCTTAAATTCCTGTCCGTCACTTGCAGAAATACATTCAAATTCGCAGGCTGCATTAGGACCATAAACAATCGGAGCTCCTGTTTTCCTGCTCAGATCAACGTGACCGCTGACAAAATCGGCATGAAAATGAGTTTCAAAAATGTATTTTAGTTTAACCCCATCTTTGTTAAGTCTGCTAAGATAAGGCTCCACCTCACGCAGTGGATCTATAATGGCAGCTTCGCCATTGCTGGTGATGTAATACGCACCTTGTGCCAAACATCCGGTGTAAATTTGCTCTACATTCATTTTGTTTAATTTGATACTACAAAAATCGTGAATATTAGCAGTCATAACGGTAACATTTGTTGCAAATAAAAAATTCGCCGGAAATTAATCCGGCGAATCCTAACACTCACCTTAAAGAACCCGATGTTATGAAACTAACGGTTCCCCTTTATTCACCCATTCATTAATACCACCTGAATAATTGGCGATATTAGTAAAGCCATTTTTGACGAGAATTGAGTAGCCAATTGCGGCTCTGTCTCCACTCTGACAGTGAATCACTACCTTTTTTTCTTTACTTATCTTATCAAGATTCTGAGGTAATGTTCCCACAAATACATTATCCGCATTCAATATATGTCCTGAATTGTATTCAGCAACACCTCTCAAATCAACAATTTGAATATCTTCCTGCATCAGCTTTTTAGCTTCTTCAATTGAGATCACATTTGCTTTTTCCAGTTTTCCACCAGCTTCTGTCCATACTGAAGTTGATGGAACATATCCATAGATATTGTCCAGGCCAATGCGCATTAATTTTCTGGTCAGGTCATCCAGCTTTGATTCATCAGCAAGGATGATAAATTGCTCATCATATTTCAGGAACCAACCTGCCCATGTGGCAAAAGAGTTATTACCCTGTATATTCATGCTGCCCGGAATAAATCCTGCAGCAAAATCAACTTTATCCCTTGCATCAAGTACTTTCATACCTTTATTCATCGCTTCTATTAAATCTGAAGCTGATAATTTCTTCAATACGGGCACCTCTGTCATCAATGGACGATCAACTTTATTAAGTTTCTTCATCATTGCGAAATACTTCGGTGGTTCTGGCTGATCTGCTAAAAGATACTGAACGAATCCCTGCTCATCATTGTTGTACTGCAATGCCCAGTTTCTTACCTTTTCATAACCAACTGTTGTACTTGGGACAGCTCCCAAAGCTTTACCACATGCAGAACCTGCACCATGCCCAGGCCATACCTGAATAAAATCAGGCAAAGCAGAGAACTTATTAATTGACTTGTACATCTCTTTGGCTCCGGCATTCATTGTACCTACCATACCTGCAGCTTTTTCAAGCAAATCAGGACGACCGATATCCCCTACGAACACAAAGTCGCCAGTAAATAACATTACAGGTTCCTTTGATGCAGGAGTATCTGTTAAAAGGAAACTGATACTTTCGGGAGTATGCCCCGGAGTATGCATCACCTCAAAAATCAAATTACCTAGCTTTACTATCTGACCATCCTTCAAACCGACATGATCAAACTCATACTCCCAACCCTCACCACCTTCATCAGACAGGTACATATCAGCACCGGTTAACTTAGCCAGTTCTCTTGAACCGGAAAGGAAATCAGCATGGATATGTGTTTCGAAGATATGAGTGATCTTCATGTTGTTTGCCGCGGCAATTTCAAGATAGGTATCCACATCGCGCTTCGGATCAATAACTGCGGCTACTCCGGCTTTCTGACAGCCGATGAAATAACTTGCCTGTGCAAGGCTCTTATCATAAACGTGTTGAAAAAACATATTTTATAATTTTAAGATTTAAATGAATTGGTTTGTTTCTCTTCGAACTTCTCATACAAAGGTCGCGACTAATCTAAGAGCAGTCGGTAACATAGGTTACAATCAAAAAAA
>CAZTRY010000108.1:0-3138 GCA_964616525.1 uncultured Sphingobacterium sp. | reverse complement strand
CAAAGGTCGCGACTAATCTAAGAGCAGTCGGTAACATAGGTTACAATCAAAAAAAAGAATTATGGCTTTACTTTTTTTCCAGAATTACAAATAATTCTGAACCGGCACGTTTAGGAATTGAATTATAACATGGCTCAAAAGTCCTGAAATAAAAAGCATCACTGAATAGTGCCAGATACTCTATATCTGTTCCTCCAAATGGCGGCCCCTGGGTTTCAAACTCTTTCCCAAATAATACACCAGCAAGCTTTCCACCCTTAACCAGAAGAGCTTCCATAGCTTCTGCATAATTTTTACGCAGTTTCGGATCGAGGGCACAGAAAAAAGTTTGTTCCAGTACCAGATCATACTCAGCTTTGTGAGTAAAGAAATCTCCCAAAACAACATTGATGTTCTGGTTTGATTGGAATTTAGATTTCAATCGCTCCACCAGTTCGGGAGCAATATCTATTACAGTGATGTTCTTAAAGCCCTTCTCCAGCAGATATTCTGCCTCATAGGAGTTGCCGCATCCCGGTATGAGAATCCTCAGATTTTTATCAGTTAACTGATCTATGTAGCCTTTTAAAGGAGGAGAAACCTGTCCCAGATCCCAGCCGGTTTCGTTTGATCTGTAACGATCATTCCAAAAATTCCCGTCAAGTTTAGGCTCTGTTTTCATTTAAGAAGAATTTGTTTAAAATCTTAATGACCTCCGCCGGCTGATGGAAAGAATAATTCTTTCACAAAAATGTAAATACCCATCACCAGAACGAACCAGCCAAAAGATTTTTTCAGTTTTTCGCCACTGATTTTCTTTGCCAGGTAGATACCTATAAATATTCCGACTACCGCCAGACCAGTAAATGTTCCGAGCAGCTTCCAGTCAATCAGCTGCCCACCCTGAATATCTCCAATAAAACCAATCAATGATTTCGCAGCAATGATAAATAAGGAAGTTCCAACCGCAAGTTTCATCGGCATACGAGCCAGAAGCACCAGGGCAGGGATGATTAAAAATCCGCCACCGGCACCTACCAGACCTGTAAGTAAACCTACTAAAGCACCTTCAAGAAGGATCATCGGGTAATTATACCTTAGCGGATCATCATCTGCTTTATCGCAGTCAATACATGGCCTGATCATACTCACAGAAGCCAGAATCATGACAATGGCGAACAGAACCATAATCCCGATAGATTTGGTAATAACTAATGATCCGATTGTGAATAATTCAGATGGAATTAGTGGTACCAGCCACATGCGGGTCAGATACACTGCCGCAATGGATGGAATACCAAAGATCAGAACGGTTTTAAAATCCGCCTTTTTCTGTAGGGCACTTTGAATACCCCCAATAAAGGCGGTTGAACCAACTATAAACAGAGAATAAGCAGTAGCGAGAATAGGATTTACCCCCATCACATAAACCAGAATCGGAACCGTAAGTATTGATCCACCGCTTCCTATTAAGCCTAATGAAATGCCAACCAGTACTGCCAGTATATAACCTAATATTTCCATAATGTCTTTTTATTTGAACACAAAGGTCTCCATAGTAAACCCGATTTATGGTTACAAAAGTTACATTTAGCAATAATAGTAAAATTTAATGTCGGAGGCTCTATAGTTCAGAATCTGAACCAAAATCCATGCTTAGGCAAGTGAAACACCGATGATCATACCAATTCCATAAGTTATTGCAGCTGCTGCGAGACCAAAAAGAACTTGCCGGAAACCTGAAAACCAGATACTTTTTCCGGTAAACAAGGTAATAGCCGAGCCAATTAAGAACAATCCCAGAGCACTCATACCTGCGCTGAGCAGTACCGCATTTATTCCACTTAAGAAGAAAAAAGGAATGACTGGAATAATAGCACCTATAGCGAACAAAAGAAAAGAGGTAATTGCCGCCTCCATTGCTGAACCTTTCAAATCTTCAGCATTTATCCCCAGCTCTTCCTGTACCAGCATTTCATGAGCGCGGTCTTTATCAGAGATGATGGACTTTGCCATGGTCCTTGCCTGCTGTTCCGGAATTCCTTTTGAAATATAAATTAAAGCAAGTTCCTTTTCTTCGCCCTCTGGATTTGTTTCCAGTTCCTCCATTTCCAGCTGCATTTGATTTTCATACAGCTCTTGCGAACTTTTCACCGAAATCCATTCCCCCAGAGCCATTGAAAGTGCACCTGCCATTAAGCCTGCCAGCCCGGTTAACAAGACTTCGCTTTGTCCGCTTGTTGCACCTGCAATCCCCATTACCAGACTGAAATTTGAAACCAGTCCATCGTTCCCTCCAAGTACCGCTGCTCTGAGTGCATTGCCACCCACAGACCTATGCCTCTTTTCAAATCTGGCGAGATTTGAACCCGAAATATCCTGATGCTTATCTAAGATATTTCTTAGAATTGTGACATGCGAAGTATCAGATAAGGAAGGACTAGTATTACTTTTCTTCTTACCCTTGACAATAGAAGATGAAATGCTCTTCTCGGTGTCCAGCAATACCCCAAGTACATAATCATACCCTAATACCTTTCCAATAAATCTCAAAACCTTTGCCCTTCCTGAGGGTGCGGGTAAATGAGAGCTATCCAGATTGTTTTTCTTCAGAAAAGCAATGGCATGGCTATGCTCTATTTCACTCATTTCAGTGAAAACTCTGGCCACATTAGGATCTTTTTCGTTTTCTGCAAGGATTTTGTACAGGAAGCCGGTATCGACCTCTGTCTGAATATTTTTTAGATTGATCATAAGATATTCAAGGCTAAATGAGGTTGAAAAAAGATAATAAAGCAATTTATGGAAAATAATAGCTGTTCTAACAGACTATCTATTTAACGTGAGTTCGATATTAAATTATCTAAAGATTAATATTTAACCACATAGATTAAATTTATTATGCTTTAAATGCGACATAGATTGAAGCGAAGCTTCAAGGCTATCTGTGTCTAAAATCTAGATTAGAAGCTATAAAATGCTATGTTTCTATGCGGTTTTTAAAATATTATGTCGAGTTCACGTTATTCAGGGTTCCTAATCAATATTTCAAAATGAATCAGTTTTAGTTATGAGCTAAATACCTTTTCGGTATCTCAGCTCCTGCCACATAATTCAGTTTGCCAATCTTACACATCTGATACACATTGATTCTAAAAT
>CAZTRY010000107.1:6415-11015 GCA_964616525.1 uncultured Sphingobacterium sp. | reverse complement strand
TTTCCGCTCGCCTAGGTGATTTCGTGAGTCAGTGAGATTCGACTTACGAATTTACTTAGGCGTCTTGTACGGTAAATTCGTCAGTCACAGAATACCGGAAGCGACTAACGAAATCAGACTTTCCGCTCGCCTAGGTGATTTCGTGACCCGATAGTTATCGGGTAGGTGTTATTTAATATTCTCTTCCAATGCCCTCAAAAACTCGTCAGGTATTTCCAGATGCGGAATATGTCCGGAATTACTAAACTCAATTAACACAGATCCCGGAATTTTAGCAGCAGTTTCTTTTCCCAGCTGATTGTAAAGCCCATATTTTGTTTGATCCTCAGGTTTAAGTCTGGCTTTGCCCACAATGGTTTTATCCTGGGTACCAATCAAAAGCAATACCGGAACTCTGAGCAAAGGAAATTCATAAACCACCGGCTGTTCATAAATCATTTGCGCTGTTAAAGCTGATACCTTTGCATAACGGGGAAATTCAGAACTTCCATTAACCCCTGAAGCTATACGAACCAGTTCATCATACTCGGGCTTCCACTTTACGAAATATGAAGTTTGATAATACCGTTTTACACTTTCGGCTGTTGCCTTTAGCTCTGTCTGATACAATGTTTCCGGACTGACATTGGGTACAAACCGTCGGTAATCCTCTAATCCAATCGGATTTTCAAGAACCAGCTGTATTGTTCTTTCCGGATAAAGCAAGGCAAAGCGGCTAGCAAGCATTCCACCCATGGAGTGCCCCATTAAAACAACCTTCTGAACTCCCAAACTGTCTAATAATTGTCTGTTCAAGGCTGCTAGACGATGGAAACTGTAATTAATAAACGGCTTGGATGATTTTCCAAATCCAATCTGATCCGGAACCAAAACCCGGTAACCTTTTGCACTAAGTGCTTTAATTACATTTGTCCAATAATACCCTCCAAAATTTTTCCCGTGAAATAGCAACAGGGTTTTTCCGTTTGGATTATCCGGCTTAATATCCATGTAAGCCATTCGTACATCCTGGCCTTCAATATTGAGGGGCAAAAACCTGACCGGAAACGGATAGTCTACATTTTCAAGCGTAATTGAAAGGCTTTGAATCTGCTGGGCATTTGCAATTGAAGAGATAAGCAAAAGAAAATAAAACCACAATTTTCTCATAATCAAGTATTTAAAAGTATAAAAATAGAATTTTCCGGTATAAAACTTTCCCCGGATAAACCAATTGAATTTTGCTGCCGTATATACATTCAAACAATCCTATTCGAAAATTAGACAATTTGAACCCTAAAACACAAAACTATTATGGAACGTAAAGACTTTCTTACAGCATTGGGCCTCAGCGCAGGCTCATTAGTGATTAGCTCATGCCTGGGTGCCTGTGGCAAAAGTGATACCGGCTCTCCAAATTCAGTTACTCCTACACCAACAACCGGCAGCAAGATCGATTTTACACTGGATGTAAGTTCTAATGCAGATATTAGCTCAAAAGGCTGGACCATAATGAATGGAGTAATTATTGCAAAAAATGGTTCAAGTTATATTGCCCTTTCTTCTTCCTGCACTCATCAGGGAAACCCTTTGACATATAATTCCGGAAGCAATAATTTTCCTTGTTCCCTGACAGATGCGGCTCATGGATCTGTATTTGATTCAAGCGGAGCAAGAGTTCAGGGTCCGGCAACCTCGGCTCTGAAAAAATACAGCACTACCTTAAGCGGAAATTCATTGCGCGTTTTTGAAGCCTGATTCTAAGTTATATGAGAAAGATTTTCCTTTTACTGTATTTATTACTTCCATTTTCTGCTCTCGCACAGGAAGATCTGATGAAACTTGTTTCAGATAGCAATGAAGTATTTGTCAAGACAGCTACTTTTAAGGCTACCCGTATTATTAACGGACACTCTGTTGAAACCGTTGGAAAGAATAATATGGATTTTATTATTTCCCATCGGTTTGATCGCATCAATCGTGGATTTGAAGAGTTTTTCGGACTGGATGCGGCAACGAATCGGCTCGGGTTAGAATACGGCCTCAATGACCGTCTTATGATCGGTCTCGGAAGAAGCTCATTTCAGAAAACATTTGATTATTTCGCCAAGTACAAATTGCTCAGACAATCTTCAGGTTCAGCCAGTATTCCACTATCTGTCACACTATTTGGAGGATATGCAATACGTACGCAAAAAACCACCCCTCAGCTTTCTGGATCCGATAGAAGCAGTTATACAGCCCAGTTGCTGATTGCCAGAAAATTCAGCGAGGCCTTTTCATTGCAGCTGAGCCCGACCCTGATTCATAGAAACAGGGCAGACATTTTCACGGACAATAAAACAGTGATCGCAACTGGAATAGGTGGAAGAATGAAATTGACCAAACGCACTTCCCTGAACGGAGAGTATAATTATGTACTTCCGAATCAGATTGATGATAACTATAAAAATAATCTATCCTTCAGCTTTGATCTTGAAACCGGTGGACATGTATTTCAATTGCTATTTACCAATTCATTTGGGATGACTGAAAGACAATTCATTACAGAAACCGATGGGAGCTGGGGAAGCGGGGATATCCATTTCGGTTTTAATATTTCGAGAACCTTCTCGTTTGAGAAAAAATCAAAATGAAACCATGAAGCAGTATCTGATACTACCGGCATTTATTCTGATTTTCAATTTTGCTTCAGCTCAAAATAAACTTTATAGCAGCAGTAAATCCGAGATCAGCTTTTTCTCCAAAGCTCCTCTTGAGGATATTGAAGCGAAAAATACCCGTGCGAATTCGATCATTAATCTGTCTAACCGGGAACTTATTGTTCGCATTCCTGTCGCACAATTTCAATTTAAAAACAAACTGATGCAACAGCATTTTAATGAAAATTACATGGAAAGTGAAAAATATCCCTATGCTACTTTTAAAGGTAAAATCAATGAAGAATTGGATTTGAGCAAAACAGGAGTTTATTCAGTTAGCGCCAGTGGGGTATTAAATATTCATGGTGTTGAACAGGAAAGGAAGCTGAGCGGAAAATTGACAGTTGGCGAAAAGTCATTGGTACTTGAGGCAATATTTGAGGTATTGCTGGTTGATCATAAAATTGAGATCCCAAAACTGGTATTTAAAAAAATTGCAGAAAAGATAGAAGTAAGTACTACTATAAATTATTCTCCATATGTAAAATAGTTTCTTTACAGTTAATAATGTTTACTAACCAATTATAATGAAAACGGCCAGACAATTGTCTGGCCGTTTGGATTGAATATCAATACCAAATTAATTTTCGAGCGGACGAACAGTCGGAAGCACAATACTGCTTAAACGTGCACCTCCATGGTGGATGGTTTGCTGAGCTACCCGGATACGGTCGCTGCTGCCAAACGGATCACCTGTATTTGGGTTACGGTCAAACTGAGGGAAATTACTGGAAGTAATATCCACACGAATACGATGACCGGGCATAAATACATTGGCAGTACCTGTCATTTCAATCTCGTACTCATACACCTGATTAGGTGTAAGTAATTTGATCTTATCTAATCCTTCACGGAATCTCGCTCTCAAAATACCTTCAGAGATAGGCATTGCCCTGCCATCAGGATAAACATCAACCAGTTTGATCATCCAGTCGGTATCCGGTCCATCGGTTGCAGCAAACAACTTCATTTTCATCGGACCAGCAATTGTTAACGGGCTTTTCAGAAATTCTGAAGTGTAGACCAATACATCTTCCCTGCGCTCAAGCGGACGCTGGTCATACGGACCTGCCTGGGTTGGGGTTCCGCAACAATTATTACCACCTAAGGTCATAATTGGTGTTTTAGGATCATAAGTATATTGATCACTTGCTGCCTTTTTAGGAGCTTCAAAACTTAATATTCCATCACCCCGAACAGAATTTGCATTTCCATTGCTGCTCAGATAAAGATTTTTGTACTGGGTTCCAGGAATCGGATAGTCCTTCTCACTGCGCCATTTATTGATCCCCATATAAAACAACTGCACAGGATCTTCAAGATCCAAACCATTTTTGATTCCCTTCAAATGGAAATCATAAAATTGCAATTCCCTGTTAAACATTTTCATATTGGCTGTCGCACCAAAATCGACAGTTCCAAAAGATTGTGAAGGGCCATGTCCCCATGGACCAATAATCATCCGGGCACCTGCGCGTGCTGCAGGAGTTGCAGCCTTATTTCTCATCCCGATATAACCATTAATGGTACCCATGAGGAAGATATCAAACCAACCGCCGTAGGTATGAGCAGGAACATTCATTTTAGAAAAATTCTCCTCATCACTAATCGACTTCCAGTAATCATCATAACTCTCATGATTTATCCAGTCGCGGTAATGCTTAACCGCATAACCTGCACTTTTAAGATCCCCGGTCTTTAATGGCAGATGCCATAAAATATTTTCATATTTCAATTCTTCAGGAGTGTATGCTTCAGTATGCCAGTACTGAGGCAGCATAATCCGGTTAGGCATACGAACAACGCCCCAGCCATAATTAAAACTTAAACGAAAAGCCCCGCCCATTGTTAACCAGTTAGCATAGATGTTGGTTGAGGCTACCCCCGGAAATGCTGCTACCAGATGCGGAGGCGTTGCA
>CAZTRY010000107.1:0-6405 GCA_964616525.1 uncultured Sphingobacterium sp. | reverse complement strand
ATCGCTGCCCATTGATTATGACCCAGGTAACTTCCACCCTGAGTTGCTACTTTACCATTCGAAAAAGGCTGAGCTGCTGCCCACTCGATCACATCATAGCCATCTTTGGATTCATCCCGGAAAGGATCCCAATTGCCCTCACTTTCATAACGACCCCTGATATCTGCAAAGACCACAGCATAACCCTCCTGAGCAAACCTGATCTTATCCTGGTGGCCACCATCACGCTGTACACCATAGCAGGTACGAATAACAATGGTTGGGTATTTACCGGGTGCTGCCGGCAGGTAAACATCAGCATATAATTTTACACCATCGCGCAGGGTTATGGTTTTGTAACGTTCTATTTTTATTTCATTATTAAGCGGTTTGCGAAGTAACTCAGGAATATTGTTCCTTATTGCCGACTCTTCCTTAATAGAGCGTTCAGAAAAAACGGCATCACTTGCATACATGTAATTTCGATTGCCGGATGCACCAGAATAACTATCAAACTGATTTCCGGTACCCAGGGTCTTGCTGGTCTGTCCCTGAGTGCCTATAGCCCCAGAGAGAATTACTGCCAAAAGTAATAACTTTAACTTGTTCATGTTATTTTCATTAATATCCTTAGATAAATATGGAAAATTAAGTTCAGGATTCCAACCTTAAAAACTCTGAAAATGAACTTTTTATCTATTTAAACACAAAAGGCAGGTAAAGTCCTACAGATAGGTTACGTCCCTGATTATAATAACCCGCTGTCGGGTCAGCTTCATCTAAACGACCTGGTTTAAATCTGCTCAAATGATCATAATAGGCCTTGTTAAATAAATTGTTTGCTGAAACGTTAATTCTTAAGGGTTGCTTATTAAGCATAAAGGTTGTCCCCAATGCAAGATTAACCAATGAGTATGCTCCTGTTGTTGTTTCAAAATTATCAACCCGGTTTTGTTTGAAAACATTGTCAAAAGCGATTGAAAAATAGGTTCCCTTCAAACCTCCTTTAAACTCAGGTTCTAGTCTGATCTCATTCCTTAATACCGCTGCAGGGATAAAAGGAAGGGCTTTGCTGGTAGCCCTGTTTACTCCGCGGGTATAAGAGAAGCTGTTTTCAAAATGGATCACTTCGGCCGGATGAAGGGTCAGACTCGCTTCAATTCCCGATAAATTCGCATTATCCTGCACAAATCGGTAAACTGGAAGGGTTTCAGTATCAACTACTATAGTTTCACCTCCTATCTGGCGGTTGTAGATATAATTATCAATATGATTGTTGAATGCACCCAAGCTCGCACTGATCACATTATTATTAAATTCAAAAGCAAAATCACCATAATAGCTATTCTCCGGACTAAGATCATTGTTTCCAATCTCATACCTGAAAGTTCCTTCATGAACGCCATCAGAACTCAGTTCGGCTATATTGGGTGATCGGAATGCTGAACCAAGGTTGGCTTTAAAATTAAAATACTCGTTAAACTCTTTTGTGAAACCCAAAGCTCCGCTAACATTGGAAAAACTGTTTGTGAAATTATTGAACTTGGGATTACCATCTTCCTCCATCTGATTGCCAGTGATCTTTCGGTAATCAAATCGGGCTCCTAAGTTAAAGGTGCTGCTTTCCCATGATTTCTTTGCATAGGCAAATAAACCCAATTCTCCTGATTTATAATCCGGAATCAGCAGTTCTTCAGCTCTGTTTTCATTATTCTGAGCAGTGGCTGACAATCCAATTACCGGCTCCCAACCATTGGATTCATTGATGTAATATTTGAAATCTGAACTGTATGTTTTTAGATCGAAAAAGAGGGAAGGGTTTACCCGATCATCTTCAAGTTCCCTTCTCTGGTTATTCTGATAAGCAAGAATAGTACGCAATCTACCATTACCCAACAAAACATGACTGTTCATTGCTACCTTATAATGTCTTATATCCTGAAAAGGAAGAAATAAAGTCCGATCCCTTAATTGTTTATCTGTTAAAACTGAACCGTTCTCATCTTCAAACATACCATCTGCATTTCTCGAAAAGTCGGGCAATCCAATATTGTTTTGGAAACTGGATAGGTTTAAGTGGGCATAACCCCATTTTTTATTAAATCCGAGCTGCCCGCTGAAATTGGTTTCATTAAATCCTGTATTGGCTATTCTTCCACCTGGAGCTTCATAACTATAGGCACTTTTTAGAGAAGCCCTGGCACGCCAGATAAATCCATTGCTATTCCCCTGCAGCATCGCAGAACTTCCACTAAGACCGTTGTTGCTTTGATAACTGGTCAATACCTCAGCTCTTACCTGTCCCTCCGGTGAAGGTAATGGCTCCAGGACATTAATTACACCACCCAATGCATCCGAGCCATATAATAAACTGGCTGCACCACGTAATATTTCTACCCGCTCAGCACTGTACTGATCTACTTCCATACCATGTTCATCTCCCCATTGCTGACCTTCCTGTTTGGCTCCATCAACCAGCGTAACTACACGGTTATAACTCAAGCCCCGGATTACCGGCTTTGAAATACCCCCACCGGTAGTAACCTGTGAAACACCGGGAACCTTGGCAATTGCATCAATGAGATTACCTGATGGCCGATTTATTAACTGATCTTTAGTAACTGAAGATACCGCAGTGCTGTTTTTCCGGTTATCAGTACTGAAAGCAGTTCCTGTGATAACTACCTCCTTCGCCTCAATTACACTGGGAAAAAGGGCAAACTCAAGATTAACTTTTAGTGAAAAATCTATGTTCTGAATGAGTGTGCTATAACCCAGGTAGCGAACTTCGACAAGAAACCGGCCCCTTTCCGGAATATTATTGAATTTGAACTGACCTGAAGCATCGGTCACAACAGATATCTTAAGATCCGGAATAGTAACCAATACTCCGGGAAGGGTTTCTTTGGTTTGCCCATCAATTACACGTCCTTCGATAGAGGCTAAATTTGCGTAAGTATTTGAAAAAGTGAATAATAGTAAAATATATAAAATAACAGATTTCATTTCTATGGAATTAGAATTAAATAAACGGAATAGACCTGCAGGCATATAAATGCTGCAAAACAATTTAAAAGGAATGAAAAAACTTATTCCGTAGGTGGGCCTCTGAGAGTTGAGAGGAGTTGTTCAACAAAGTAGGAGGTAACTTCATTATTCAGAAAAACAGACATCATGGGAGATAATCTGATCTTTTCATAGAAGGAAGTCTTAGTGAAGGTTTTATCGAAATGAACGGCACAAACCCAGCAATAATCAGCCTTGTTCTGAACATTTACCTTTTCATTACTGCTGGAATTTAGTTGTTCTGAACCAGTAGAAGCCGGTATTGGAGCATGATTATGAAAGAAATCCAATGGAAGAAGCACAGTGGAAAAACTCAGTAATAATATTACTGAAAACGTCATTCCGAAGGTTCTTTTGAATTGTTTCATTACAGTCCTTGATACAAACTTAAGAAAAAGGGGAATTGATTCAAAATTGTTTCAAACAATGGGAGTAACAATTTCATACCGGATTTGCTTTAAATCAAAAATTCAAGGTAAACCGGTTTGAAAACCGCTTTTGATCCTTACATTTTTTAAAATAATTTCCATAATTAATCGGGATTCCAGGACCTTAGCCATTACATCTTTAGATCAGAGTGACTGAGGAAATAAATAATCAAATATGAATGAAATTCACAATTTGAATTCAATCATGCTATCATTTACCAGACCTCAGCAATCCTGCTATACTTTGTCCGGTTCACTTTCCAGTATCCCGATCTGAGTCATAACCTCAGATTCTTTCACCGGAAACTCAGCATCCTTCCTAATGGTTTGAACTACTGCTTCAAAGAGATCCATATATTTGCCAACTACCGATGGAACGAGTTCCACGGTTTTTTCGCCCTGTTCAGTCATCAAAGTAAGACGCCCTTCTTTACCGGCATCCTCCTTTCCAAATCCGGGATCTCCGGGCATCATACCGGCAATCAGCTGATCTTCCTGCTTATCGCAAAATGCCTTAACAAATGAACCTTTAGTACCATGAATGATAATACCCGGCTGCGGGTCGGCAACCAAAAGACTTGTGGTTATAAATACATTCAGTTGGTTCGGATAACTTAAATGGATATGTCCGTAATCATCAACCAGGGAGTTCTTGCGGTAAACGCCGGTTATTTTACGGTATGAAACTGGTTCTCCAAGAATACAGATTGCCTGATCCAGCAAGTGTGCAGCCAGATCATACACAATGCCTGCAGCCGGAATTGGTGTTTCTTTAAAGACCTTCGGACCAATCTCTGCCCTGTAGCGATCATAACGCAGATGCATCTCAATGATCCGTCCAAGCTTTCCACTGTTTATGATATCACGGGTAACCTCAAAATCACTTGAAAACCTTCTGTTCTGGTACACCATCACCTTACGGTTCAGTTTTCTTCCCAGATCAAAAATTTCTTTAGCCTCAGCTTGTGTAGGTGCGAAAGGTTTTTCTACGAGGATATCCTTTCCGGCCATCAAAGCCCTTCTGGAATAATCTACATGTGTATTACTCGGAGTATTGACAATAACCAATTCAATTTCAGAATCATTCAATACCTCATCAAGGGTATCATAACTTTTCACGTCCGGATAATCGGCATTCACCTTTTTAGTGTTGTGCTCCAGAACCCCCTTAAAATGAAAGCCGGGGTGAACATGAACAAATGGTCCGTGAAAAAGCTTTCCCGACATTCCGTAAGAAAGCAAAGCAGTAACAATTGGTTTTTGCATGAACAAATATAGTATTTGGGATGAAAATATCACCTGGTCGGTAATAACAGCGACCACAGGGAACCGCTCAAATTATTACTCTCGACGCAGAGATGCAAAGGACTTCACATTCTATAAATCAATCGTTTTAAGAAAGCTATTTTGCGTCTCTGCGTCTTTGCGAGAACTATTCACATTTCATTTTAGAATTCCCATATTCCCCCTCGTTCAGATAATTTCTCAGGTCATATATTCCATTTTTTTTACAGACTTTTGTACATGACCCCAGCAGAAATAAACGCCAAATGGACTTTATTACAAGAAAAGATAGCTAAAGATTTTGATACAGATCTTCCTGATATGAAAGTCATGCTTTTTCTGATCGGTGTTCAGGAGCTCGGCAAAGGACCGGCAAAATTCAGCAAACGACAGAAAGAGGAATTAATGCATATCGCCAACTGCCGTTTGTTCAGTGAACTGGGTTTTTATGAGCTCGAAGGTCTGGATCAGGATGGTTGGCCACATTGGAAACTAATGAAACCCATCCCTGCATATACCCTTCTGGAGCAGGAAATGATTATGCGATCATTAATCATAAGCTACTTTGATAGTATCTAATCATTAAGAAATGAAAAAAATATCTGTTTTCTTATTGGTCTTGTGCAGCAGCCTGGTTTTTGCGAAACCCAAACATGATTTTGTAAAGATCAAAACCAGTAAAGGTGAATGCATCATCATGCTGTACAACCAAACCCCTAAACACAGGGATAATTTTCTGAAACTGAGCAGAGAGGGTTTTTATAACGGCACTCTTTTTCACCGGGTGATCAAAGAGTTTATGATACAGGGGGGTGATCCGGATTCTAAAACTGCAAAAGCAGGGCAGGCACTTGGCTCAGGCGATCTGGGATACCGTGTTGGGGCAGAATTTAGGGACAGTTTATTTCATAAAAAAGGTGTTCTGGCAGCCGCCCGTGATAATAATCCGCAAAAAGAATCCAGCGCAAGTCAATTTTACATTGTTCAGGGAAAGAAATGGACTGATGCCAGTCTTGACGATGTGCAAACGAAGAGGATGAATGGCCGCATCATTCCGGAATCACAGCGCAAGATATATAAAGAACTGGGCGGAACGCCGCATCTCGATCAGAACTATACCGTTTACGGCGAAGTGGTCAGCGGCATCGAAATGATCGATGAAATCGCGGGGGTAAAAACAGGAAGCTCCGACCGGCCAGTTGAAGATATTTCTATGGTAGTGAGTGTGCTTAAAAAAAGAGAAGCAAGAAAAATCGAAAAGAAACTGAATTTAAAATATATTACACTTTAATTTCTATGAAGATCATCACCTATAATGTCAATGGAATTCGTTCGGCATTAAGTAAAAACTGGCTGGAATGGTTAAAAGCTGCAAATCCGGATGTGGTTTGTTTGCAGGAAATAAAAGCCACTCCCGATCAGCTTACAGACCTGCTCCTTCTGGAGCAAATGGGCTATGAACATTACTGGAATCCGGCAGAAAAAAAAGGGTACAGCGGAACGGCAATTTTCACTAAAATTAGTCCAAAAAATGTGGAATATAGATCCGGAATGGACGATTATGACCGTGAGGGGCGTATTCTAAGAGCCGATTTTGAAGGAGTTTCTGTAATGAGCACTTATTTTCCTTCAGGATCAAGCGGCGAAG
>CAZTRY010000106.1:0-11022 GCA_964616525.1 uncultured Sphingobacterium sp. | reverse complement strand
ATCTCATCTACTCTCGGACCAGTATAATACCTGTTTCTGTTGTATACATAGGTATTGTTGATAATAATCGTATTGTTGTAAATATTTCGGTTTCTGTACCTGTCGTAACGCGGATACCTGTTGTAATAGATATTTCGCTGCGGTACAAATACCCAGTAGAAATCAGGTATTCTTCCGATATTAATATTGATATTAACACCCGGACCAAGAGGTGCCCAGCCATAATAGCCACCACCACTTCTCCAGCTCACCCATGCCGGTCCCCATCGGGTATCTGGTATCCAAATCCAGCCTCTTCGGCTGCTGTGATGCCAGCGGCCATAGTGGAATGGTGCCCACCCCCATTCATAATCAGATACCCAGGTGTTTCCATATTTGGTCATTTCCCAGTGTCCGTTTGAGTAATAAGGTCTGAACTCATCCTGATCAACATCAGGGCGCCATACATAACCATATTGTGGGTCATTTATCCATACTCCATACGGGGAGAGCTCCTCATAGAATGTTTCAAGAGAAACGTCGTCATACTGAGCTTTTACCTGTGCCGGTAATAAGAATGACAGGAATAATACTAATCCAGCCAAATATTCCGGGAATTTGATGTTCGTTTTCATAGCTCCTAAAATTTAATTTGTGTGATCTTATAGATAAGAAGAGAAAATTTTGCCAAAGGTTGGATTGTAATTAAATTATTACGTAAACTCGTTTTGGACAATATTTATGTAGGCATGTTTTTATACAATTTGATACATATAACTCGTTTGAAAGGAATTTATTTTATTTTGTAGCAAAAATCAGACATGCTTCCAGGCTCGCTTTTTCTTATTCCTGTGCCATTGGCAGAAAATGCGGCTGCTAAATCGTACACACCCT
Source organism: uncultured Sphingobacterium sp. (assembly GCA_964616525.1). GTDB lineage: Bacteria > Bacteroidota > Bacteroidia > Sphingobacteriales > Sphingobacteriaceae > Daejeonella. The sequence goes on along the minus strand of CAZTRY010000106.1, from coordinate 10,149 downwards.
ACCTGATAGAAACAATCAATCATATTGATGAGTATATCGTAGAGAACAGTAAAACTGCGCGAAAGTTTCTAAAAGAAGCAGGTCTGAAGATCCCGCAGAATGAACTTATAATCCATGATTATGGAAAACATAATCGTGAGGGCAACTTAAATGATTTCTTCAAAGGCCTTTTAGCTGGTAAAGATGTTGGCCTGATGAGTGAAGCAGGTTGCCCCGGTGTTGCTGATCCCGGTGCCGAAATTGTTGCCATGGCTCATCAAAAGGGAATAAAGGTTATTCCTTTGGTAGGACCCAGCTCCATTTTACTGGCATTGATGGCTTCTGGTTTTAGCGGGCAAAGTTTTACTTTTCATGGTTATTTGCCCATTGATAAGGTACAAAGGGCAAGTAAACTCAGGGAACTTGAGTCCCAGGCTGAAAGACATAGCCAGACCCAGTTATTTATTGAAACCCCCTTTCGTAATAACCCAATGCTGGAGGAGATTTTGAGAAGCTGTAAAGCTGATACAAAACTTTGTATAGCTTGCGATCTGAACTCCGCGGATGAATTTATACAAACGAAAAGTATCAGAGACTGGAAGAATAAAGTCCCTGATCTGCATAAAAGGCCCGCGATATTTTTGTTGTATAAGAAGTAAGGCTTTATACTGTCATTCCGAAGGAGGCCCGCCTGACCGGACGGGCAGGTACGACTGAGGAACCCCTGTGTTTTCAGCACAAGCTTAATTGCTATGTTACCTTAAACTTTGAGATTTCTCCACACATCGAAATTTCATTACATAATGATAAGGTCAGTGTGTTACCCATTGCAGGTTGCAAAATATATATTGGGTGGAAATACAATTCAGAATAAAATTTGAGTTAAAAGCGCTAAGTTCCCTCACTACGTTCGGGATGACAGGTGGAAAGTGCCTATGAAGAAAACAGCACTATTAAACGAATTGTCATCCCGATCCGCCCTTCGCGGAGAGGGAACTTAGTGGAACTAGCTCAAATTTTGCGTTCAGATCAAAAAACTCTTTGAAGCCTCAAACTTTAATTGCCCATCTTTTCTCAATTTTTATGCTGGAAAATGCCGGTAAATCACCCATGAATCGTCTCCGATTTTCCGTAATTCTGAATCACCTTCGCCTCATATTCGAGAAATTCTTTCCAGCGTTTTTCCACATCAATATCACCGGCATATTTGCGGGCCAGACCGAGGAACATGGTATAGTGCCCCGCTTCGCTAACCATTAACTCATAATAAAAATCTGAGAGTTCTTTATCATTGATGTGTTCAGACATCACTTTGAAACGTTCACAGCTGCGGGCTTCAATCATTGCTGAGAATAATAAACGGTCAATTAATTGATCCTGCCGGCTGCCACCTTTAATTATAAATTGCATTAACTCATTCACATAATTGTCTTTACGTTCCCGTCCAAGGGTATATCCTCTGGCAAGGATCAGATCATGAACCCGCTTAAAATGATCCATCTCCTCCTGAACAAGCATCGCCATTTCCTGAACCAGATCAGACAGGTTGGGATTTTGCACAATTAAGGTGATGGCATTGCTGGCAGCTTTCTGCTCACAAAAAGCATGATCAGTCAGAATTTCTTCGATATTGCTTTCCACTACATTCTTAACCCATAAGGGATCAGTGGGGAGTTTCAGTTTTAAAATAGTTTTTTCCTTGCTCATGACCTGATTTTTTACACCCTGTCAGCGTTTTGAACGCTGACAGGGTTAAGGCTGACCGTCCCGGATCAAGTCAGGGACGGTATCATTCTTAAATATTGTTTCAAGGCTGACAGTCCCGGACTTGATCCGGGACTGTCAGCCTTTGATTAGCGATACAGATTTTTTCCTTCAATAAACTTCAGCACCTTATCGGGTACAAAGTATTGAACATTTTTTCTTTCTTTAACAGCCTTTCGGATAAATGTAGCAGATAATTCCATCAATGGAGTTTCAGTAATTCTGATGGAAGGATGTTCATGGAAATCATGATTTTCAAATCCCGGACGTGGATAAATATGTATATGATAGTCGCGCAGGATGAGCTCATAATTTTTCCATTTTTTTAATGATACCAGGTTATCAGAACCCATAATCAGACTGAACTCATGCTCCGGATATTTTTCATGAAGGTAGGTCAGAGTATCAATCGTGTAAGATGGCTGCGGAAGCTTAAGCTCTACATCACTCACACGGATATTGACAGCATCTTCTATGGCCAGTTTTGCCATCTCCAGACGGTCGTACATATTGATCAGATCGCTCTTTTCTTTCAATGGATTATGCGGCGAAACAACCAGCCAAACCTGCTGAAGATCAGTATGATTGGCCATGTAATTGGCAATAATCAGATGGCCGGTATGGATAGGGTTGAAGGAGCCGAAGAATAATCCTATTTTCATATTTTAGGAGATATGAGATATGAGATATGAGATAGGTGACAGTAAAATCCGGACATTTTATAATTATTATTGAGCCAGAAATTCTCTAATCAGTTTTTCTGCCTCTTTACAGGCTGTTTCCAGTTCGTGGTTTTTTAAGATCACGTCAAACTGATCTGCATATAGCAATTCCTTATCTGCTTTTTTTATTCGTTCGGCTAGTTTTTCGGGTAGATCAGTTCCTCTGCTTGTTAACCGTTCAATCAAAACTTCAAGTGATGGTGGCTGAACAAAAACAGCCAAGGCTTTATCGCCAAATTTTTTCTTCAGGTGAAGGCCGCCAATGACATCAATATCGAAAATTACATGCTTACCTTCTGCCCAGATTCTGTCAATTTCGGAACGTAGGGTTCCATAAAAGGTACCTGTATAAACCTCCTCAAATTCTACAAATTCCTTTTGAGCAATTTTATGAAGAAAACTTTCTTTGCTGATGAAATAATAGTCTTTAGCATTTACTTCATCCCCACGCTGATGCCTGGTTGTAGCTGAAATAGAAAATGAAAGATTAGGGATCGTCTTTAATAAATGGTGGACTATCGTAGTCTTACCCGCACCGGAAGGAGCTGAAAATATGATGAGTTTGCCGTTCACTGATATTTAGTTGTCAGTTGTCAGTTGCCAGTTGTCAGACTGGAATTCTAACAACTATAGTACATTAAGTAATTGTTCTTTAATTTTTTCCAGTTCTTCTTTCATTCCCACTACAATCTGCTGCATTTTAGCATCATTTGCCTTCGAACCCATGGTATTGATCTCCCTGCCGATCTCCTGTGAAATAAAACCGAGCTTTTTACCATTTGCATCCTTGTCTTTAAGTGCTTCAATGAAATAATCGCAATGGCTTTTCAAGCGGATCTTTTCTTCAGTAATATCCAGTTTATCAATAAAATAGATTAGTTCCTGCTCAAAGCGGTTATGATCTACATTTTCTTTACCAACAGCTTCTTCCAGAAACTGGTTTAGCCGTTCCCTGATCGATGGAATACGAAGTGGCTCCTGAATAGAAACTAGTCTCATTCCTTCCAGAATGTTGTTTATTCTGAGAATGAGGTCTTGTTTTAAAACATTTCCTTCGTCCTTACGGAAGTTCTGAAAGTTTAAAAGTGCTTCTTCAAAGGTTTTATAAACAATCTTCCATTCATCCTCGCTGGCTTCATCAGAGCTGTATTGAATAACATCCGGAAAATTTAAAGCCATTTGAAACAGATTGCTTTTTTCCGACCCCAATGTATCGGCTGCTACTTTGAGCTGATCATAATAATGTTTGAGCAAAGGCTGATTGATACTTGAGGTTTTTAATGTAGTTTCTGCATATTCCACATTAATACTAATGTTCACCTTACCTCTTTCAATCTGCTTGCTGCATTCATTTCTCAGCAAAAATTCTTTATCTGAAAATGATTTGGGAAGTTTTAAAGAAAGCTCCAGGAATTTACTGTTCAATGATTTGATCTCTACCGTGTATTTTGCACGGGAATAATCATTGGCTGCCAAGCCATAACCTGTCATTGATTTTATCATTTTGCAAAGATAAGATTTAATTGGAAAGGCTTTCTAAGAGTTTGGAGACCTTATAAATAATTCGTTTAAAGAAAAGCTACGCCTGTTTTAGTAATTTTGGCTCCGAACCTGAAACCTGATGAATAAAGCATTAAATATTATTTTATTGATTATAGCCAGTTTGATAATCATTCCGGTAAGGGCTCAGCAAAGCAGCGTTCAGGGTTTGATCATGGAAAGATCCGGCGCATCAAGAATTGCGGGAGTTAAAATCCTGAATAGAAAGACGGGAATTTCTACTTTGAGTAATGAACTGGGTCTTTTCAGGATTGCAGCTTCGGTGGGGGATACCCTGAGTATATCCAAATCAGGTTACTCAGATCTTTCTCTCACTCTTTTGGAACTTTCTGATAAAGTTTTGATGCTTCAACCGGTAATAAACCTATCTGAAGTTAAAGTGCTGGGGCAGAGCAAGAAGCAGGAAATGGATGAGATCAGGGATCAGTACCGGAAGAAGGGATCTTATTATGCCGGGAAACCTCCTTTGCTGTCCTATTTCTTCAGGCCGCTCACGGCTTTATATGAACTCATCGGTAAAACTCCGGGCCAGGCACGCCGGTTCAATGCATATTATACAAAAGAACTTCAGGAATCAGAGATTGATCGCCGTTTCAGTGCTTTCGCAATCACAAAGGTGACCGGTCTGGAAGGGAATGATCTTAAGAATTTTATGATCTTATACCGGCCTGAATATCAAATTATTGCAAAATTCGATGAGTATGCATTGATAAATTATATCAAAAAGTCCTACCAGCTATTTAACGATGCCGGCAGACCCCGGGCGATAAGATCTTTACCTCCACTTCCAAAGGCCCCTGATTTGTCTGAGAAAAATCTTAAATATTAATCACGCTCTTCCCTTATCAGCTCTTCCATGCATTGATATACTCTGGTTTTCAAGTGAATGAGGTCATCAGGTTTTAGTCCTGATACTTCAACCCGATCTGCAAAAACACATTCCAGGACACCCGGCCTGATAGCCAGGGGATTATCCCGGGGAAGCAGCTTTCTTGCATTCAGGATAACCATGGGTACAATGGCGGTTTGGGTTTCAATTGCCAGCCGGAAAGCGCCGTCATAGAATTCGGAGAGCGGTGCATCGCTTCGGTTCATTGTTCCTTCAGGAAAAATCAGAATGGATTGCCCATTACCAAGATCAATTTTCAATTCCTCAACACTTCTGGATCGGCTTTCCTGGCTTTTTCGGTCGATCAATACTACCACCCTTCTGTAGATCATTCCAAAAATCGGCATTTTCACCATTTCGATTTTCCCCAATGGTTTGAATGAACCCGGAATTGACAGAACCACAGCTATGGCATCCAGATAAGAATTATGGTTACAGACATAGATGCAGGCCTTATCAGGATTTAAGCTTTCTTTTCCTCTGGTTCTTACCGGGAAAAAGCACAAAACCGAGAAGATCCATGCCCAGATTTTCAGGAACAAAAAGAGGATATCCTGTGCCTTTTTCTTCTTAAACAGTGCCGACATCAGGATAATCAATGGAAATACAAGGATCATCGCAGATATGAATACCAGAAAGCCCCAGATGAGGAACAGGAATGCAGCAACTTTTTTCAGGAGTTTCACCATTTTACTGTTTTTGAAGAAGCTTTAATATAAAAAGCCAGGAATTATTCCTGCTTGTATTTTTAAGAGATGTAATATGGAAATTTATTATGGAACAAGCAGGGTTTCGGCAGCATAATTTTGTATTGCCGGATTCAATACTCTTTATTGTCAGATTTTTAAGTATTCGCATGCCTTTTCAGCAGCGAGTTTTTCTGCATTTTTCTTGTTATAATCCCGGCCGATGGCACAATTTTCTCCATCTACACTAATTTGGATTGTAAACAGTTTGGAATTTTCACCCTCTTCGTTAGCAATAATTTCAAAACTTATGTCTTTGCCATGGCGTTGACACCATTCAATGATCTTACTCTTGAAATTCGTTTCAGTAAGTTCAAGGGTATGAATATCGATATGTGGCTTTATAATCCTGTTTATCAGAAAGTTACGTGTGAAATTATAGCCCTTATCCATATAAACAGCACCTATCATGGCCTCAAAAGTATCGCCCAGTAAAGAGCCCTGTTTATTGTTGTGACCGATCAGCCTGTTATCATATTCGATATGCTCATCCAGGCCAAGTCTTTTGGCGAGTTGATTCAGATTGGCACGGCTTACGATTTTCGAGCGCATTTCTGTGAGAAAGCCCTCATCCTTGTATGGATACATTTTGAAAAGAATCTCAGCTACAACAGAACCCAAAATAGCATCACCAAGAAATTCAAGACGTTCATTGCTGTTCTTCGTACCGTTCTTAAGTTCAACAGCAACTGAACGATGCCGGAATGCCATCCGATAAAGCCGCAGATTTCCGGGAACAAAACCTAAAAGATTCTCTAAAGATCGAATGTAGCTGCGATTTGGAGAAAAGTAAAGTTTATAAATTCTGGAAAATGGCATTAAGGACCGATAATTTTAATGATAAAAAAAATATACAGGTTTTAATAGATCCGGAATACGGGATATCAAAATCAGGCTTTGTATTTTTTGAAAATTACGGAAGCATTATGCCCTCCAAAGCCAAATGTATTGCTTAAAGCAGCATTCACTACACGTTTTTGAGCTTTGTTAAAGGTGAAATTTAAACGTGAGTCAAAACCGGGATCATCTGTGAAATGGTTGATCGTTGGGGGAACAATATCATTTTTAACAGACAGGATAGCAGCAATAGCTTCAACAGCACCGGCAGCACCCAAAAGATGGCCTGTCATCGATTTTGTTGAACTGATATTCAGCTTGAAAGCATCTTCCTTAAACAAATCCAGAATGGCTTTTACCTCACTGATATCTCCAAGTGGAGTAGAGGTACCATGCACGTTGATATAATCAATATCGGAAGTTGTGATTCCTGCATCTCTCATTGCATTGGTCATAACCAATTTTGCACCAAGACCCTCGGGATGTGGTGCAGTAATGTGATTTGCATCAGCACTCATACCACCTCCAATAAGTTCAGCATAAATTTTAGCACCTCTGGCTTTAGCATGTTCAAGTTCTTCGAGAATGATACTTCCGGCACCTTCGCCAGCCACAAAACCATCACGGTCTTTATCGAATGGACGGGATGCGGTTGTAGGATCATCATTTCTGGTCGAGAGGGCATGCATAGCATTGAAACCTCCCATACCTGCTTCATTTATAATGGCTTCAGAACCTCCTGAAACGATCACATCAGCCATATTCAGACGAATATAGTTGAATGCATCGATCAATGCATTGGTTGAAGAAGCACAGGCAGAAACGGTAGAAAAATTCGGACCACGAAGGCCGTGCCTGATGGAAATATGACCCGGAGCAATGTCCAGGATCATTTTAGGAATGAAAAATGGGTTGAAACGCGGAGTTCCGTCTCCATGTGCAAAGTTTACAACTTCGTCGGTGAAGGTTTTCAATCCGCCAATCCCTGAACCCCAGATTACTCCAATCCGGTTAGTATCGAGATTAGGAAAGTCTAATCCCGCATCTTTAATTGCTTCATCAGAGGCAGCGATTGCATAATGAACAAAGGGGTCGAGTTTACGAGCCTCTTTTTTATCCATAAAGTCCTCCGGATTGAAGTTTTTAACCTCACAGGCGAATTTTGTACGGAATTTTTCAGGATCGTAATGTGTTATAGGAGCGGCACCGCTTACCCCATTGATCAGACTATTCCAGAATTCCGGAATAGTATTACCGATTGGAGTAAGCGCACCTAGTCCTGTAACAACAACTCTTTTAAGCTCCATTTATTATAGGGTATCGTAAAATTACTTTACGTTCTTTTCTAAATAAGCGATGGCTTGACCTACAGTACCGATAGTTTCAGCCTGGTCATCAGGGATGGCCACGTTGAACTCTTTCTCAAACTCCATGATTAATTCCACGGTGTCTAATGAATCGGCACCAAGATCATTGGTGAAAGATGCCTCTGGTGTAACTTCACTTTCGTCAACACCTAATTTTTCAACGATAATTGCTTTAACTCTTGAAGCGATATCAGACATGGTTTTTTGATTTAATTGTTTAATAATTCTGTGCAAAGAAAAATAAATTCTTGCAATTTTCAAACCTTTTTGTTTTTAGCTATTTTAACATAGCAACATTTTAAAAGATAAAGCGTGTTACCTTTGTACAATATCTTGAAAATATACCTTGAATAAAACTACTTTAAAATTTGAACTTGACCTTGATTTTGTGCTGGTAGCTATTACTACGCAACTTAAAGACTATATGTTTTGTTTCAAGACTAATAAACAACTAGGAACCAACTTTTGTAAAATCGCTGATTTGGAGCTCCCCTTTCATACGGATGAGGAACCGTTTTATTTTAGCAGATATTTTTTTGTCTTGCCCGAATCCGAAACAGAACTGTATATCCTTGCAAATAAAGGTACGGAAGGTTTTCTGGTGCCCGAAATGAAAACGGTAGATTTCTTTTTATTAATTCAGAATTATATCCATGAAGAGGACCTGAAAGGGATTATAAATGGTTTAAATAAGATTCCGGATGTGCTTGTTGCTGTGGAAGTTGACCCTAAAAAATTGAAATCCAAAGAAAATCTCATATTTTAGCCCCTTGGGATGGTGTATTAAGTACACTTATAGTTGTCTCCCAAGTTTTATAAATTAAAAAAGAACAGATGAAGACGGTTCATAACAGAACTAAAATTGTAGCCACATTAGGCCCTGCTTCTGCAAAGAAGGAAGTGTTGCTGAACATGATTAAGGCTGGAGTAGATGTTTGCAGGTTAAATTTTTCTCATGGAAAGGCAGAGGATCATCAAAAGGTGATCGATATTATCCGTGATATCAATAAAAAGTACAAAACAAATGTTGGAATACTTGCCGATTTGCAGGGTCCCAAGATTCGTATTGGTCTGGTTAAGGACGGTGGAATTAACCTGATCAGCGGTCATAAGATCGAAATCACGACGAATGAACTGATTGGTGATGATAAACAGATTTACATCACCTACCAAAGTTTTCCAAGTGATGTTCGTTCAGGAGAAATCATTCTTCTTGACGATGGTAAGATCCAGATGAGGGTTCTGAGTACCAATAATAAAGATTCTGTACAGTGTGAAGTAATTTATGGGGGGATTCTTACTTCCCGTAAAGGTGTAAATCTTCCCAATACCAAGGTTTCAATCCCGAGTTTGACAGAGGAAGATCTCGCTAACCTTGAATTTGCCCTCAATAATGATGTGGAATGGATCGGACTTTCATTTGTCCGTTCGGCGGATGATATCATTGAATTAAAGCGAATTATTGCCAGAAGTGATAAATCCGCCCGTGTAATTGCTAAGATTGAGAAACCGGAGGCCATTGATAATATAGATGAAATTATTGAAGCGACAGATGGGGTGATGGTAGCACGGGGTGATCTTGGAGTTGAAATGCCTATGGAACAGGTTCCATTGCTTCAGAAAATGATTGCCAGAAAATGTCGCGCGGCTTCGAAGCCTGTTATTGTGGCTACCCAGATGCTCGAAAGTATGATCACTTCGCCACGGCCTACCCGCGCCGAAGTGAATGATGTGGCTAATTCTGTGCTGGACGGAGCAGATGCAGTGATGTTGAGTGGTGAGACATCGGTTGGTGAGTATCCGCTGATCGTTATTGAAACCATGCACAAGATTGTGAGAAATGTGGAGGAAAATGATTACCCATACAATACCACTAAGGTTTTAAATGAAAATTCACCAACCTATATGGGCGATGCGGTCTGCGGTTCTGCTGTATTTCTTGCTGAAAAGACCCATGCTGTTGGAATTATTTCGATGACTTCATCGGGTTATACTGCATTTGAAATCTCCAGTTACCGCCCAAAAGCAGCAACTTTTATCTTTACAAGTAATCGCAAGCTTCTGAATACACTCAGTCTTTTATGGGGTGTCCGCGGATTCTATTATGATAAATTTGATAGTACAGACAAAACGATCAGGGATGTGAATCAGATCCTGAAAGCTGAAAAGCTGGTTGAACCGGGTAATGTGGTAATCAATACTGCCGCTATTCCTATCGAGAAGAAGGGGAAGACCAATATGATCAAGGTTACAATCGTTGATTAAATCAAGGTAGAATCAACATT
>CAZTRY010000105.1:0-11304 GCA_964616525.1 uncultured Sphingobacterium sp. | reverse complement strand
TAATAATAAATTTTGATACTTGGCCACATGTTTAAAAGATGTGTCCACACGATAGCCTTTGGAGGGGGCGCGGATTGCCCTGAGCGAAGGGAGGGGGAGGATAATTTTCATTCTCAAAAATCATTTCCAAAATAAAAATCACAGTTCAGATAATTGGCCTGGCTAATCTGTCTGAACTGTGATTCTTTTGATTAATGTGATTTTGATGATTTTTCAAGCCCTGGCAACAGATAACAAACTACTGATAACTACATTCTTAACAATGTCTTCCCAATAGCATCCATCAGTCCCTTGCTCACCTCCACATCCTTTGCAAACTCTCCCCATCGTCCTACGGTGTCGCTAATTTCTTCAATAATATAAGCCGATTTTTTGCACTTAATTGATTCGCCGATAACGATGAGGTCTTCTTTTAAAATATCTATCCGTTTGCTGTTGATACTCAGCGCATGCTGACTTACCCAATCACTCCCCGGACGGTATGCATGGCAAATGTCATAGGCAGGTGCCAGCTCCCATTTGCCTTCCTTTTTTAATCTGAAAGCGAAGTTCTTGGTATGATCGTCACAGTTCCGGGCGAGTACGTTAAACACCATTCTTCTGAACAGTTGCTCCATATCCTGATAATCCAGTTTCAGCTCGCGCATGCTTTGGAATAACTGTTCGTAACTAAAGCTGCTGACCAGATTGAAGTCAAAATGTTTCAGCGCACAAAAGGTTTGAATATGATGTTTGGTTTCTCCGCCTTCGCGATCAAAGCGTTTGGTCATGAAATGCGCCCGCTCGTTTTCTTCCAGGAGCCTGGAGGGCATCATGTCGATGCCGCAGGCTATGGCCATGTTATAATAGGCCATCTCCACACGGCCGTAGCCTTTTGTGGCTCCAAGTTGGACATCACTCACCCCATCCAGTTTGATCAGCCAATGTTCAAATCCCTGCGGAGCGCGGGTTTGCCCAGATTTTACTTCACCGGTTCTTTCATTATAAGCAATCACCGCCTTAGGTCGGGCGCCACCTGCCGAAGTGCCAATTTTTAAGATCTCCAACACTGCTTTTTCTTCATCTTTTTGAAGATTTGTGGCGAAAGACTCTCTGCTGTAGAGCATTTTCTGAGCAATATCAACGAGGTTATTGATTTCAATAGAGAATGTCCTGCTGTTTTCCTTCAGGCTTGTCGGCTCAAATTCTAAAGCACCCATGCCTCTGCTGCCAATAAAACAAAGCATCTCGACGGGGTTCATGCTGTCCTGAGGCCGGCCTTGTTGTGCCAGCCAGAGGTTGATGAGCTGATTCCCGTATTTATCAGGCAATACATCAGCAAGCAAGCCGGGTAAGCCTTTAAAGGTGTCAAATTCGCTATTCCTGTTGCGACGTAATTCAGGAAAGCTGAGGATGTTTTTTGCTGAATTAAGCGGCATTTTTAGCGGAGCCAGTTCCCAGCCCAGTTTCTTGAATTTGGGTTCATATTCAAAACTCGCCAGACCTGCCTTTTCATCCCAGGCAACTGCCCCTACGGATTCATCCCATATTTTTACTTCGGCTACATTCATGGCTCTGCCTGATTAATGTTTCAGTTTCTTTTTGCCGGCACGTTTACGTTTATTTCGTTCTATTTTTGCGAGTGCAAGCGGACTAATACGCTGCTGAACTGTGAATGCCTCCATGATATGCAATTGGTCCAAAATTCTCAAAACCTGGATCAATGTGGCTAGAGTGACGGTTTCTCCACGTTCCAGCAGACTTAAAGTCGAGCGACTGATACCTGCAGCAGTCGCCAATTCTTCCTGCGATTTATTCTGCTCCAGACGATGATGCTTTACAAAGGCAGCAATCTGTCCCACCAAAGCCTGATCGCTCATAGAATTCCAATTTATGTATGATATTTCAGTCATAATTTGGTTATTTATTTATTTTGAATGATAACTCATACAAATATAGCTATTTAATTTAATATAAAAAATATTGAATGAGTAATCATACGATAAGTATGTATTATTCTATTAATGAATGAATATTAAGTCAATATTGCTAATATGAATTAAAAGTTCGTGTAAATTGTAAGATCGCACCTGATTTTATAACAGGACGAGACAATTATTCGACCGTGAGAATCATTCGTCGGACTGAAGTCGGACAAAGTGAGCATTTTTCTCCTTTTATTTCCGGTTTTGATCCCAGGGATGGAGCATAAAACTTAATACCTCAGAATCCACCTCAATCAATATTTGCGACATGATTCCCACCCATATTCCACACCAACCCTATACTCAAAACCCCATTGCCTGCCTGCAGGTATTTTTTGTTCTTTAACCCGAAATTACTGCCACTGCTGTATTGAATCTGAAGGTTTTTACTGACAGCCATTCTGGTAAAAAATACAGGCTCAAAGAAAATATTGTCTTCGGGTAACTGTTCCAGGCCATTGATTAGGAATTTGTAGGATCGGACATGGCTGATACGCAGTGCAGTGCCATAGTTTAGTAGGAACCGGGATCCGAATATATTGAGGGTTTTCTTTTTCTTCGTGCTGTAATTTACCTGCAGGAATTTCTTGCCAAAATTAATCTCCTGAATTTCATCTGCTATCGGTCCTCTGCTGCTGTTTGTAAAATAGCTGCGATCTGAATTTCCCATTGCAAGTCCGGCATATATTTCCAGAATCCTGTTTTGTTCAGGCCCGAATTTTGTGAAATACCCCAATCCACTCTCCAGCAGATTTTGCCTGAATTCTTTTCTTGCTCTTTCCTGATTGGTTACAGAAGCATTCAAAAGTACACCCCAATGATCTGAAAATGCATAGGCTGAGTTGAATGAAAAGTTTCCTTTCAAAGTTAAATGTCCTGAGGAATGAATCTCATCCTTAGCACTCAGCATTGGCGTGTTTGGAACATTGGGCATATAGAGTGAAGCGCAGCTGTTTAGTACCAGTATAAGGGCAATGCTGCTGATGTATCTGATTGTGTACATTCTGGTTGGATTTACATTGACCCAGCCTGAAGCAAATAATATGCCTTGATTTTATTTCCTGGTTTAATTATTATTGTTTGTCCTTACGAGTGTAACGCTTTGTCCTTGCGAGCGCAGCGCGGCAATCTCCACGCTATTGGTGTTAAATGTAATGAGATTGCTTCGTCGTGCCTCCTCGCAAAGACAATCGAGGTGTTATTGCGAGCGCGGCAATACCTTTACTAATGGTATTAAACGTCAAGTGATTGTTTCGTCCTGCCTCCCTGCCTGTGTCCGGTCAGGCGGGATCCCAATGGCAAACATATGCTCGGTAGGGTTAATATCTTTATACTTTTCAACACCCTTCCCCACACCCTAAAAGATTCGTAAATTTGAATTCATCCCAAAATTATCTTTATGCCTGATTTTTCGCATCTGCACGTACATACACAATTCTCACTCCTTGATGGTGCGGCAGATATTTCGCGGCTCTTCAAAAAGGCTAAAGCAGATGGCATGAAGGCGATGGCTATAACCGATCATGGGAATATGTTCGGGGTGTTCAAATTCGTTGCTGAAGCGGGTAAACATGGAGTGAAACCGATAGTGGGTTGTGAGTTTTATGTGGTTGAAGATCGTCATGTCAAGCAGTTTACCAAAGAAAAGCGTGATCAGCGCTTTCACCAATTATTGCTAGCCAAAAATGCTGAAGGCTATAAAAACCTCGTAAAACTATGTTCTCTGGGTTATATTGAAGGTCTGTACAGCAAATGGCCACGTATTGATAAGGAACTTATTCTGAAATACCATAAAGGCTTGATAGCCACCACCTGTTGCCTGGGTGCCTCGGTCCCTCAGACTATTTTAAAGAAGGGGGAGGAAGAGGCAGAGATTGAATTTAAATGGTGGCTGGATCTCTTTGGTGAGGATTATTATATAGAACTTCAGCGCCATAACCTCCCTGAGCAGGAAACAGTGAATGCGGTGCTGCTCAAATTTGCAAAGAAATATAATGTTAAAATAATTTGCTCTAATGATTCACATTATGTGGATCAGGAAGATGCCAATGCGCATGATATCCTTTTATGTGTGAATACCGGCGATATGAAAAGTACGCCGATCGCTACCGATGAGGAGAGCGGAAAGGGTTTCCGTTTCGGATTCCCGAATGATCAGTTTTTCTTCAAGAGTCAGGAAGAAATGGGAAAGGTTTTTCATGATCTACCCGAATCGCTCGACAATACAAATGAGATCGTAGATAAGGTTGATATTCTGCAACTGAAGCGGGATATCATGCTTCCGAATTTTCCGATTCCTGATGAGTTTAAGATCCATCAGGGACCTGAATCTGATAACATGAATCAGTGGGAGTACCTCAAAGATCTGACCTTTAAAGGTGCCAAAGACCGTTATGTGGATATTAGTCCGGAAGTTGAAGAACGCCTGAATTTCGAGCTCTTTACAATCCGTACGATGGGTTTTGCAGGTTACTTCCTCATTGTAGCTGATTTTATCCGCGCCGGACGCGATTTGGGCGTGTTTATCGGTCCGGGGCGTGGTTCTGCAGCAGGTTCTGTGGTGGCCTATTGCATTGGGATTACCAATATAGATCCTATCAAATACAATTTGCTTTTTGAGCGTTTCCTGAACCCCGACCGAAAGTCGATGCCCGATATCGATACGGACTTTGATGATGCAGGTCGGCAGAAAGTGATCGATTATGTGGTTGATAAATACGGTAAGAATCAGGTAGCCCAGATCATTACCTATGGTTCTATGGCCGCGAAATCGAGTATTAAGGATGTTGCGCGGGTGTTGGATTTGCCATTGGCTGAATCAAATATTCTCGCTAAGCTGGTCCCTGACAAACCCGGAACCAACCTTGTACAGGTTATGACGGCTCCGATTGATGCGGTTAAAAAGGAACAGAATCCTGAGGATTTTGAGAATATTAAAGCACTGAGAAAGATCCTCGAAGATGGTAAATCCCTTCAGGCGGATGTGTTGAAAGAAGCAATGATTCTGGAAGGATCTGTGCGGAACGTGGGTGTTCATGCGGCAGGTATTATCATTGCTCCATACGATCTTACAGATATTATTCCGGTCGCCACTTCCAAAGAATCTGACTTGCTGGTCACTCAGTTCGATGGTAGGGTTATTGAGGATGCGGGAGTAATTAAGATGGACTTCCTTGGACTTAAAACTCTGACTATTATCAAGGATGCCCTGCGATTGATTAAACAGAATCATAATGTTGATATTGACATCGACTATATTTCACTCGAAGATCAGAAAACCTTCGAGCTTTACCAGCGTGGTGATACGAACGGTACTTTCCAGTTTGAGAGCGACGGAATGCAAATGTACCTGCGTGAGCTGAAACCTGATAAGTTTGAGGATCTGATTGCGATGAACGCCTTGTATCGTCCAGGGCCAATTGAGTATATCCCTAAATTCATTTCCCGTAAACATGGCCGTGAGGCAGTGAGTTATGATCTGATGGATATGCAGGAGCATCTGGAGGAAACCTATGGGATTACAGTGTATCAGGAACAGGTGATGCTGCTGTCGCAAAAACTTGCTGGATTCAGCAAGGGGGATGCAGATGTGCTGCGTAAGGCGATGGGTAAGAAACAGATTGAGGTCCTTAATAAAATGAAGGCCCAGTTTATGGAGGGCTGCAATACGAATGGTCATGATCCTAAAATTGCCGAAAAGGTATGGACAGATTGGGAGGCTTTTGCGCAATATGCATTCAACAAATCGCATTCTACCTGTTATGCATTTGTTGCCTATCAAACAGCTTATCTGAAAGCCAATTATCCCGCAGAATACATGGCTGCAGTTTTGAATAATCAGAATAATATTGAAAAGATCTCTTTCTTTATGGAGGAGTGTAAAAAGATGGGTATCCCGGTATTGGGGCCTGATATCAATGAGTCTGAGCTAAGCTTTACGGTCAATAAAAAGGGAGAGGTTCGTTTCGGTATGTCGGGGATGAAAGGTGTCGGGGAAAAAGCCGTTGAAAGTATCGTGGAAGAGCGGGAGGCTAATGGATTGTATTCGAGTGTCTATGATTTTGCACGCCGCACCAATTCACGGGCAGTGAGTAAGAAAGTGTATGAAAACCTTGTTTATGGAGGCGCATTCGATTGCTTTGGCTTTAACCGGGCACAGTTTTTCTTCAAGCCGGATGGTAGTTTTTACAATGGAATTGAGCGTTTGGTTAAGTATACGAATGATTTTCAGAATAATTTAAATTCATCCCAGGCTTCTTTGTTTGGAGGTACCAACGATGCCGAAATTACCGAACCTCAACTTCCTGAATGTGAAGAATGGGGATTGATTGAGAAGCTGAAATACGAAAAGGAGTCGATAGGTATTTATCTGACTGGGCATCCATTGGATAATTATAAGTTCGAACTGGAAAATTTCTGCTCCCATCAGGTAAAGCATCTGAGTCTGATTAACAGAATGAAGAGTACAGAAGCACTGCCAGAAGATCAGGAAGAGTTTAAGAAAGTAAGTAACCGGGATTTGGTAATCGGCGGACTGGTATCGGCCTGCAGGCATGGTACTACAAAGACCGGCAAGCCTTTCGGTTCTTTTATGCTCGAGGATTATGGTGAGACTTTTGAAATTGCATTGTTTGGGGAAGATTATATCAAATTAAAGCAATATCTGGTGGTGGGCTTGTTCTTACAGGTAAGAGGAACTGTTTCTGAGCGTTTTAAGCAAAAGGATAACTGGGAATTTAAAGTAAACAGCATAGTATTATTATCAGAATTGCGTGATAAAATGTCAAAATGTCTGACCATTCAATTGCCTCTGACTGAGCTTTCTGAGACATTTATGTCTAAAATGGATGAAATTGTGAAACAGAATACTGAGCAGAATCCGCAGCGGAATTGTCAGCTAAAATTCATGATCATGGATTTTGAAGGCGAAACGACACTCGAGATGCCATCCAAATCAGTTAAAATAAATCCGAGCAATGAATTTCTGGAAGATATTTCTAAATTGCTTGGCGTTCGGTATAAGTTGAATTAGTGTCACATTAGCAGGAGTAATTTGTGGCAGGAATATTGAATACTATCTTTGAATTATAAACAGTAAATCTCATTATTATGGCATTAGAATTAACAGATGCAAACTTCGATGAATTAGTCCTTAAGTCTGATAAACCTGTATTGGTTGATTTTTGGGCAGAATGGTGTGGACCTTGCCGCATGGTAGGACCTGTTGTTGAAGAACTGGCAAAAGAGTATGATGGAAAAGCGGTTATCGGAAAAGTAAACGTGGATAACAATCCGGGTATTTCGATGAAATTCGGAATCAGGAATATTCCTGCTTTATTATATTTTAAAGGTGGTGAAATTGTTGACAAGCAGATTGGTGCAGTGCCAAAATCGGTTCTGGCTGAGAAGCTGATCAAACAACTTTAATCCCCTCTATAAGTCATTATAAAAAGCTCTTCAGGGTTTCCTGAGGGGCTTTTTTTTTGATCATTCGGATAAAATTATTTCATCATAGAATATGCTGCTTGATATTCAGTGAATTTGCCAATTGTCATCCCTTTTCTAAGCCAGCCACCTTTAATTAAACTGTCCCTACCGTAAACTAAATCACTTTACCTATTTTCCGCTACAATACTATTTTTATTTCAATTGTCTGAACTATGATTCAGGTGATTTATTTGATTAAAATGATAGTATGAATCATGGCAATCGCTCTAATCATAAAATTCACAGTTCAGACATTATTCATTCATTGTCTGAACCATGATTCAGGTGATTTATTTGATTAAAATGATAGTTTGAATCATGGCAATCACTCTAATCATAAAAATCACAGTTCAGACATTATAGATTCATTGTCTGAACTATGATTCAGGTGATTTATTTGATTAATATGATTAATGAACACTATAAACATTCTGAAATAACGGCTAAAATTATAGGCTGTGCAATGGAAGTTCACAAAAGGCTTGGAAATGGGTTTCAGGAAGTAATTTACCAACGCGCATTAGCAATAGAAATGCTTCTGGCAGGAATGCAGATTCAAAGAGAGTTTGAAATGCCTATTTTTTATAGAGAAAAGCAAATTGGTACCAGAAGAGTAGATTTTTTAATTGAAGATATTGTATGTATTGAATTAAAAGCAATCATAAAATTAGAAGATGTTCACTTTGCGCAAGCCATTAATTATCTTGAAGCATACAATCTTCAAATAGGATTGCTTATCAATTTTGGTGAAAAAAGCCTGAATTTCAAACGACTAACCAATAAGAAATACCAATCATTACCCCCAAACTAATTTAAAATATCACAGTTCAGACATTATTCATTCAATTGTCTGAACTATGATTCAGGTGATTTATTTGATTAAAATGATAGTATGAATTATGTCAATCCCATTAATCATAAAAATCACAGTTCAGACAATAAACCGTAAATCAGAATATTACTAAACCGATCATTTCCAATACTCTAAAAACTCCCTCGGTACCTCTTTTTGCAGCATATTCTTATAAATATACCTCACATTTTCCTGTGTACTGTGTCTTGCCTTTGAACCTCCCCAGCCATGTCGCTCGCCGGGGTAAAGCATAAATTCAAAATGCTTGTTCAAATCCTGCAGTCTGTCAATCAACTGTATGCTGTTTTGCATATGAACATTATCATCCATGGTACCATGCACAATTCTAAGGTTTCCCCTTAATTTATCAGCATAGGTTATTGGGGAGGTGATTTTGTATCCCTCTGGATTGTTCTGAGGGGTCCCCATAAAGCGCTCGGTATAATGAGTGTCATATAATGCCCAGTCAGTTACCGAATAATTGGCAATGCCGTGGGTGAATACATCAGCTCCATAAGTTAAAGCCATAGCCGTCATGTACCCACCAAAACTTCCGCCTGTGATTCCAATCCTGCTACCATCAACATAGGGTTTTGATTTAAGCATATTGGCAGCATCCATATAATCTTCAATCTCATATTTACCCATCTTACGGTAAATGAAATCCATGCCGGTTTTGCCCAGATGTCCTGAACTGCGATTATCAATTGCTACCTGTATAACACCTTCCTTTGCCCACCAGTAGGTTTGACCCAATGGATTGCTCCACTTGTCGAAAACCCTTCCTGCATCCGGCCCACCATAAACTGAAATCCAAACCGGATACTTTTTTGAAGGATCAAAGTTTAAAGGAAGAATAACAGTCATGGGCAACTCCAGTCCGTCACGTGTTTGATAATAACTAAGTTCTGTTTTTGGCATTTTATAGGAGTCGTAAGCCAGGCCCCTGGAATCGGCAAGCCCCCTGATAATATTGCCTTTAGTATCCATCAGGGCAGATTTTGGCGGCGAAGTTAAGTTCGAATATGTCGTGATGAAGTGTTTGCCGTCAGGAGCAAGGCTGATCTGATGATCATAATTGCCGAATGTGAGTCTCTGGGCTTCTTCTGTACCCTTCAAACCTACGCGATAGAGGTCGTTTCGTGTTGAGTTTTCCTGCCTTGCGGTGAAATAGATCTCCTGGGCTCTTTCGTCTACCATCAGCAGCTCAGTAACACGCCAGCTACCTGAAGTTAATTGCTTTTTAAGGTTTCCTTCAAGACCATAATAATAGAAATGCCCCCATCCGCTTTTATCACTTTTCAGGATAAAACCCTGACCGTTCTTGAAAAAATACATGTTTTCAAACCAGTCGACCCATGTATTCTGTTTTTCCTCGTAAATAACATTTTTACTTCCACTCTGAGGATCAACACTGTAAATGATCAGCGTATTCTGGTCGCGGTTCATCCATTGCATCCAAAGGCTTTTACTATCAGCCATCCAGAATGGCGTACCGAAATACTGATCCATTTTAGGATCAAAATCTGTCCAGACAATACCTGTGCTGCCAGCAGTAACAATTCCTGTTTTAACTTCAGGGTTTTTGTCTCCGGGCTTTGGATACCTGGTATTTTCAAGAAATCCATGCTGTCCTTTGGAGTTATAGATTGGGAAAACAGGAACTTTGGAGTCGTCAAATCGCATAAAAGCAATTTTTTTGCTATCCGGACTCCACCAGAAGGCCTTGTAGCGACTTGCCCTGCCTAGGATCTCTTCAAAATATACCCAGGATGCCCACCCGTTATAGATTACATCAGAACCGTCTGTGGTGTACCGGGTTTCAGTATTGGTATTAATGTCAATGGAATACAGGTCGTTATTGCGGGTAAATGCTACCTGATTGCCATCAGGTGATAAAGTTGGATTCTTCTCAATAAGTGTGTCACGGGTCAGTTGTTTTTCAACACCGGCTGCACTTTTGTAAAAAATATCCTTGTTTTTCACAGAAACTGTAGCAATATTAACCTGTGTTGGTGCTGAAGGAACAGCCTCTCCGCTACGAAAATCGACAGTATAAGGCTTGCTTTGCTGATTTTCCAAACGATATTCGATATAATGGGAATCATCTGCCCAGCCACGGTAGCCTGGCATAGGGTTGAGTAGATCTTTTGGCTGACTGACAAAGACTTCCTTAAAATTCAGTTCCTTTAATTGTGCCCGTGTAGATGAGGAAAAAAGCAGCAGGCTTAATATCAGAGTATAGGATAACTTAGTGTTCATCTTTAATATTCAGGGATTGATTTTGGATGATATGCTGGTTAAAGGCATATTCATTCAAAGGTATGAAAAATGAGGCATTTCCGAATATGTTGTGATTTAAAGCTGATTTAAGAATTATGCTTTTTTCTATCAGGGGATTGAAATTATATGCTATTTTAGATTATGGAACCCAATCTTACTAATTATAAAGACCTTCAGGATTTTGGAAACCTCGAACTGCTTTCAAGGCAAGTGGTTGAGGGTTTTATAACTGGTCTCCATAAAAGTCCTTTTC
This sequence comes from uncultured Sphingobacterium sp., assembly GCA_964616525.1. Lineage (GTDB taxonomy): Bacteria > Bacteroidota > Bacteroidia > Sphingobacteriales > Sphingobacteriaceae > Daejeonella. The sequence continues at coordinate 464 of CAZTRY010000105.1, read as the reverse complement.
ATGGTTTTTCTGTTGAATTTGCTGAGCATCGGCTTTACAACACGGGTGATTCAGTTAAGAATGTGGACTGGAAATTGTTTGGGCGCACCGATAAATTATTTGTAAAACGCTTTGAAGAGGAAACAAACCTGCGTTGTCAGATTGTAATGGATGTATCCTCTTCCATGTATTTTCCCGATAAGGGTTTTAATAAATTGTTGTTTTCAGTTTATTCGGCGGCCTCATTGATGTATCTCTTTAAGAAACAGAGGGATGCTTTTGGCCTGAGTTTGTTTTCAGATAAACTGGAACTGTCGACGGCTGCTAAATCCACCGCAGTACATCAAAAGTACTTATTCTCAGAACTTGAGAATTTAATGAACAGAAAGGGAAGGGGCAGTCGTACGGCTGTGGCTTCTGCGCTGCATCAGATTGCAGAACTGATTCATAAGCGTTCGCTGGTTATTATTTTTAGTGATATGCTG
>CAZTRY010000104.1:0-11405 GCA_964616525.1 uncultured Sphingobacterium sp. | reverse complement strand
TTAATCCTCTTCCTGTGTAAACCTTACACTCTTTTTAAGCGACTCTTTATGATGCAGGTTTATCTCTTGTTTAAACCGGTCAAAATCAAAATCCTTAGCAGTACCACAATCGAGCATATTAAAATACATGGATGGCTTTATGCTTTCAAAATACTCACCAATGTTACTGCTCCATAAGAGCTGGCAATTGCTTTTTATCTGTGGTACTATTTCTGAGATGCCGTCTTGAAATTCTATTGTCCTGATATGACAGCTTTCCAGATTCCCCTGTGGGAAAAACAGTAATAAATTACCGGGTTCATTCAATATTTCTGCAGCATAGGCCATACTTTCTCTTACTGAATATTTTCCGGGCTCAATAGAAAAGGAACCAAGATGCCTAAGCCACCATTTCATTTCCATTTGCTTTTTTAGGGACATAATGTATAGCCGTTTCATTTTACCCTGCTTAATAAGTACCTGATACGCCAGATAAAAACCTAAAAAGCCATCGCCGAAACTGAAATGGTTAATTGATAAAATATATGAATGGTTTGATTTAATTTCTACAGGTCTTATGATTAATTTGTTGAAGTAAAATATTCTAAAATATTTAGTCAACAAGTATCCACCTACTTTTAGCCAGAAGAGTGAAAGTGGTTTTGACTTTATTATCATGATAGCAAATCTCCTAAAACTTTAGCAAAACCCTGGTTGATCATCTCATGACCTTCGTCTAAATTAATAACTTCTGCGTTTTTGACCTGAGAAACGAATTTTTGACCAATCTCAAGCGGATAGGTTTTATCCTTCTTCCCAAAGACAAAGATACTTCTGATCGGATGATTGTTTAATACCTGTATGAGTTTTGCTTCATCCGTAATTAAAAAGCGCAGGTAAGTTAAGCTGGCATACAGATTAAATCTTAATTCATGAGTTTCAATTTCTTTAAGCAGAATTCCGTAGGCTTCGGCGTCTATAATCCGGGTCTTTCTGAACAGGTTTAAGAGATTGAACAATCCATTCCTGCTTAAAGATATTCGCTCTATAATCTTGTTTCCGACTTTATTCCTGCTAAAGAACCGGATGATGTTTCCCGGCTTCATGGATGATGGCGCTGCCAGGATATATTCATTGATTTTATCGGGAAGCTCTTCAACAATAGTAGTGGCATAGTGCGTACCCATTGAATAACCTATTACCGAGAAACGTTCGATCTCATGAGCAGTACAGAAATCAGAAATGAAGCCGGCAAGCGCTTTTTTAGTTAATCCGTTTTTGATGTTGCTCAGGCTTTGATCTTTCAGTTTTGTTGCTTTGTGAAATAAGAGATCGAATCCCCAGAATGTATACCGGTCTCCCAGAGTTCTTTCCAGGGTAAGAAACTGCTTTCCATGCATGCCAAAACCATGAAAACATAGCATATGCTCCTTACCGTTTCCATATTTATAGTAATGGAGATCAACAAAATCGGAATTATAATAGTGTGAGGTCAATGGATTAAACTATTGCATTAATTAATGCCAGTGCCCAGGTATACTCTGCATCATGTGATATTGTAAGGCTTACCTCGAAGTTTTTAAGATGAGCCGGTAATACCACCGTCGGCATTCCTGCTTTTTTGGCCCTGCTAATTTCTATTTTTTTCCACCCCAGAGGTGATGAATCCAGTTGCTTTATGGCTTTATAAACAGCCTCCTTAGCTGCCCAGGTAGAGGCATAACGCTGTAAAGAATCACTAAAGCTTTCGCAATAGGCAATCTCAGCCGGTGTGTAAACTTTTTTTATGAATAGATCGCTAAGTGAAAGCCTGAAATTTTCTATGTGCACCAAATCATTTCCGACAGCAAAGTTACGCTGTGCAGTTATTTGATTTACAGAAGTTTCTAACTCACTCTGCATCTATTACAGGTACTGCCATGATATTAAATCCACCATCCACAAAATGAATATTGCCGCTTACTTTTTTCGAAAGATCAGAAAAATAGTAAAGTGCAGCATCCCCAACATCGCCGGCATCAATATTCCCTAATGGGGCCATGTATTTTCCTAATTTACGCATTTTACGTACCCCATTGATTCCACCGGATGAAGTAGTCATTACCAGTCCGGCAGAAATGGCATTAACCCGAACCTGCTTATTGCGAAAGTAGCTTGCCAGGTAGATCATGATATTTTCAAGAGCGGCCTTATTGATAGCCATTCCACCATACTGCGGAATGACACGGTTTGCCGCATTATAGGTAAGGGTTAGTATAGAGGCATTTTTCTGTAACAAACTTTCGGCTACACGGGCTATTCTTAACAGAGAATAGGCACTGATATTAAAAGAATCCATCAGATCTTCGAAAGGAATATCAATATATTCTGGTACAGGCTCTGAACTGCCGAGAAAGTTTGAACACAGTACTTTCGTATTGGCATAGGCAACGCCATGTAAAATGTAATCTATCGGTCCATGCGTATTGTATACCGAATTCAGAAAGTTGCTGATCTGGGCTTCGTCCCTTACATCCACCTGCATGGCCAGACCGGAATCAAGACCCAGATTCTCAAGCAGGTAAAGTACCTCATCGCGGGTATCTTCAACATAGCTTAAGGCAATTTTGCAGCCAGACTGATGCAATTTTACCGCAATATGATAAGCGATGGATTCTTCATTCCTTACTCCGAAAATTGCTGCAACCTTACCTGAATTATTTATCATATTTCGACAATTTTAAGGCACTGTTAGTGCCGCCAAACCCGTAATTAAGACAAACAATGCTGTTTATAGGCTTTGAAAAGCTTTCTTGCGGAAGTAAGTGCCGGTAAGCTGCCAGAGGTTTTTCAGGGCCGGTCCAATCAGGATGCTTCTGGAATGTTTCCAGTTCGGGGTTGAGATTCGGTGAATTTAAACAAGGCAATACCTTTTGTTCTTTCAACATGAGTAATGCAGTTATAAATTCTACTGAGCCTGCCCCTCCTAACATATGTCCAAATTGTGATTTTGGAGCAGATACATGGTAACCTTCTTCTCCTAAAGCATCAACTATACTTAACAGTTCAACGGCATCACCTACAGGTGTTGATGTACCATGCGCTTTAACTACATCCGGTTTTTCGTCAGACCCTGCAAGTACTCCTTTCCACAACCTCTGTTGTCCCTCAAATGACGGATAGAACATATCACCATCACCGTCTGAGTTGTTAAAATATTCGTCAATTACTCCTAAGATATCAGCACCCCGGGATACTGCCTGCTCATATTCTTCAAGAGCAACAATACCAGCACCAAATGAGCATACAAAGCCGTTTCTAGCCATATCAAATGGCCGTGAGCTTTCTTCAGGGCTGAATCCCCGGCTTAATACCATCATCCCATCAAAACCAATGAAGGTTTCGAGTGAGGTACTTTCTACTCCACCGGCAATTGCGCGGTCCTGAAGTCCGTATTTGATTAACCTGTATGCATGTCCGATATTACCCAATCCGGTTGCACATGCAGAACTGATGGTTTCACAGACGCCTTTGTTTTTGATCAGAACAGACACATTGGCTGCTTCACGATAGGTCATAGTGCGGTCTACTGTATGACCACCGGAGTGCCGTGTTTTTCTTCCAAAAACGTAAAAATTATGCCAACCGTTTCTTAATATCACATTAGCTGAACCACCGGAACCAATCACCACCCCGGTTTGCTCCGACTGGACTAAATTTGTTGACCAGCCGGCCATTTTTATGGCATCCTGTGTTGCCAGCATTGTCCAAATGCTTCCTACATCGGAAGTAGCCAAATTCGCATCAGGGATTCGGTTTAATTTATCTACATAGGTTTCCGGATAGAGACCTTCCATAGGATCCCAGATTACCTCCAGATCCATTTCCGGCTCTGTGATAAAACCCGCTACCGTAGATCTGACCTGCTTTTCATAAGCCATGGCATCATCGAATGTGCGGATCAGACTTTTGTTGGCAAATAACTTGCTGCTAAATTCAGACAGGTTCTTGCAGGTGGGAAAAGCCCCTCCCATACCAACTACTGCAACTTTTCTGCCGGGAATATTAGCCACGTGCTTTAACTTTTAAAATGAGATCAACAACATCTTTTACTGTTGATCCTAAACCATCAATATCATCGTCCTCAAACTCAATACCAAACTTTTGCTCGACCTTTGCGACAATAGCAATCATTTGTGAGGATGGTACACTCATATCAGCTAAAAAATCTGTTTCTTCTGTTACACCTACTAATTTTTCGGGTTCTATCATTCTTACAGTTTTGAGTACCTCTATCAAACCGTCGATAATTTCTTGTCTTTCCATTTATATTTTCTTTTCGTTAATTGCTCTAAAGTATTCAATTTCAATTTCCCGCCCGGTTATATCATAGAGATCAGATATAAGTTTAAAATCAGGTGAGAGATCATATTTGAGTAGACGTTCTTCGTTAAAATCTTTAAAATACTCATCAAGGTCTAATCCCTGGGGGCATCTGTAGATCCTTCCATCGCAAACCATTTGTTTGAATTTATAAAAAGTTATTTTCCCCAGCATAACATAAGTATCACCCTTCTCCAATGCGGTCATAAAGTTCACGTTGCCTACACTGATAAAGCCCGGGACAGATTTATCCCTCAAATCTTCGGGTGCACAATTATTTTTCTGACAGACCAGAAACATGCCTAAAGATGCAGCGGTAGCCTGTACAAAAGATTCTATCTGGTCTACCCCTCTGAATATGCCAAAATGGTCCTCAACATCATATTCTGTGGGAGTATAGCTCGCTACAATACCTATTTTGGGTGAGTGCCAGTGATATTTATCTACAAGCAGCTTTTTAGGACCGTAGGCAATCAGTATTTCTTTCGGGTGTATTGAACAGAGGCTGTCTACATGTTTGCCCTTATCATAATATCCCACCATTTATATTTATGTTAGTTCCATTAATGTATGATGCTTTTTCTGATAAGAGGAAAGCCACTACCTCTGCAACCTCATTTACTTTACCAAACCGATTGGCTGGAATTGCTTTTAAATAGTCCTTTCTGTAGTTATCAGGGATTTTTTCTGTCATATCTGTTTCAATGAAGCCAGGTGCAACACTTAAAATTCTGATGTCGTGCTCTTCATTCAACGCTGAAACCTCCCTTGCCAGTGATTTTGATAAAGCGATCATTCCGGCTTTGGTTGCTGAATATACCACCTGAAACGCGTTGCCAGTTTCGCCCACGCATGAGCTTACATTGATAATCACTCCACGTTTATTTAACAGGAATTGTTTCATCACAGCCTTACAGATCATAATCGGCGCTTTCAGGTTTACCTGCAGCATACGGTCAATTTCGCTTTCCGGCTGATAAATGATGGGTTTATCAAAAGTAATACCTGCGTTATTGATTACCCCATATAAGGTATCCCCATGTTCCTTTTTTAAACGTTTACAAAATTCGGTGAGTTCGTTTGGATCGCTTAGGTCAGCGCAAAGCACATGGTGTTTAGGATCAATATTGTTAAAACTTTCCTTGCGCGTGGCATGTAAGATTAAGGTATATTCTTCTGATAACGCATTTGAAATTGCCAGGCCCAAACCCCTGCTTGCTCCGGTTATCAGTATCTTTTTTTCCGGCATTTTAAGCTAAAGTTTTAATTATAATCTCGTCTTTAAGAATTTAAGCAGATTTTGATACCTGTAAAAGTATAAAATCAAATATAATTTTTAAATTAAAGATACTCTGCCGGATATAAAAATTAAATTATGTTCTTATTCACTAAGCCTTCTTAAGCCTTCTTTTGCATGAGTGTCAATCCCAATTTGATATTCATGGTTTTTCATTCCCAGAGCCAAATTATAATACTCGGTTGCTTTTTTATCGTTCTTGATGTATTCGTAGATATTACCGGATTTTAAGGCTGAATAAGCTGCATAATAATAGCTTTGATTTTTTCCCAGATTAATTGTTCGCTGATAATATAGCAGGGCATCATCAAAATCATTCATCATATCATAGATTCGCCCAAAACGGTAGTGGAGCTCAAGCTTATCCCGCTGGCTTTTCAATTCATTAACCTGAATTGATTTTAATTGAGCCAGTGCATTATTATAACCGCCGCCATCAAAATAGAGTCTTGCCTTCAATAAGGTTAGATTAGGCTTTACATCATTTGCTTCTTTCAAGGCCTGCTTATCCTTTTCATTAATTACTGAACCTTTAGTTCTCACCAGGGTTAAATAATAATTGTATTGAGAAATATTATTTCTTATCAGATAATAAAATGCAAGCCTGAGGTAAGTATCCTTTATATAATTGGTACTGAGGGTTTCATTAGCAAACTTGTTGAGGTATAGGTTTGCATCCGAATCCATCCGGCAAAGTTTAGCATTCCCCATCAGATAATCCATAAGCGGAAGGTCAGCGTACTGACTGCCTTTGGGTGCGGCTTCAATAAATTTAATTGCCGCATCGGCATGGCCCGTTCTAAAGGCAGTGTAAGCCTGTAAATAAGTTTTGAGGAGGCTTTTATCATTCATGCTATTCAAAAGCGGTGTTACATAGCTGTAACTATTCCTGCCCTGAATCACATCTACATTTGTAAAGCAGAGCAAAAAGACTATTTCATCATTGTAATAGCTATACTTACTATTTGCAATCTGCTGTCTGAATCTTTCCAGTTGCTTATTCCCTTTTGTGATATTTCCCTCAATACCCAATACACTCGCTATTCCTTTCATATTTGTGGGGATGGCACCAAAGATCACTTCTATTAAGCCCAGGCTTTTCTGATTGGGCAAAAAGTCTTTATACTTCTCATTATTCTCTTTTAATAAGTCTTTCGCCCTCTTGAAATCATAGGTCGAAGACATGTATTCTCCGAATTTGGCCTTAATCATTGCTGATTGAAGGTAAATCTCAGCCTGAGCAAAAAGATAATAGGGTGAATTTTTATCATTTTTTTTAATCGCATCAATCCTGTTTGATTTTCTGTCCTTAAACTTTTCGAACTCAATCTTATTTTCTGAAGTAAGCAGAAATAAAAAATCGATATAACTATCCAGCAGGACCGGAATACCATTTTGTGGATTATTAAATTTTTCGTCCCTGATGTATCTCCTTGCATCATTAAACCGCAGATCAAATATTGCCTGATATGCTGCTATTGAATTTGGATTGAATACGAAGCTTGCATTAACTGACTGATGAATACCTAAGAAAAGAAGAAGGGTTATAAAATATTTATAATGCATTCCGGGAAAAATCGCTTTAAGAATATGGGTATTGATTAAACTTGAACTAGGATTTAGGTTTTTGAAGTCATTACAAATTTAGATTTATTTTCCCAATTGAGTTTATTGATAAATAATAGGAGTTCAGCATTCGGCACTCAACAGATTTTTTCTTATGTGTTTACTAAATGGAATTCAGATATTTTTATTGCAAATCCCGTTCCATAAAATTTTTAGTACAATTGCTATTTGCACTCGTATGGACTTTTCATAGGTTCTGGTCAGAGTTCCTGGCATTTACTATATTCCTTCGGGATGCTATTTTAATTACATGGATTATCCACTATGGATATCCATCGCCAGAATTTCCTTTTTATAGGCTGGTGGCAAGATCAGGTTTTTTAGCATTGATTTTAACCGGATTATCCGGCTGAACTTGTACATATTGAGCATGTATGCCGAAAGGGGGTTCTTTCCAAGGCCAAGCAGTTCGTTAACCTTATCTGGAACAAGCAGTATTTGGGCCTGTTTTAAGATCAGGTATCTGAACCATCCCAAATGCTTTTTATATTGTTTGTAGAGATCTTTGGTAAAATCGCCATTCAGGAGGTTTTCATTAATGGATAAATTACGCATTTGCAGCCATTGCTGATAGTTTATGGGCAGGTCTTTAATACCCATTCTCGATCCCATCCTTTGGAAAACAGAATAAACTTCCTCCTTTTCGCCTGCATTTAGTTTCTGCTCCAATAACTCAAAAGAGCGTATGGAATAATCAATCAGCATGAATAAAACGTCACGATAGGCCCAATCCGGTATATTTTGACCACGGGAATCTTCTACACCCTTATGGATTGCTGCAATTTTATCAATGGCCTGCATCGCTTCATCATTTTCAGAAAAAACAATCAGACGGGCATAAGCTACGGTGGAGAATAGTCGATTTAGAGGATCTGAAGGAAGACGACCGGTGAAATAAAGCCAGTCGACGGCTTTATTCAAGGCAAACTCTGCAGATGCTCCGGCAAAGATCAGGAGTATGGTGTCTCCGTTACCCCAGATCCTGCGGACTATCGAATCTTTTTTCACAAAATACTTCATATTTTCTGGTTCTTAAGACCCCTGCTCCTAAGTTTCATTCTTTCAAACCATAGAATTGCTGCACAGCCCAAGGTATAGGCCACAAGATCTATCCATTCAAAGGATGTACCGATAAGCGTCCGGGCAAGTTCTGAATTGCCAAGTCCGATTCTTTCAACAAAATTCAGGTATTGCAGTACTTCTATCAGGTAAGAAAACATCAGTACGGCCAACACAGTTGGCTTCGGTCCGGGATTGGTAAAAATCCTGATGAAACAATACATCAACATTACAACCAGAAAATCTCCAAAATAGGGCCTGATAAAGTTATCGTGAACATACATCGCGATCAGCACTTCAACCAAAAACAGCATTACTGTCAATCCAAAATAACCTTTGCTAAATCCGAACATGATTAAAATCTGCTGTTTGGTTCTTCCTCTTTATTACTTGCCCAGCTAATTTTTTGGGACAGATACATTAAAGTAGCAATAATGACAAATAAACCAATACTTCCAACCAAAAGAGCCATATCCTGAAGTTGAAGAATTACAAAAATAAAACCATAGAACATGCTAAGTATTCCGGCAAAGAGAAGGGCTGCCTTCCTGTTTTTTAGCAATGACCAGATGAATGTTCCGATCAGGCCGATGGTGGCTGCTGAGGCAAGGATATAGGCCGTATTGAAGCCCATTTGTTCGCTAAGAGCAAGAATTAGAGTATAATAAATAGTCATTGCGGCACCAATCAGCACATATTGAAGAAAGTGAACATTTCTTTTGTTCAGCAGCTCGGTAAAGAAGAGGGAAAGAAAGGATAGTAAAATAACCATTATGGCGTATTTTGACGCACGGGTGGTTTTTTGATACTGATCTACCGGTAAGAGGAGATCCAGGCCAAAAGTTGCCCGGTTATCCGGTTCACTCTTTCCTTTAACAAGCGTATCTGTCAAATTTAAACTTGTATTTTCTTCGATCCATTGCTGGGGATAGGGTCTGTTGTAGTAAGGCATCTTCCAGGTAGCCGAAAAGGCCTTTCCCGTAACCGAGCGTTCATCCGGCAGATACCTACCTGTAAAGCTTGGATTATTCCATTCACCCTCAATTTTGACAGTGGTATTCTTACCCAGGTGTAAAAAACTGAGCTTCTCACTTCCCCTTAGGTCGAGGTCAAAGCTAAAGTTGAGTGCAGTGCTCTTCCCTGTATTCAGGTTGGGAAGGATGATCAGGTTATTGGTGAATAATTTAAGTGAATTTAGGTCGGGTTCAACTGAATAACTCTCATTTCCAAGCCTGATGAGCGGGTTGTTTTTAAGTCCCTTTAAATCACTAAGTCCGATAGCTACTTTTGCTTTATCCCATTGGATCATTGCAGGGTCAATGTTTGATTTTATCAGTTCCAGGGCGCTGAACTTTCCCCTGACCTGAATTTTGCTGTTATAAACCACGGCATCAAAAATCCCTCTGTGAAGTACCTCAGGATTCACTTTTGAAGAGACGTTCAGGCTTTCTGGCAGAATATAAATATTGGTTATAATTTCCCGGGCACTGCTTTTATTAGTGTTTGCAGCTTCGGGGATGATTGTAGTTTTATAGGGGAGCACCAGAACCGGTCCCTGTACAAGCTGGCTGCCCGACCATTTATCCGAAACTTCCCGGATCACTTCTTTCTGCCTGTTTTGTCGTTCCGCTATCAGATCCTGTATCAGGGAGGAAGGAATTAATAGTAAAATGGTTAGAAAGCCGATCAGGCCTAATTTGATTAAGACTGATCCGCCGAACCAGCTGTTAAATCCTTTGTTTTCTGTGGTTAGTTCAATTTTCATTTTAGTTATTTAAAAGTACTTTGAAATTAAAAGTATATGGATAAAAAAATATTATATTTTCTGTTGTTTAATTATATTTTCAAGTGCTTCCAGGTGCTTGATGAAGGCTTTGCGGCCCTTTTCAGAAACTGAATATTGGGTATTTGGTTTCTTTCCGATAAAGGTTTTATTCACCAGGATGTATTCCTCTTTTTCGAGGGCTTTGATATGGGATGCCAGATTCCCGTCGGTTACATCTAATAATTCCTTCAGGGAGTTAAAATCATAATGCTCATTGGCAAGCAATACACTCATGATCTGCAGGCGTATCCGGTTTTCAAAAGCTTTATCAAACTGTTCCAGGGATGTTTTCACCGGTTATATTTAAAATGCATGACAGTACCATAAATAATATGCAGGAGTCCAAATCCGATTACCCAGAACAAAAGTCCGGATTCCGGAATCAGGGCTGCCAGTAAACCCAGAATAACCTGACAGATGCCCAGCCATTTCACGTCCGAGAAGGTGTACTGGCTTGCTGATATTAAAGACAATCCATAAAATATCAGGCATGCAGCTGCTATCAGGTCATATTCCTGCCGTAAAAATAGAATAATTATAAAGAGTCCGCCGCTAAATAATGGTATTGCCATGCTGCTCATCAAACGCCGGCTTATCGGATTCCAGTAGTTTTCTCCTTTCTTTTTCGCCTGCCTTACAGAAAGCAGCAGACAACTTAATACAGAAAGCAATAATATCAATCCTGCAATCAGAATAAGCTGATGATAGATGGTTGAATTGTCTGTATATGAATCACTTATAACTAAACCTCCGTATTTTTCATTAAGAATTTTGTGTCCGATGAATGCACCAATCAGGGCATATATACCTGCCAGAACTCCCGATAATCCACTGAGGGAAAGGAATTTGGACGAGCGTTCCATTAGTGATCTGATAGAGGCCAGCTCAGAATGTATATCTTTTTCTTTCATTTAAAAGTACTTTGATTTTCAAAGTAAATAATAATAATTGGTAAATGCAATAAATTATTTATTTCTTCTTTGGGCTGATATATAAGCGCTAAGTCAGGATTTATGTTTTCTGTTTAAAACCAATTGGAATACGGGGACTCTCCTCCTTTTGCAAAAATTGATTGAGGTAAGAAAAAAGTAATTCAATTTTTTGATCTTGCTTGCCTAGTTTATTTTCAATTTGTTCAATAAGAATAGCAACATCTTTATATAAACTCAGCATTTCTCTCAGACGGACAAAAATTTCTATTATTCGAATGCTCATTTGAATGGCTCTTTCATTTTTTAAAACATTTGATAACATTAA
>CAZTRY010000103.1:5108-11501 GCA_964616525.1 uncultured Sphingobacterium sp. | reverse complement strand
AAAATTCCAGCCATGCTCATCACCAGAGCGGCCATATCTTAATTCATTTAATGTGTCAAGAACGCGGTTAGAGAATACCCGTTTAGCAGGGTCAGGAAGGGTATAAAGTTCGCCTTCATGTCCAATTTCGGCTATATGGGCAATTGTTGCGGCTGTTCCAACACCAAATGCATCAGTAATCCGGCCTTCATTAATTCCTTTGATAATCTCTGCGACTGAGATTCTGCGTTCTTCAATTTCAATTCCCCAACTTTTTGCTAAAGTTAAAACCGTGTCGCGGGTTACGCCTTTCAAAATGGTATCCCTCGTAGATGGAGTGATTAACTTCCCATCCATCATGAACATGATATTTGCAGCTCCCAGCTCCTCAACATAGGCATGTTCTTTTGAATCTGTCCAGATCAGCTGGTCAAAACCTTCCTGAGTTGCTTTCATAGCTGGTAGCATTGAGCCACCATAGTTTCCTGCTGCTTTAGCAAAACCGAACCCACCATCACATGCTCTTGAATAATAGGTTTCAACTTTTACCTTCAGGTTTTTTGAAAAATATGGACCAACCGGTCCGGTTAAAACGATGTATTTATAGGTGGATGAAGGTGTTACACCTAAAAAAGGATCGGTAGCAAACATAAATGGTCTGATATACAGGCTATGATTTGCCTGTGAGGGAACCCATTCTCTGTCAAGATCAACCAATGTTTCAAGACTCTTTAGAAAGATATCAACCGGAAGTTCAGGCATGCATAAACGCTTTGCAGAAAGATTAAAACGCTCTGCATTTTTATCCGGGCGGAAGATGCTGACTTTTCCATCTGCATGTTTGTAAGCCTTAATTCCTTCAAAAAATGCCTGTCCGTAATGCAGGGCAGAGATTGCAGGACTGAACCCGATCTCGCCGTAGGGCACAATTCTGAAGTTTTTCCATGCTCCCTCACTGTAATCCGCAATGAACATATGATCGGAAAAGGTCTTTCCAAAAGGCAAATTGTTGAAATCAATATCAGCCAAACGTGATTGGGCTGTTTTTGTAACAGAAATATTTAATTTATCAGACACAATATAAAAATTTAATCAGGCTGGCAATTTAATGAATTTTGTTGAAAAATCGTACTTAAAGCTGCTTTGAGCTTTAGGCTTTAAGCTTTCTGCTTAATAGAGTATTCTGAACTTTATCGTGTGATCAATCTGCTTAAGTGCCTTCAATACTTTTTTATCATACTCATCACTCACATCAGTAATTACATAGCCGATGCTTGGATTGGTCATCAGGTACTGTCCCACGATATTAATGTGATGATCAGCAAAAACCTTATTGATCTGAGCCATAATACCCGGCATATTTTTGTGAATATGAATCAATCGATGTGCTCCTGCAATCCTTGGGAGTTGAAGGTTAGGAAAGTTCGCACTCACATAAGTATGGCCGTGGTTGATAAAATTGATCATCCTTTTGGCAATGAATTCGGGGTTCTTGGGACTTTGCTTCGGGTCGTCAAATATGACAATACCCATATCAGTACATAAACCATGGGAAAGCTTAGGCTCGCTGTTGCCAAGATATCCGATTGTTTTTAGTTTTACTGCACGTTCCAGCTTTTCCCTTTCCAAAAGTTCGCCATTTGCCAGCAGCATCATACCCACATCCGGGACATATTTTTCTTCAAAGGTTTTCTTATGACGAATAGAAAATCCATCCTTTTTTAAAGTTTGGATAGCCAGATCAGGCACATCACCTATCACCAGACAAAGAATCCTGTTTTTTGGATAGGAAATGGCCCTTGGTAAATTATTGACATAGAGAAACTCATCAAAACTCGGTGTAACATGGTCGGCTTTTTCAGCAACCGTTTTCCGTTCTATATTCTCGGTAAAAGCATAGAATTTTTTGATCATCCCGAATTCCTTTAGCTGGAAATCGGAATGCCCGTCGCCAATCCCATAAATATCACCCTTGAGGTCGAGTTCTTTCAGTAATTTAACTTTTCCCCCTTCATTGGAAAGCGGATTATTTTCATCATAACCTATAATCTTCCCCTTTTCATCAAAAACAAAGGTATTCGCATAAATATTTTCCTTCCGGATATGATAGGGAAGGACAACTGGCGTAATAAATTCCTTAAATCCGCCTGAAACAATCAGTACTGAATCCGCATGTTTTTTGAAGAAAGTTTTATTCCTGGAGAAAGATGAGGAAACTTTCTTTTTCAGCAGACTTACCAAGGTTTTCAAATGATCGCGATCAGCTTCCAGAAGCTGAACCCTTCCTGTCAGGCTTTCCCGGAAGGACATTTTACCTTCCATGGCAGCATTTGTCAGATCTTCAATTTTCTGATAGATCTTTTCCCTGTCGGGATGGTCCATTAATGAAATACGTGCAAGCTCATCCAAAGCTTCTACCTGGGTAAACGTACTGTCGAAATCTATGATATAAAACTGTTTCAATGCTTTATTAATTAGGGGATTAACTATTTTTAAGATGCAGGCAAATTTCGCTGATGGACTCATCAACAGATTTAAAATTAAAATTTAATGCCTTTTTGATTTTTTCATTGGAATAGGAATGTTTTTCGAATGCACTTCGAACGGTTTTTGAACTCAGACCAAATCGTTTACCTGTTAAGAAGGTAATTAACCGGCTTACCAGCCATGCGGTGTACATCATCCAGGGTTTTAAGGATATGGCAGGTGGCTCTTTTCCAAATTTCTGGGCGATACTCGAAAAAAACTCTTTGTAAGTCAGATTTTCTGAATTGATAATGAAACGCTCATCTGAGAAATTACTTTCCATTAAAAGGATCATGGTTTTGGCAACATCCGCAACATCCACGTAGCCAGAACTCCCTCCGGGAAAATAATTCAGGCCGTTCCGTATTGCTTCAAATAATTGCCCGCTTCCTTCTTTACCCGCATTTTTACCGATGATGATTGATGGATTTACGATGACTGCATTTAAGCCCTCTGCCGCAGCTCTGAAAACCTCCATCTCACTCTTATATTTTGAGATTGAATAGGTACTTTGACCTGACCCGAATTCCCAGTGATTCTTCTCAGTAATCAGCTTGCCTTTTTTGCTCTCACCCAGTGCGGCAATTGAACTCACGTGTAAAAAGCGCCGGATGTTCTTTTCCATGCAAATGTTAAGCAGATTTGAGGTACCTTCCACATTCACTTTAAGCATCTCTTTTTTGTCTCTGGGATGGAAGGATATCATAGCTGCACAATGATATACATGACTTACTCCTTCCATGGCCTCACTCAGGGCAAAATAATCAAGAATGTCGGCATTGAACCACTCAATATCTGTTTTGTCTGTTAAAATTTGGGGTATCCGGGATGTATCGCGCTTGATTGCTCTGATCTTTTCTCCTCTGAGCAGCAATTGGCTGATTAATTCTGAACCTAAAAAACCGGTAGCGCCGGTAACTAAAATCATCCGGATGAATTTTTTTAAATGCTTTCAAAAGTAACTGAATAAACTGATATTTGCTTTGAGTCTGTTCTCAATTATCTGATTCTTCTTCAATTTTTTATAAGCAAAATTAATCGGGGGCTGTTCAATTATAAAATTGTCAATTAAATTACAGGAACAATTAATATGTCATTATCCGATTTTCTTAGTCCGCTTGATTTAGATTCCATTAGCCCTGAAAATGGTTTTTATACAAGTCATTTAGGATCTAAGATTGTAGCCTTCCATGATGATTTTCCGGATCTCGATACCGGTCTTTTTGATATTGCCCTAATAGGTGTGTTGGAGGACAGGAATTCGATCAATAATATTGGTTCAGCCCTGGCTCCTGATGCATTCAGACAAAAATTTTATGAGCTTAACGAAGGCAATTATAACACCCGTATTGTTGACCTGGGAAATATCCGTGCCGGACATAAGGTATCTGATACTTATGTTGCTCTAAAGCTATTAGTCGCTGAACTGATCAAAAAGAACATTTTACCGGTGATAATTGGGGGTGGTCAGGATCTGACCTATCCGCAGTTCATGGCTTATGAAGAGCTGGAACAGAAGGTAGACCTGCTGGTGGTGGATTCGCATTTTGACCTTGATGATAATATCGACGGAACGATCGAAACTACCTCAATTTCCTATCTGAACAAGATTTTTTTGCACGAACCCAATTTCCTTTTCAATTTCAGTAATATCGGATACCAGACCTTCTATGTTAATCAGGAAAGTTTGAAGCTGATGGATAAACTCTATTTTGATGTACATCGCCTGGGTGATTTTGCAGGGAGTATCAATCTTGCAGAACCTGTAATCCGCAACGCAAATATGATCAGTTTTGATATTTCTGCCATACGTTCATCGGATGCTGCAGGCAATGCCAATGCTACACCAAATGGTTTTTACGGAGAGCATGCATGCCAGATTGCAAGATATGCCGGTATGAATGATAAGCTCTCTTCGATAGGATTCTATGAATATAATCCGGCCTATGATCTGAACGGTCAAACCGCAATGCTGCTCGCGCAGATGGTTTGGTATTTTGTAGATGGATTTTATAACAGAAAGAAGGAGTTTCCTTTATTACCCAAGTCACAATACATCACTTACCGGGCCGGACTTAAAGACGGTTCTCATGAACTGGTCTTTGTCAAGAGCAAAAAATCAGATCGATGGTGGATGCAGGTTCCTTATCCCGCAGGGAAGTCGAAGAATGAAAGGCATCACCTGGTACCATGCCGCTATGAAGATTATCAAACAGCAAATTCGGGTGAGATGCCTGATTTATGGTGGCGGACTTATCAAAAACTTATTTGATTTGTTATCAGTTATGGGTTGCCTGTTATCGGGCAGAGCGAAAATTCAGGTATTTCTCATATTTTTCCTGACAACTGGTAACAGACAACTGATAACAATTTTATAAATCATTCTAAGACAAAATCCTGCTAATGCTATTACTCGGTATTGACCTCGGCACTTCTTCAATTAAAGTATCAGTTATTGATTCTCAAACTCAAGGATCATTGTGTACGGTTCAATATCCTGAAACTGAATCGGCAATCATTGCTGAACATCCCGGATGGGCAGAGCAATCGCCTGAAATATGGTGGGAAAATGTTCAGCAGGCAATTATTAAGGCAAATTCTTCCGGATTGTACGATCCGAAAGCGGTTGGTGCAATTGGAATTGCTTATCAGATGCACGGACTGGTATTGGTTGATAAAGAACAAAAGGTACTCCGTAATTCCATTATCTGGTGCGATAGCAGGTCTGTTGATATTGGTAATGATGCATTTCAGGCGATTGGTGAAGAAAAATGCCTAAGCAATCTGCTTAATTCACCCGGAAACTTTACAGCCTCAAAGTTGGCCTGGGTGAAGCAAAATGAACCGGAGGTTTTTGAAAAAATCCATAAAGTGATGCTTCCCGGAGATTTTATAGCCATGAAGCTTAGCGGGGAGATCAATATCAGCGTTTCATCACTTTCGGAGGGTGTATTCTGGGATTTTACCAGAAATGAACTTTCAAAGGAAGTTTTAAATCATTTCGGCTTCCCTGAAGATATTTTCCCTGAGATTCAGCCTGTATTTTCGGATCATGGCCGCCTGAGTGCTGAAATTGCCGGAAGACTTTCATTAAAACCGGGCATACCCGTTAGCTATAAAGCAGGAGACCAGCCCAATAATGCACTATCTCTCAATGTTTTAAATCCGGGTGAAGTTGCGGCTAATGGTGGTACTTCAGGAGTGATTTATGGGGTGTCAGACCAGCTGACTTTTGATAAAGAATCAAGGATCAACAGCTTTGCTCATGTTAATTTTTCGGAGGAGCAAAAACGAATCGGAGTATTGCTTTGCATCAATGGTACCGGTATTCTGAATCGCTGGACCAGGGATGTAATTGCATCGGGCCTTGCCTATGACACCATGAATATTGAAGCCTCCTCGATCAGCGTAGGTAGTAAAGGATTAAGAATCCTGCCATTTGGAAATGGAGCTGAGCGAATGCTTAATAATAGGAATATCGGTGCCCACTTCCATAATATCGACCTGAACATACATAGTCGGGCACATATTTTCAGGGCAGTCCAGGAGGGGATCGCCTTTGCTTTTCGCTACGGGCTTGACATTATGCGTGAGAACGGAATGAACCCCACACTAATACGCGCCGGCAAGGCGAATATGTTTTCAAGTGAACTTTTTATTGAAGCCTTTGTCAATGCATGTGGTGTTCCGGTTGAACTGTATAGCAATGAAGGCAGTATCGGAGCTGCTATTGGCGCCGGTATCGGTGTTGGGGAGTTCAGTACCGGGAATGCATTTTCAAATTTGAAACCACTCCGCAAAATCGAACCTCAAAAATCAAAGGAATACGAGACGATCTATCAGGAATGGAAGGAATTGCTGCTGAGGCATTTGTAGGCTTGAATCGTA
>CAZTRY010000103.1:0-5008 GCA_964616525.1 uncultured Sphingobacterium sp. | reverse complement strand
ATGACAAAAAATCCTACCTTCCTTTCCCAAAATGATAATCCGCAAACCTTATGAATTGTTTCCAGTCATAAACAGTCAGATCATGTTTTCCTACCCGGTTATGATACGCCAATGGAGATTCAATTATCGGCGTATTTAATCCCGGAGGAGCATCAGGCAGTTTAGACTTTAACCCATATAAGGTATATACTTCCTCTGCATTTTTCAGAGATAGAAAAGTGCCTGTGGGATCGGCCCAAAGATCTTCGGAGGCATTCGTGGCATAAACCGGGCGGGGGGCGATCAGAGAGATGAGCATATGCTGATCAACCGGCAAAAGTTCTTCATGATCGTTATATTTTTTATAATTGGTATTGAACCAATGAGGGAATGAGGTATTAATCCTTCTCACCCGTTCTCCAAATTGTCTGCGGGCAAGTGCAGCACCTGTACTTCCTGAACAATTTGTTATACAAATAGCAAATCTCTGGTCTTGTGCAGCTGCCCATAGAGATGCCTTTCCTCCCCGTGAATGTCCGGCAAGTGCAATCCTTTTCTTATCGATCTGAGAATCCGTTTCAAAATAATCCATTACCCTGCTGGCTCCCCATCCCCATGCACCTATCGCCCGCATACCATTATCAGCCTTTAATTGTTCGGGATACAATTGCAGCACACCATTCATAAACTCGTCTTTATTATCCGGCGCGAGATCACTCACATGAAAGGCAGCAATTGCATAACCGCTTTCGATTGCAACTTCTGCAGGCCAGAATTCGCTTATAATCTTTCGGCTAGGGTCAGTATTCTCTTTACCACGATTATTGATCAGTAAAAATGCCGGAACCGGCTTTGAGGCAAAATTGGGAGTAAAAAGAAGCAAATTGATTTTAACACTTTTATTTTTGTTGAACACCTCAATCAGAACTTCTTTACGATTTGCTTTGCCATTCATGCTGTTTTTATCTTCACTTAGAACTGAAAAGCGGATCTCTTCAAAAGACTTAGGTACCTGCCCGTAAATATTATCTTCTAACAAAGTCAGCACTTCAGGTCTTCTGATTTTTTCCCATGCCTTTTTGTTTTTTATCGTTTTATGATTACTTGTTTTAAGTACATCCGGCAGGGTATATGCAGGGACTTTGGACTCATCATAATTTGATTCTTCATGATTTTGAGCCTGAAGCTGAAGGACAATAATGAGGTTAAGACAGGCTAAGAGATATGTTTTCATCGGATGTTTAGTATCGGATTATTATTCTGATTATAAATATAGGTTTTTGTCAGCAAACAGGAATTTAGGGTATTACCGTTATCCCGATGAGCAGTTGTAATAGTTTTCTTTTAAAAAATTTTGTTGTGAGGAAGGATCTGTTAATAGGGAGCCCTTCAGAAATTTTTCTCTGCTCGTAGAATCGGGATCCTTCACTGCTTTCGGGATTACACCGCCTATTTTATTTTGAAGTCCAAAAGATTAGTTCTATGTTTTTCACCAATTATTATTTAATTCTATAAATTCGAAAACATAAAAATTTCAGAATGGCAAACATCATTACAGGAGAAAAAGAATTTTTCAAAGGCATAAGCCAGATACAATATGAAGGCCCCGAATCCAATAATCCATTGGCATTTCGCTGGTACGACGAGAACAGGATCATCGCCGGTAAAACGATGAAGGAAACCCTGCGCTTCGCCTGTGCCTACTGGCATTCCTTTGTTGGAAATGGATCTGATCCCTTCGGTGAGCCGACCCATATTTTTGCCTGGGATGCAAAAAAAGATGCTGTTGAGCGTGCAAAGGATAAGATGGATGCGGCATTTGAGTTTATTACCAAGATGAACCTTCCGTATTACTGTTTTCATGATGTGGATGTGGTAGATTATGGTAATGATGTTTTAGAAAATGAGCGCCGCCTTCAGGCAATTACTGCATATGCAAAAGAGAAACAAAAGGCCAGCGGAGTGAAATTACTCTGGGGTACTGCCAACCTGTTCTCTCATCGCCGCTATATGAACGGTGCCTCGACCAATCCTGATTTTCATGTACTGATTCATGCAGGAGCACAGGTAAAGGCAGCTCTGGATGCTACAATTGCCCTGAATGGGGAGAATTATGTGTTCTGGGGTGGCCGTGAAGGATATATGAGTCTGCTGAATACCAATATGAAGCGTGAGCAGGAACATCTTGCAAAATTCCTGCACATGGCAAGGGATTATGCACGTAAAAATGGATTTAAGGGGACTTTCTTCATCGAACCAAAGCCCTGTGAGCCAAGTAAACATCAGTATGACTACGATGCTGCTACAGTTATCAGTTTCCTTCGTCAGTATGATTTGATGGATGATTTTAAATTGAATATTGAAGTAAATCATGCCACGCTGGCCGGACATACATTCCAGCATGAGCTGCAGGTGAGTGCTGATGCGGGCTTGTTGGGTTCGATTGATGCGAACCGGGGGGATTATCAGAACGGCTGGGATACCGACCAGTTTCCGAATAATATTAATGAACTGACAGAAGCGATGCTGGTGATTATTGAAGCCGGAGGTTTTGGTGGCGGAGGTATTAATTTTGATGCCAAGATCCGCAGAAATTCAACCGATCCTGCTGATTTATTTTATGCTCATATTGGTGGTATGGACACCTTTGCCCGAGCCCTGATTGCCGCTGACAATATTTTGAAGCACTCGGATTATAAAAAAATCCGTCAGGATCGTTATGCCTCTTTTGATTCGGGGAAAGGCAAAGATTTTGAAGCCGGAAAACTGAGTCTGGAAGATCTGAGAAACCTTGCAGTTGAAATGGGTGAGCCGGAAGTTAGAAGTGGAAAGCAGGAGTATCTGGAGAATCTGGTTAACAGATACATTTAAATGGGGGTAAGGGTACCAAAATGAGCCACATCCCTTTCCAAACCATCGACTGGTCAGCCATCGAAAAAACCGAACATAAGGGTGAAAGCGGAATTGCTTATTGGCAAACTATCCAGTTCCCCGGGCTTCGTATTCGCTTAGTTGAGTACTCAAAAGGTTATCTGGCAGACCATTGGTGTCAGAAAGGGCATATTGTACATTGCCTTGAGGGAGAGTTTGTCTCTGAGCTAAATACCGGCGAGCGGATTAAACTCGAAAAGGGTGGGACTTATGTAGTTTCGGATGGGCTTAGTTCGCATCGTTCAGTTACTGAAAATGGCGTTAAACTGCTTATAGTGGATGGTGATTTTTTGAAGCTTGATTAGTTTTTAAAAATTATGTGGGCTACGGTTAATTTCTCTACTCCAATTTTTTTATAGTTAGTATTTATAAGTTTACAATAATGTGCTAACTTTGTAATTACATTTTATGATTATGGATATACCTGTTGTACCTATTGGAAACTCTAAAGGAATTCGTCTTTCGAAAACAATTTTGGAGAAATATAACATTACAGATAAGGTAGAACTTATCTTGGAGCAGGGTTATATAATATTAAAGCCAAAATCTGAACCTAGAGCGGGATGGGAGCAAGCATTTAAAAGTATGCATGATAATGGAGAAGACCAGCTTCTAATTCAGGATGTATTTGAGGATGAAGATTTTGGGGAATGGAATTAAAGCAGTATCAGATTGTTTTAGTTAACCTTGATCCAACAATTGGTAGCGAAATAAAGAAGATACGTCCATGTGTTATTATTTCCCCAAATGAGTTAAATAAATATCTACATACCATTGTTTTAGCTCCAATGACCAGCAGCTCAAAAAATTATCCAACACGGGTAGAAACATGGTATGAAAATAAACATGGTTGGATTGTTTTAGATCAAATCAGATCTGTTGACAGACAAAGAATTATTAAAATTCTAGGAAGTTTAACCAGAGACGAGATTCTCAAGGTTAAAGAAGTAATCAGAGAAACATTTGTAGATTAGTTGAAGCCGGGTATTTTTTGAATAGTAAGCCCTTGAGCACCCTAAACCTCATCCATAACACCCCATTAATCTTCCTCGACAAGATCAGTGCCACCTTGCCAGGAAAAATCTACGCTAAAGCAGAACATCTGCAACCCGGAGGAAGTGTCAAAGACAGGGCGGCATATCAGATTATTCTGGATGCATATGAAAATGGAAGTTTGAAAAGAGGTCAAACGGTCGTGGAAATGACCAGTGGGAATATGGGTGCCGGACTGGCTTTGGTATGCCGGCAATTTGGTAATCCGTTTATTGCCGTGATGTCGGAAGGTAACAGTCCGGAACGCAGAAAGATTCTCAGTGCTTTTGGTGCGGAAATTGTCCTGACCAAACAGCATAATGGTAGTCCGGGAATGGTAACCGGAGCAGACATAGCCATTGCGATTGAAAGAGCAAAAGACATTGCTCATGCCAGGAATGCCTTCTATGCAGATCAGTTCAATAATCCCTCCTCCATAAAGGCGCATTTTAATCATACCGGACCGGAAATTATCAGGGATCTTCCTGATGCTGATGTATTTATCGCATCTGCAGGCAGTGGTGGAACTTTCATCGGGACTTCAAAATACCTGAAATCGGTCAATCCAAACATCAAATGCATAGTTGTTGAACCGGACAAAGCAGCGATCCTGAAAACAGGGAAGATCGATGACCCAAAGCATATTATTCAGGGTACAGCCTACGGATTGGTTCCACCACATTGGGATGAAGCATTGGCAGATGATTTTATAACGGTAAGCGATGAGGAAGTAAGGGGTATGAAAAGGCGATTATCCTCAGATCAGGGCCTTTATGTAGGTTTTTCAGCCGCTGCGAATGTAATTGCGGCTCAGAAATATTTGCTGGCAAATGAAAAAGCATTTAACGTTGTTACTGTTCTTTGTGATTCGGGGTATAAGTACAGTGATTAGATCGTTTTCAATAATTCCGGATTACAAATAGAGATTATCTGAGTATTTGAACTGCCTTTTGGCACACGTCGAACAGCTATCGTGTGGACACATCCCTGTCGTCATGCTTAGGCGTCCAGTGTCCCCCGATTTCTATGGTTTAAACAAGCGTATTGTGATAATTTTTTTCATAAT
>CAZTRY010000102.1:0-11565 GCA_964616525.1 uncultured Sphingobacterium sp. | reverse complement strand
CTTCATCTGCCAAAACTGACTTCAAATACTCAATGGTATTCATTAATTCAGCATATTCTTCTTTAATCTTATCGCGTTCGAGACCTGTTAAACGACGAAGAGTCATATCCAGAATAGCTCTTGCCTGAATATCAGAAAGACTGAAGCTTTCCATTAAACTAACGCGTGCATCATCCGGACTATTTGAGGCACGAATCAATTTAATAACTTCATCCAGATGATCCAGAGCAATTAACAATCCTTCAAGAATATGAGCCCTTTTTTCTGCCTCTGCCAGATCAAACTTAGTCCTGCGAATAACAACCTCGTGACGATGATCAACAAAGTGCCTGATGAGGTCTTTCAGATTTAACATCATCGGACGACCATTTACCAGAGCAATATTGTTGACACTAAATGATGTTTGAAGCGCTGTATATTTAAAGAGATTATTCAGTACAACTGAAGCATTTGCATCACGTTTAATTTCATAAACGATACGCATTCCATCCCTGTCAGATTCGTCTCTGATTTCTGAAATCCCCTCTATTTTCTTATCGTTAACCAGACCGGCAGTTTGCTCGATCATATTTGCTTTGTTAACCTGATATGGAATCTCATTTACAATTATCCGCTCACGATCGCCCTTATATACTTCGATTTCGGCTTTAGCACGCATAACAATTCGGCCTCTGCCTGTCTCAAATGCTTCCTGAACACCCGAATAACCATAGATAATTCCTCCGGTTGGAAAATCAGGAGCTTTAACATGGTGCATCAGATCGGCCACTGTTACCTCTTTATTTTCAATATAAGCAATGGTGGCATTCACAACCTCTGTTAAATTGTGTGGAGGCATATTAGTGGCCATACCTACAGCTATACCTGAGGCACCGTTAACAAGCAGGTTTGGAATGCGTGAAGGAAGAACTGTTGGCTCCTCCAGTGTATCATCAAAATTAAGCTGGAAATCAACAGTCTCCTTGTTGATATCAGCAAGCATTTCTTCTGCGAGCTTTTTTAATCTTGCCTCAGTATAACGCATTGCAGCAGGAGAATCTCCGTCAATGGACCCAAAGTTACCTTGTCCGTCAACCATAGGATAACGCAAACTCCAGTCCTGAGCCATACGAACCATCGCAAAATAAACCGAAGAATCACCATGTGGATGGTATTTACCTAAAACATCCCCAACAATACGTGCAGATTTTTTATGGGGCTTAGTGCTGGTAACGCCAAGATCAAGCATTCCATAAAGCACACGGCGGTGGACAGGCTTGAGACCATCACGAACATCTGGCAAGGCACGGGAAACAATAACAGACATCGAATAATCGATGTATGCAGACTTCATTTCCTCCTCTATATTTATTGGAATTATTCTATCGTTCTGGGGTACTAAATTGTCGTTTTCTGTATCTTCAGCCATGTTCTACCTAAGTTCTGGTTAATTAATTTTAATATTAAAACAGTAATAATCATCTGTTAAAATAAAGCCGCTTTTCAGCATTGCGAAGTTAATAAATTTCACGGTTTAAACAGGCTTTTCAAAAAATATTACAATGATGTTTGCGTCTTTGACAAGGCGGCGAGAGGAATCAAAATAAGGAAGCAGGTTCCTAGTAAAAAATTTAAGAATATATGCAGGAGAAAATTCAGAAAGGAACAGAATTACTATAAAAATGACTCGTTCAGGGCAATTTTATACCTCTCCAAAGCACGTTTTCTTGCAAATTCATGCTGCACTATCGGCATCAGGTAATCTACTTTAAAATCACTGATCCAGGTTTTTATATAGATCATTTTGGGATCAAACTTCAAAGTCTGAGCAGTTGGATTGAATATCCTGAAATATGGAGCAGAGTCACAACCACTACCTGAGGCCCATTGCCAGTTGCCATTGTTGGAAGAAAGTTCAAAATCAAGTAGTTTTCTTGCGAAATAGGCTTCACCCCATCTCCAGTCTATTAATAAATGTTTGCACAGGAAACTGGCAACAATCATTCTAACCCTGTTATGCATCAGCCCTGTTTCATTTAACTGTCTCATACCAGCATCCACAATAGGATAACCTGTTTCTCCGCTGCACCAGGCTTCAAATTCCCTCACATCATTCCTCCATTCAATCTGGTCATACTTTTTCTTGAAACTATTGTGTACAACATGTGGGTATTGATAGAGAATCATCATGAAAAATTCGCGCCATATCAACTCATTTAGCCATTGTTCATTCCATTTGGCAGCCAGTTTTACCAGATAACGAATACTTATTGTACCAAAACGCAAATGAACACTGATATGACTTGTTCCATTTACTGCAGGAAGGTTCCTTGTTAAATGATAATTCCGAATGAGTTCTTCAGAAATATTTAATAATGGTAAATAAAAATCAGGATTAACAAATCCAATTTCTTCAAGTTCCGGCATTGAAAAAGATTCAATCTGCAGGCATTTAGCTAAATAACGTTCAGAAGGATACTCCGGAAGATTTATTTTGGAAAAATTCTCCTTCCATCGCCTCGAATATGGAGTAAATACAGTATAGGGAGAGCCATCAGACTTCATAATCTCCGACTTCTCAAAAATAACCTGATCCTTAAAGGTTTGGAAAGGAATACCTGCTCCTGACAAAAACTCCCCGACTTTTGAATCACGATCCATTGCATAGGGCTCATAATCATGATTGGTATAAACCTCCTTTACGCTATATTGCTCCATTAGCTTTTCAAATGCAGGTATAACCTGATTATGTATGACTAATAAAGACGAACCATAAACTTTAAGTTCATCATTTAACCGAACAAGCTGATTATGAATAAAAAATACTCTTTTGTCATCTCTATCCTTAAGTTTATTCAAAATTTCAGGATCGAAGATAAAGATTAGTAAAACAGGATATCTGCCCATCAAAGCATGGTGCAGTGCGGCTTGATCATTTAGTCGTAAATCCCTTCTTAACCAGCATATACTTACCTCTGCCTTTTTCAATTCTAAAGAAATTAGAGAAAATTAATGGGAATAAATTTCTGACAAAGCGGCATCCAGTCCCTGGTAACGGAATCTAAAGCCCATATCCATCAGCTTCTGAGGCGAGGTTCTCGTGCTGTTAAGGATTACAGTACTCATTTCACCGAGCATAGTCTTTATTACAAACTCAGGCACATTAACAGGCCATACCGGTCTGAAAAGTTTTTTTGCCAGTATTTTGGTAAACTCATAGTTAGTTACCGGATTTGGGGTGCAGGCATTAAATGTTCCTGAATATTCAGCATTTTCAATTGCTCTTTCAAAAATCGATACCAAATCGGTCAAATGAATCCATGGCATCCATTGTTTCCCGGATCCCAAAGGTGCACCCACAAAAAAACTTACCGGCCTTGCCAGTTCTGAAAGTGCTCCTCCCTGTTTTGAAAGTACGATCCCGATTCTCAACTTAACTACCCTGATTCCCGATTTCAATCCTTCGTCTACAGCTGCCTCCCATTGCTTGCAGCAATCTGCCAGAAAACCCTTTCCGCTTTCACTTTTCTCATAAAGTATTTCATCATATCTATCACCATAATACCCTACTGCTGAAGCAGATATAAATGTTTTTATAGGAGCTTTAATGGCATCTATTGTATGATATAATAATTGAGTAGATCTGATCCTGCTATCGACAATTTCCTGCTTCCGCTGTTTGGTCCAGCGCTTATCCGCAATACCTGCACCGGCAAGATGAATGATGGTATCAATCCCCTCAAAAGCTTTCAAATCAACTAATTGCTTATCAACATCCCAGTTATACGTACTTACCCCTTTGAGATTTGAAGCTTGCCTTGATAGCACAGAGACATTATGCCCCTTTTCCAGCAGGTTTTTGATAAGTCTGGTACCTATCAAACCACTGGCGCCGGTTATAAGTATATTTCTGTTTGGATTAATATCAGAGTTCATGATTCCGTTAAAGTAGTCAATTATATAGTATTACCCGGGATTAAATTTATTTATTAATCCAGAAAATCAGAACGCTAATTTATTTGAAAAAATTTTGTTTAGGGCCTTTTCCCGGAACAGAAAGATATCTTTCACCTTTTTCCTGACGAATAATAGATGAGCGAATTGTCCCAATATGCCGAGAGGAATCTGATATTTTATTTCATCCTTCATTAAAATACCATTTTCTTGCTGTATAAAGGTGTGAGTATGCTCCCATATTTTATAAGGCCCCTTCAATTGTCTGTCTGTGAAACTGTGTGGCTTATTCACGTTTATAATCTCTGTTTTCCATTTCAAGGGAACTCCAAAAACAGGTTTTACAATATAATCTATGATCATACCTTCATAAATCTCCTTTTCATCAAGCGTACTTATAATCTTAAAATCCATTTCTGGCGGAGTTATAAGTGCAAGATTCTTTGCTGAAGAAAAGAAATCCCATGCCTCATCCATACTTACAGGTAAAAGATGTTCAGTTTTAAAATAATATATCATGGTTAGATTTATTAGAGTTTTATATGTTCGATTAACTTAGGAAAGCAAATTTTTAACCATTCGGTAAATTTTTCGGGATGTGATTCAATTTCCTTTTCGAGATCCCTTAGATTAATGTATTTCCAATCCTTTACTTCTGAATAATTCAATACCGGCAAGTCGTCAGAATACCCAATGTAAACATGGTCAAATTCATGCTCGGTAAGTCCATTGGAAAACTTACACTTATACATGAAACTAAAACTAAACTCCAGATTACAACTCATGCCCATCTCCTCCATTAATCTGCGCTCACAAGCCTTAATTGTGCTCTCTCCCGGTTTAGGATGACTACAACAGGTATTTGTCCAAAGTCCCGGAGAATGATATTTCCCATCGGCTCTCTGCTGAAGAATGAGTTCATTCTTGGAATTAAATATGAATACCGAAAATGCCCTGTGCAGAAGCCCAAGCTGATGCACCGAGAGCTTATCCTGTACTCCCGTCTCCGTATCCTGATTATCTACAAGAATTACTAATTCATCAGCACCTTCAAAAGTCTCTTTCATGATTAGCTTGCTTTGTTAAGGTATGTAGAGATTATATTCTTAAGCTTTTGATCATTCAATCGTTGGAGTGACTGAAGCAAAAACATTCTGTCGTTCTCTTTATCCCCACTATAATTGAGGAATGAGGGCACATTGGTTTGAATGGTATACCTGAGAAATCTTAGCTCTACATTTTTCCGGTCAAATTCAATAGCTTTCTCAAGCATCAGTTTTCCCTTTTTAAAATATGATAATTTGCTAAATGGGTTAATTAAATGTTTGGCCATCAACATGGTAGCACTTGCTCTGTATCCTAAATACAGTGCATTACTTTTGTCATTATAGGGCTCCAGGAGTTCAATCAGTTCAATACACATCTTTTGAGATGATTCTGCTTTATGAAACAGGATCCGCACATCTTCAATCTCTGGGGTCTTTGCTGAACTCAATATGCCCTGAATCAGAAAAAAACAAAGCAAGCTATACTTCACACCCAGTTTAATTTATTTTGAACCATACAATTGAACATAATTCCAAGTTTCTTACCATTGTTTATTCGAATTCTTTCACTTAACACCTTTTTAGGTGGCAGCTTTTTTATCTTATTAAATAATGCCTGATAATAAACATAAGCGAGATAAACCCCTCCTCTTGAGGTACTGGGAAGTAGCTTTATACCTTTCAATGCAATTTGAAAATCATTTTCTATATCCTCTTCTATCTGTTCCTTTGCGGCAATTGTAAATTCAGAAATATCCACATCAGGAAAGTAGGTTCTGCCCAAAACCTGGTAATCATCCTTCATATCTCTCAGAAAATTTACTTTTTGAAAGGCAGAACCAAGCTTCATAGCATAAGGTTTAAGCTCATTAAACTGAGTCATATTGCCACCTGTAAACACATGAAGGCACATGAGTCCTACTACTTCTGCCGATCCTAAAATATACTGCTGATACTTTTCAGTGGTATAATCAACTTTCTCCAGATCCATCTCCATACTTTGCAAAAAGGTTTCAACCAGTTCCAGGCTAATGTTGTACTGATGGACCGCATTCTGGAAGGAATTCAAGATCGGATTCAGTGAAATTCTATTCTCTATAGACTCATAGGTTTCAATCTTAAACTTTGCCAGCAGCTGCTTCTTATCAAAACCCTCAAAGCTGTCAACGATTTCATCGGCAAGACGCACAAATCCATAAATTGAATAAATAGCATCTCTCAGACTGTGATTAAGACAATAAATACCCAATGAAAAGCTCGTACTATAAGCTTTTGTGGTCATTTTACTGACTTTTATAGAAAGATTATCAAACAGAATTTTCATTTATTCTTGATTTAAATGTTTAATCATCTGTCCGGCAGCTACTTTACCCGAAATAATTGATGGAGGTACTCCCGGACCAGGAACTGTGAGCTGCCCCGTATAAAATAAATTTTTTACCTTCTTATTTCTGATACTTGGTTTAAGATTCGCTGTTTGTAATAATGTATTCGCAAGTCCATAGGCATTTCCTTTAAATGCATTGTAATCTGTTATAAAATCACTGGTACAATATGATTTCTTATAATCAATTAACTGGCTGATATCTTCCTGAATATGTTTGTTCAATCTGGTGATCATTATATTAAAATATTTTTCACGAAGTTCCTCAGTATCCCTAAGTCCCGGAGCCAATGGCATCAGAAGAAACAAATTCTCATTCCCTTCGGGTGCAATATTGTCATCTGACTTCGATGGGCAGCAGACATAAAACAGTGGCTTTGCGGGCCATTGTGGTTTTTTATAAATCTCAATAGCATGTAGCTCCAAATCTTCATCAAAGAAAAGAGTATGATGGCTGAGGTTCACAATCTTTTTATTCAGACCGATATAAAATATGAGACATGATGGAGCAAAAACCTTGTTTTTCCAATAATTTTCATTGTAATTTCTATATTTCTCATCAAGTAATTTACTTTCAACATGGTGGTAATCTGCTGATGCAATTATTGCATCGCAGTCTATCCGGTTACCATTTGCCATTATTCCGCTTGCCCGATTATTTTCGACAATAATTCGATCAACCGGTGAATTGAAATGAATCTTTGTACCATTTCGTTTGGCAACCTCCAGAAAACCATCAATTACTTTTCCAAAACCCCCATCGGGATACCAGGTACCAAGCTTAAGTCCTGCATAGTTCATTAAACTGTATAAGGCAGGAGTATCCTGTGGCATAGCACCCAGAAAAAGCACGGGAAACTCCATCAGGGCAACCAATCTGGGATCCTTGAAGAACTTTCTGACATGCTTTCTGAAGGAACTGAATACCTGAAGACGGAAGGTACCTTTAATAAGATCAAGGTCAGCAAACTCCATCAGTGACAATCCCGGTTTGTAAACCAGGCTGCCCATACCAGTTTCATATTTGAATCTGGCCTCATTCATAAATCTGTCAAGCTGAGCTGAACTTCCTTTTTCAATAGACTCAAACATCTGAGAAAGCTCGCTATAACTTTCAGGCACCTGCATTACCTCATTTTGTGGGAATACCACATCAAAAGAAGGATTTAAAAGCTTAAGCTGATAAAAATCAGAAACCTTACAACCAAAATCAGAGAAGAATTTTTCAAAAACATCTGGCATCCAATACCAGCTCGGTCCCATGTCAAAAACATACCCGCTTTCTTTTAACTGCCTTGCCCTTCCACCCGGCTGTGGATTTTTTTCATAAACATGTACCTCATGCCCAGCTGCAGACAGATAAGATGCTGCGCTTAAACCTGAAAAACCTGATCCGATGACAATAATTTTTGACATTATGTAATTAAATTATTGCTTACAACCTCTTTAAATCCGAGTATTCTTTCAATGTCTACCACTGAAGACAAGTATTCAGTTTTAGGTGGAAAATTTAAACCCGAAATTAATTTATGGTTACCAGCAAGATATATTTTATCACCAGTAAAGTACTCATTGACCAGCCCAATATCTTTTTGAACCTGTTCAGGAACATCAAAATGAATCAGGAACATCAATAAATAATCTGGTCTGGTATCAATTACAGCTGATTTTAATGATTTTATCGGGACATTACTACCCAGATAAATCACTTTGTGACCTGAAAGCCTGATTAAAAAATTAGCATATAATAATGGTAATTCATGAAATTCATTCTCTGGAAGAAAAAGCAGCCAGTTTTTTTTTGTTGAATCAGGTAAAGGCAGGGAATCAATAGCTGCCGACAATTTTTGATGAAAAATATTAGTGATAAAATGTTCACTGGTAGTAGGCAGAATATCACTGGACCAAAGTAAACCTATCCGATTCATTAACGGATGGATTACCGTTTTATAAGTCTCCCTAATACCATTAGCTGAAAAACATAAAGAAAGTATATGTTCAAAATGGCCGGAATCAAAAGACATCCCTGCAGCGATTAGCTGATTTATATAATACTCTGCAGTTTCACTGGAATCTACCCTAACTGAATTGTGAATCATGGAGAAGAGTGCATCATCACTCATTGTACACAATTGGGAAACCTTATGCCCCTGTTCGATCAGACTGACAATATTAAGAAGTCGTCTTAATTGTTTGTCGTCATAATATCTGGTATTTCCCTCAGATCGCTCCGGCTTAAGTGCATCATACCTCTGCTCCCATATTCTGATCGTATGGGGCTTGATTCCAGAGAACTGGGAAAGTTGTGAGATAGAAAATAAATTCATTGTTTAAATTTAAAACAAAAAATTTAAACAAAATTGTTTAACACAGTAATATTACAATTCCATGTGAATTTAAAGTTCCTCTAACCGAAAGTTTATTTGATTCTTTTCCAGTACTCCTCTACGATCATTCCATTAGGCAAAGTGCCGTTTATTGTCAGTTTGTCCTGATCCACAGTAAATTTATAGGAAATTGTAACATCAGTATTTTGTGAGGGTCTGCTACTGAACTTACTGGTAATCAAAACACTATCTCCCTTAATTTGATAAACACCTGAATTGTATAATTCCGGTGAATTATTGCCCTCAAGCATAAAAGCTTCGTAGGTATCCGAAGCATAGGTTCTCTGCATCAGAAATTCATTAGAAGCTTTCTGAGATCTGCCATTGTAAACACCCCCATCATACTGCCAAGTTCCCTTTAAAGGACCCTTGCTGCAAGAGGAAATCAGAACCAGGCATAACAAGGCGGATGAGATAGTGAAAAAGTTTTTCATGTTTTAGATTTTATAAGGAAATCCAATTAATTTCCTTTTTTAACAGTTGCTGAGTCTTCTCTTCTTCAGAACCAGCTATTGCGGTGAAATCATAGACCCAGTTTGCCTGAGGAGGCAAACTCATCAAAATGGATTCAATTCTTCCATTAGTTTCCAGACCGAACTTGGTTCCGGCGTCATATACCAGATTAAATTCCACGTATCTGCTCCGGCGCTGGAATTGCCAGAGTTTTTGTTCTTCAGTAAACGGTTTATTCCTGTTTCTTTGAATAATTTCAGTGTAGACAGGCAAAAAAGTCCTGCCTACAGCTTTTGAAAATTCGAAAATAGTATCCCAATCGAGGCCTGTTGACTGAGGGGTTAAACGATCATAAAATATACCTCCAACTCCCCTGGTCTCCTGACGGTGTTTTATGTAAAAATAATCATCAGCCCATTTTTTAAATCTGGTATAAAAATCAGACTGAAACCGGTCACAGGTTTGTTTAAGCTCTTCATGAAAAAAACGGGCATCCTCTTTGATCACATAATGTGGAGTAAGGTCAATACCGCCACCAAACCAGCGTAAATCCTGATTGGATTCCCCTGTAATTTCAAAATAGCGGATATTCATGTGAATTATTGGCACCCAGGGATGATTCGGATGGATCACAATGGAAACACCTGTAGCGAAAAAATCATCCTCATTAAGTCCAAAAGCTTTCTTGATATTTTCAGGAAGTTTGCCATAGACAGCAGAAAAATTCACTCCACCTTTTTCAATAATGTTTCCACCTTGAATGATACGGGTCCGGCCTCCGCCACCTCCATCCCTCTGCCATAACTCTTCCTGAAATTTTGCTGAACCATCGGCAAGTTCAAGTCCGGAACAAATTTCATCCTGAATCAGCTGATAGGCCTCTGCTATCTTTTCTTTCGTAATCATCCTTCAAAAATGATATTTTTTAATTAGATCAAGAAAGCAATTCTCAACATACTCAATCAGAATTAGCTTATTTCAAGATAATCAAGATCCTTTCCAAAGGTTTCCTTTAGCTGATATAATGCAATTAAGGCTATAATAAGGGAGACGAATCCAACAAGTAATGCACTGTTAATAATCCCCAGACTTCCTTTTAATGCCGTAAATGAAAGTGTGGCCAGAACCAAAGATCCTCTAACAAAATTAGGCACCGTAGTAGTTACTGTTGCTCTGAGATTCGTTCCAAACTGCTCGGATGCAATTGTAACAAAGGTTGCCCAATATCCGGATGAAAAACCCAGGAATAAAACAAGCCATATAAACTGTTGCGAATTCATACCCTCAGCATTGAGATAAACTACAATGCTCAGCCCTGTAAGCAATAGAAAAACAAGCATGACTTTTTTTCTTGAACGCCACATCTGGCTCATAAAGCCGGCAACTATGTCTCCGATCGCGATGCCTATATAACAGTACATAATACCAGTTCCTGCAGAAAGTGGCTCTGTTGCATTTAATTCCTTACCAAATTCAGGTGAGAATGTAACGAGCACACCTACAACAAACCATAGCGGAATTCCGATTAATATGCAGCTCAGATACTTTTTAAATCGTTTTCCATCTGAAAAGAGCATAAAAATATTCCCTTTGCTTACCCCATCGTTCTTCAAATTTTTAAACATTCCTGACTCTGCCAAGCCAACGCGCATTCCCAGGAGAAGAAGTCCCATAATACCACCAATGATATAAGATGTTTCCCAGGCATAATTTTCTCCGATTATTGCAGCAGCAACCGCTCCCATGAGTCCTACCCCTGCGACAATCATAGTACCATAACCCCGGTTTTCTTTGCTCATCGTTTCAGTAACGAGTGTTATACCTGCACCCAGTTCCCCTGCCAGACCAATTCCGGCAATAAAGCGAATAATTGCATACTGCTCAACTGTGGTAACAAAACCATTTGCAAGATTTGCTGCTGAGTATAATAATATAGATCCGAAAAGCACACTCAGACGCCCCTTTTTATCACCCAGAACACCCCAAAGGATTCCTCCAATCAACATCCCAAACATCTGGCTGTTAATCAGCATGGTGCCCACCTCCAATAAATCGCTTTCTGAGACTCCAAGACCTTTCAAACTTTTAATCCGGATCACAGAAAAGAGGATTAGGTCATATATGTCAACAAAATAGCCTAGGGCAGCTACAATGATGATTAATTTAACATTTTTCTTATTTGCAATATCCTGATCCATATGTTTTAATTTATTCCACAATCTACAAACAAAATTGAAAAACCAAAACAAGGGCTCAATTCATTTTCAAGAATATGATATCAGCGATATTTTTTAATATCCCGTCAATTTGCGGATATTTGCAAGGATGATTATATCAGAAAACATGCTCAAATGGGCAATGC
>CAZTRY010000101.1:0-11882 GCA_964616525.1 uncultured Sphingobacterium sp. | reverse complement strand
AACTTCCCATAAACATCACCCACATGCAAGGCCTTTATTGAGCTGGAAACCCGTTCATTAAATGGTTTTTCTGAAAAGATCTCTGACCTGACAGGTGCTGAGGTGTATTGGTCAAGATAGATCTTATCTGCTGCAACAGGAGCAAAAAATCCGGTCTTCGTTTTATTAATCAGTACTGCATCTGCTGAGTCGGCTGGAATGCTGATAGTCACATCTCCCTGATAATCAAGAGTTTTATCTACGGATATAATATAATCTGAAATCAATACAGATTTTGTTATCCCTATTTTGGCAATATCTGATTTCGGGGTTTCGGGTTTCGGCGCATCTTCAGACTGATAGGTGCCCAGCGACTTCCTCAGACCGTTTCTGTACCATTCAAAAGACCATTGGGGACCGGTAATACCCATCAGAAACAAAAATATACAGCTGTAAAAACCAAGGCTGTTATGAAGATCATGATTCACCCGTTTCCAGTTTGCATTCCATTTTATTTTCAAACCTTGTTTCCAGTTCCTGATTTTTTGCGGGAACCAGATGATGATGCCCGTAATCACACCCAGAGTAAATAATATTGTTGCAGTTCCGCTGATATAGCTGCCCAGCTTTCTGTTCGGTAATTCTCCAATCAGTGGTTCCTCTATCTTGTCGAGCAATAACCAGCGATGCAAACTGAACATCATTTGCATAAATTCAGAAACAGCGTTTTTATCAGCACTACTTCCCAATATCTTTCCGGTATAGGGATCTACCATATACTGCACTCCACGGGCAGGAGGTCCGGATTTTTCAGCAGCCCCTGAACCAGCCTTTCTCTTTCCTCTTTCGGCGACCGAACCTTTAACAGCTTCAGCAGTCCGGCCCGATCGCTCTTCACCCATTTTCTCACCAGACTTAGATTCCTCAGGTTTCCTGACAGTCAGCACAAAACTTCTCTCAGGATCAGCCGGGATCTTAATACTGATTACCTTGCCACCGGTTTCGCGGCCCACAGCCTCAATCAATTTTTCTGATGAAAGTCTTTGGGCACCTGCAGTATGCCTGACCTTATAAAGTTCGGGACTGGATAATTCTCTGATCTCTGTATTGAACACATAGATAGTACCACTAAAACATATCAGCAATACAATGATCCCGCTGGGTAATCCGATCCAAAGGTGGACATCATTCAGGAATTTGCGCAATTTAGGCCAGACAGCTTCAGT
This sequence comes from uncultured Sphingobacterium sp., assembly GCA_964616525.1. GTDB lineage: Bacteria > Bacteroidota > Bacteroidia > Sphingobacteriales > Sphingobacteriaceae > Daejeonella. The sequence goes on along the minus strand of CAZTRY010000101.1, from coordinate 10,677 downwards.
ATTCTTTTGTTTCATTGAATTTTCGGTTATATCGTATTCCGGAAAGGGAATTAAAATTTATAAGAAAGTGTAGTTAAAAACTGTCGCGGCGCAATCGGATTCACACTGTAATTCTCATGCACATAATAGTTCAACTCATTGCTGATATTTGATAATTTGCCAAGAAGTGACAGCTTCTTAAAGGAATATCCCAGAGAAAGATCTACGGTTGTAAAACCTGACATAGGAATAAGCCGGGTGCCTGCCTGAGTCTGGCCATAAGTATTATTCCATCCTGCATTACGCTCACCAATATAATAGGCCGATGCACCCAGTTTAACACCTTTAAGTTTGCCTGAACTTAAGGTGTAGAACAAGCTTCCATTGGCAGTATGTGCCGGATTACTGACCAATCGTTCTCCTTCAATATAGCTGCCCTTCAATCCGGAGGTTTTAGTATATCTCATGAAATTAAAGCTGTAACCGCTGATGAAATACAATCCCGGAACGATTGTACCACTTATATCAAGCTCCGCACCATCACTTGTTGTTTGCCCTGTTAACTCTTTGATATTGGTATTGGTATTCACCGTTATTCCATCCTGTAAGAATTGAGCCTGCTGAGCCAGATTATTATTGATGATCTTATAAAGAGAAAAATTGGCAGATAACCTGCCGTTCAGGAAATCATTTTTCAATCCGAGCTCAAACTGATCAACAATAGAGGGGCTCAGGGCCTGATCAAAAACATCAATTCCCGAATTCACTGTGAAGTTGTTCGAATAGCTCGCAAAAACTGCCATTTGCCTGATTGGCTGATAAACAATTCCAAACTTTGGCGAAAATGCCTGGTCCGCTTTGGCTGCAGCAGTACCTTTGGTTCGGGCTCCGCTTATTAAATTATAAATATCAGAGACCTGTGTTTTTTGATAAGACCATCTCAAGCCTGCCATCACTTTGACTTTTTCCGATAAACTAATCAGGTCCTGAGCATAATAGCCGAGGCGGTATGTTGGAGCCTCTGTTCGCAGTGAGTCTTTTGCAAAAGGCATGTCTGTTCGGGCATTGTACTTATTGGGATCCAGTAAATTGATTTTATCATAGGCAGTCTTCAGATTAAAGGAATGATTCGTATTCAGATAGCTATCCGCATCTGTCCCAACAAGCACCTGATGGCTGATTTTGCCGGTTCTGATTTTACCACTTAAATTAGCCTGCGCAGAATAATAATCTTCAGCCGTTTGCAGACGGTTTAATACACGACTCCAGTCGCCTACTGCATCAGCCTGAATCCGTTCCGTTGAATAATAGTCCCTGTTAAATAACTGATATGATCCAATCACATTCAATTTCCAGTTATCGTTCAATTTATGGTCAATCGTTGCCGAAACATTTGTCTGATCTGCTTCATTGAAAGCCCATGGGGTATTGAAATAACTGGACCGGGGAATACTGGTTGGGATCTGTCCATTTAAAGACCCTACACCAAAATCGGGGGTAAGATTGTATTTTAAATAATCTCCCTGAAGCAAAATATCGGTTTTCTTTCCTATTTTATACAATAAGGAAGGATTGAAATAATATTTATCTGACTTAACATTATTTCTGAAACTCTCATTATTCTCAAAAGTTCCAATCATCCTGAAAGCTAGATTTTTGGTAATCGGACCATAGATATCACCGATAGGTTTGTAGGAATTATAACTTCCGGTACGCATCGATACCTCTCCGCCATACTCAAATTTAGGTCGTTTGGTAACCAGATTCACAATGGCACCCCCACTAACATTACCATAAAGCATCGCTGCACTACCTTTTAATACTTCTACCTGCTCGAGGGTGCTTACTTCAGGTATTGATCCCGAATTATATCTGGACCCATTCTTAAAATAATTATTACTTCCCAGACTGTAACCCCGGGCAAAGAAATTTTCTGAAGTGGATCCTCTGCTCGAACCCATGGCTACTCCACTCACATTCTTCATCACATCACTCAATCTGGAAGCTTGCTGATCGCTTATTACCTGACTGTTTACAATACTGCTGCTTTGGGGAAGATCCATAGGGTTAATTCCCGCTTTACCAATTTGCGGTACCTGCATATTGCTTCTGCCTGCAGTAATAACCACTTCCGCTAAGCGCTCTGAACTTTCACTTAATGTAAAATTGATCTCTGCACTTTCTCCGGCACTAATGCTTATTACCCTTTCCTGACTTTTTAATCCTACATAAGAGACCTTAATGATATATTTTCCAGGCAAAATATTCCGAAAAAGGAAGGAACCGTCTTCTGCTGTAATAGTTCCATTGTTCAAACCCTTTAACCCCACATTCACGTATCCGGCTGCTTCTCCATCAACAGTTTTAACCTTTCCTCTTATAGAAGATTGATTGTTTTGTGAAAGACTGGTCGCCGGGTTAACCAAATATATAAGTACCAATAGGAAGAATAGACGGGGTATTTTTATTGATTTCATTTTTATTTTTATTTAGACTTGTTCTACATAGCGACAAATATAAAAACAGAAAATGGATTTCAAAGTATTATTTAGAATTATTCTAATTAATTTTTCAATACCTGCAATAGGGGAAAATATGCCGGAAGTTTTGTCTTTAGGGTATTAAGAATAATAAGGGGTGGTAAAAAAAAAACTTATGCCTCAAAGAACTATACCGGAAAACTAATCTTCCCCATTGAAATGGAAGGCACTCCGGGATGAGTACCAAAATTAGTTTTACCTCCGGCAACCGCTTCATTAGCCAAAAGCGCGAACAAGACTGCCTCTTTAGCATCCGGTATAATCCCAAGATCAGAAGTAAACTTGAGTTTTTTATCCAGTTGTTCTTCGAGCATAGCACTTAAAAGAGGATTATGCATTCCGCCTCCGCTGATATAAACTTCATAACTGCCCTTTCCCTGAACACATTCGAGTATGGCCTGAGCAATGCTTCCCGCAGTGAATTTAGCCAGCGTAGCCAAAGTATCTTCTTTGCTGACAAAGCTTAGAGCAGATTTCTTCATCGCCTCATTCAGATAAGATAAACTGAACAGCTCAGGGCCGGTAGTCTTGGGAAAGCCGGATTTAAAAAAGGAATGATCAAAAAGTGCTTTCAAAAGTGTTTCATTGACTATACCCTGTGAGGCAATAGCAGCATTCTCATCAAAATACTTTCCGGGATAATTCAGCTGAACAAACTGATCCATCAATGTATTTCCAGGTCCCACATCTGAGGAGAAAAAATCTGTTGAATAGGCAGAAGGCAGGAAGGTGAAATTAGAGATGCCACCGATATTGAGCATGATCCTGTTTTCATTGGGATCCGAAAAGAGCAAATAATCGCCATAAACTGATAAAGGAGCACCTTCGAAGCCAGCTGCCACATGTTTCTGCCTGAAATCACTGATGGTAATTATTCCTGTTTTTACTGCCAAATGGTCTCCGTCCCCAATCTGCAATGTTGCATTGGAGTATTTCGAATCAGGATGCTGGTGCTTTGGGGCATGATAAATGGTTTGCCCATGACTGGCGATCAAATCAATCTCGTCAGGATTTACTCCCCATTCCATTAAGGACTCTAAAATCAGATTGGCATAATAACTACCGATAAAAGCATTTAGCTGGGTGACCTTTTCCAGATCGGCTAGCTTTTTTGCAAAGACTGATTTCAGATCTTCTTTAAATTCAGATTGATACCCTCTGCTAATAAATTCTCTCACCTTTACCCGGGTATCCAATCCAGTCCCGCTGAACTCGCATAAGGCGATATCCAGACCATCAAATGAAGTTCCTGACATCAGCCCAATAATCTTCCGAACCGGTTTATTGGCAATTTTATACAGAGTCTCAATGTTAATATTCATGCAAATGATTTAAAAGCACCCCGAGATGAATCAGCTGGTATATTCAACAAATATTTGTTTAAATCTAACTAATAAAAAATATCATTTTGAGCTCTGAAATTTAAACCATGTGAAAGAACCGGGCTAAAAATGGTAAAATGATGCTGAAAATAAAGGTTAAAAAATGGAACAGAGACCAGCATAAACTTAGTTTAGTAAAAGGCCAGTTCATCTTTCAAATAAACCTTTGTTTTTTAATTAACATGATTTAACATTTTCCCTTAAACTTTTACAATAAAAAATATCCATTTTCGGGGGTTTTTATTTGCTTATTGAACGATTGAATTGCGATTCAAATTTTATGAGATTATAAGTAAATGAGTGCTCCTGAAGAGTTTCATGGGTCCAAAATTGTAAACTTTAAAAATTATTTCAGATTCGGCATGAAACTTTCGGTCATTCCCTTACTCATTCTGCTCCTTTGTTCAATCACTTTGTTCGCCCAAAATAATTATTCAATCAAAGGAAGCGTTCTTGATACCGCATCAGGTACAGGGCTGCATAATGCAAGCATCACAGTGCTGAATTCTAAAGATTCTACCCTGGTCAGATTTACCCGGGCTGATGCTAACGGAGCTTTTTCATTGAATAATCTGAAGGAAGGAAACTTCCTTTTGTTGTTGACCTACCCTGATTTTGCCGATTATGTGGAAACATTTAAACTCAGTGCTGACAATCCGCTAAAAGATTTCGGAAAGTTAAAAATGATTCTGAAAGCACGGCTGCTGGAAGAAGTAATCGTAAAAGGCAAAGCAGCGCAAATGACTATAAAAGGAGATACGACCGAATTTAATGCCACTGCCTTTAATATAGAAGCCAACTCAAAAGTTGAAGATTTACTCAAACAGCTACCAGGAATACAGGTAGATAAAGACGGTAAGATAACAGCACACGGCCAAGCGGTAAATAAAGTTCTTGTAGATGGTGAAGAATTCTTTGGGGATGACCCAACCCTTGTTACTAAAAATATACGGGGTGATATGGTGGATAAAGTACAACTCTACGACAAGAAAAGTGATCAGGCTACTTTTACCGGAATTGATGATGGTGAACGAACCAAAACAATCAATATCAAATTAAAAGAAGATAAAAAACAGGGTTATTTTGGAAAAATTGACGCCGGAGCTGGTAATGATGACTTTTATCAGGGGCAGGGGATGTTCAACTACTTTAAAGGAAAGAAGAAATTTTCTGCTTATGGTACCCTCTCGAATACGGCTAAAACCGGTTTAGGCTGGGAGGATAATACGAAATACAGTGCCTCATCTAATGTTCAGGTTGTTGATGGTGGAATTATGTTCAGCAGCGGGGATGACTCCGGACTTGAATCATTCAATGGCCAATATAATGGAGAGGGTATTCCACTTACACGAAACGGAGGCATGCACTATGACACCAAATGGAAAGAGGATAAATATTCTGTAAATATGAACTATAAAGCAGGTTCAATAGATGTTAGAGGAGATAAAAATTCATTGAATCAGAACAATTTACCTTCAGGCATTATCAACACCAATACTGATCAGACCATTGATAACTTTATGTTCAGGCAAAAGCTGGATGGAACTTTTCTGGTTAAACTGGACACCACCTCTGACCTGAAAATCATGCTTGACGGAACCCTGAAAAACAGTGAAAGCAATAACAATTATTTTACCTCCGGTTTAAGGGGCAATGGTGTTTCAATTAATAGTAGCAAACGAAGTCTTAGTAATAATGGGGATCAAAAGATTTTTAATGCAAGTGCTTTATGGACCAAAAAATTAAAAAAGAAAGGCCGGACTATCTCCCTGACCCTTGGTCAAAAATTCGATGAAGATGATGCCACAGGCTTTCTGAATTCTGAGAACCGTTTTTATAATACTCTGGGTATTCTTGACAGTATCCGAATGATTGATCAGTATAAAACTAACCGGACCAGAAATTTGGGCTTTAATTCAAATCTGGCTTATACGGAGCCTCTATCCAAGACCTTTTCAGTCATTGTCAATTATGGATTAAATCTGGGTAAAAGTATCGCAGAGCGGGAATCATTCAATAAATCAGGAACCGGGAAATATGATGTTTTGGATAATGAATTCAGTAATGACTTCGAACTCGATCAGAGCTCCAGTCAGGCGGGTGCAATATTCAACTACAGGAAAGATAAGAATGTACTCAATTTCGGAACCCGTTTAAATGCAGTTGATTTTAAACAAACCAACCGGTATACAGGTAATATTTATAAAAGAGATTTTTTAAACTGGTTGCCTCAGGTATCTTTCAGACATAATTTCTCAAAACAGAAGTCTTTTGAGATCAGGTATGATGGAAACACAAGCCAGCCAACTATAAACCAGATGCAACCAATAAAAGTAAATAACGATCCATTGAATATTATATTAGGTAATCCTGATCTGAAACCCTCTTTCCGAAGCAGTTTGAACCTATCATATTATTCTTACAAGGTCCTCACTGATAAATCAATCTATTTCAGAGGATACTATTCCAGCACACATAATGCCATTGTCAACAATACCCTTACCGATGCCGCCGGAAAGAGTACCTTCCAATCCATTAACCTGAAAGATAAAAATCCGGCTAATTTCTCCTTTTATGGTGATTTTGGTCAAAAAATACCGGGGACAGAGCTTAGAATTGGGCTTAATTTGAACACCAATGCGAATACTTACTTCAATATGATTAATAGTGTATTGAATGAAACACGATCAAACAGCTACAGTACCCAAATATCTGCTTCAAGTTATATACAGAAGAAAATTGAATTTTACTGGGCTATTGGTCCGGAATATATAACCAATCAATCCTCTTTACAAAAACAGATCAATAACAACGGCTGGGGGGCAAATTCCTGGTTCGAATTATCCCTTTATCTCCCCAATAAATTTAAGATTCAATCGACGGCAAACTATAAGTACCAGGAAAAGACACAGGCCTTTGCTGAAAACTTTAACCGTCTGATCTGGAATACCACACTTACCAAAAGCTTTATGCAAGAAGAAAGTCTTAAACTCTCACTTACTGGAAATGATTTGTTGAATCAAAATACAGGCTTTAACAGGATGGCAACTAGTAATATGATCAGTCAGAATAGCTTTACAACAATAAAAAGATTTTTTATGATTTCTCTTTCCTATGACCTGAACCATATGGCTGGAGGCCCGCCAAAAAAATAAGCTTATGAAACCAATTACATTATTTTCGATAATATGGCTGCTCATTTTATCAATTAAGCCCGCTCTTGCCCAGCATGCACGCTTCGTAAAAGAAGGAATTATTGAATTTGAAAAAAGTGTAAATATGCATGCCCAGATCAAAAAGTATATTGATAAGGATAATGAAGCCTATTATATCCCTGCATTTGAGCAATACAAAAAAACAAAACCTCAATTCAGGGTGTTAAAAAGCACCTTAATATTCGGCAAAGATAAAACCTTATTCAACCCGGCTCCCGTCGATGAATCAGACCGCGGCTGGTTCAGTGATATTCCTGCAAGCACCCAGAACAATATTATCTACACAGATCTTTCAACTAATACCAGTATTGTCCAGAAGACTGTCTTTGAAGAAACCTTCTTGGTCAGGGATAGTACCCGCAAAATCGACTGGAAAATCACCTCTGAAACACGTGACATTGCCGGCTACTCATGCCGCAGAGCTAATGCGATTATCATGGATTCAATCTATGTGGTTGCATTTTATACGGATGAAATTCCTGTTTCAGGAGGACCAGAATCATTTACTGGCTTGCCCGGAATGATACTGGGAGTTGCTTTACCTCATGAGAATATGAGCTGGTTTGCCAAACTGGTAACAGATAAGTCCCTGCCTTCAGGGGCATTGATAGCACCCAAAAAAGGAAAGGTAACAGACAATAAGGGTCTTTTGGAAACCTTGAAGAAGGTGATGAAAAACTGGGGAAGTTACGCCCAGCATTCATTAAAATCATTCATGATGTGATTGGCTTCGGCTAAAATAGGCCGGGCTTTTATTCTCCGAGATAGAGATCAATTAAGCCTTCAGGAAGATCAACTTTAAGAATACCATTCTCTTCATCAATCTCCAAAATCAGATCATCATTCAAGGGGAACATAATCTCTTTAAATTTATAAGGAACAACGGCCACAAATTGCTGTGGGTATTCATGAATTTCGATGATCTCACCTAGTTCACCAGCAACTTCATCATGCACAATAAATCCCTTGAGATCAGTGATCAGAAACTCATCTTCATCCTTTACGGGTTTTAATTTATTTGGCAGATAGAGCTTTTTACGAACCAGGGCCTCCGCTTTTTCGATCCTATCAATATCATCAAAAAAGAAATTTCCTGTTTGATTGTTCTGCAGTTTGAAAGAGGAAATGAAAAAAGGAACAAGTTTACCGTTTATCTCGGCAAAAACAGAGTCAAGGACTAGTTCGGCCGGGTCGTCATACTCAAAATAGACCTGTACTTCACCCTTTAAACCTTTGGTTTTAGTGATATAGCCTATATAAAAACAGTCTTCGATCTTCATTGCCGTAAAACAATAACGTCATTGCAAATTGCAATGACGTTACATAAATTTTAATTCTAAAAAAGCAGTTTAAGCTTTTTCTTCAGATTCAGGAGCTTCTTCAGCTGCTTCAGGAGCAGCAACTTCTTCTGCAGCAGGAGCTTCTTCAACTACTTCAGCAACCGGTGCTTCTGTAACTTCTTCAGCTACTGCTTCTACTTCCGGAGTTTCTTCAGAAACTTCTTCTTCAACTACTTCTGGTGCTGGTGTATTTTTTGCAGCAATTGCAGCAGCAATATCTTCCTTCTTCTTAGCCTCAGCTGCTAATGCTGCTTTCTTAACTTCATCCTTCGACTTAGTCAGGCTATCCTTCTTACCCTCGATCTTGCCAGCTTTGCTTTCTAACCACTGAGCAAATTTTGCTTCAGCCTGTTCTGCAGTCAATGCGCCTTTTTTAACACCACCTTCAAGATGTTTCTTATACAATACTCCTTTGTAAGAAAGGATTGCACGACAAGTATCTGTTGGCTGAGCTCCTTTGTTAACCCAATCCAAAGCCTTTTCGAAATTAATGTCGATAGTAGCCGGATTTGTGTTTGGATTGTAAGAACCTAATCTTTCGATGAATTTACCATCTCTTGGAGCACGGGCGTCTGCTACCACTACGTGATAAAAAGGTTTTCCCTTTTTACCGAATCTTTGCAATCTGATTTTAGTTGCCATTTTTCAATATTTATGTATTCAACATATTCCCGGAGTCTATTCTGCGGGGATGCAAAGATATTAAAAAAATAACATTTAAAAAATGGAATTCCCTATTTTTGAAGCATGTCTGATAGAAAACCCCGAATTGCAGTGGATATGGACGAGGTTATAGCCGATCCGCTATCCAAATTTATACAACTTTACAACCGTGATTACGGTGTCCCGCTTGATCTTGAAATACTCCCCGGAAACGAAGTGTACCATCATGTTCCCGAACATGCCAAAATGAAAATGTATGAATACATCAATGAAAAGGGCTTTTTTCGTGATCTTGCAGTGCTGCCCGACAGTGTTGAGGTGCTGAAACAGCTTCAGGATAAATATGATATTTTCATTGTTTCGGCAGCCATGGAATTCCCCAATTCCCTGCAGGATAAATATGAATGGCTGGCAGAACATTTTCCTTTCATCGGATGGCAAAATATTATTTTCTGCGGTCACAAGATCGTTAATGTTGACATCCTGATCGACGACCGGATTAAGAATTTCAAAGATTTTGATGGCAGAAAATTATTATTCTCATCTCCGCATAATTTGCTGTTAACCGATTATGAACGGGTGAATAATTGGAAAGAAGTAGGGGAAAAGCTGCTCTAAATTTCCTGTTCTCATCAATTTATAGACAAATATCGGAGCGTATCTCAAAAGTCATTGAGCCAAAGTATTTATTATTTGACCATACAAAGTTTGCTTAATAGGCCCCAGCTTTAGCCGGGGTTAAAGGATTTGTTCATTTTCGGGATTTAGCCCGATAGACAGAACATTAACCTCCTAAGATTGGTATATTAAAAATTCTGATCAGGGAATGGTAAACATGGATTATTTATCTGCATTCTGGCGCTGAAGCGCCAGTGTTCGTTCCGTTCTGATCGCTTAGGGTTTGGGCTGAAGCCCAATCTGAAAACCGAATCCTTACCCGGAGCTAAAGCACCGGGCTATAAAGCGATACAGGTATACCAACAATTAGCATTTTTATTCAATCATATCAATTAAAAATCAGCCAGGGTCATCTCAACCAATAATGGACGAGTAGAGTTTCAAAATCGGTATTTTTGTAACATTCTAATCAATTATTCATCCAAAAAGTAAAAAACTTAGCATGATAGTAGTAACTACAAATCAACTCGAAGGAAAACGTGTTGTAAAATACATTGGTATTGTAACCGGCGAAGCCATTATCGGCGCGAACATTGTTAAAGACTTCTTTGCAGGAATCAGGGATATCGTTGGTGGAAGATCCGGATCATACGAAGAAGGACTTCGCGAAGCAAAAGATATTGCCTTACGCGAAATGCAGGAACAGGCAGCACGTTTAGGTGCAAATGCAGTTCTTGGGGTTGATCTTGATTACGAAACCCTTGGGAGCAACGGAAGTATGCTGATGGTAAGTTCTTCAGGAACAGCTGTAATAATAGAAGACCGGGCTTAATTGTTAACCCTGTCAGCTTTTTAAAAGCTGACAGGGTTTAAAAAGCTGACAGTTTTGTTTCAATATAATCTATAAGTGAGTGTATCACCTTAATATGAATTTCCTGCG
>CAZTRY010000100.1:0-11887 GCA_964616525.1 uncultured Sphingobacterium sp. | reverse complement strand
TCATTGCATTATTGGGATGCAGAAACTGATCAGGAATATCTCGACTGGCATAAACTTAACAGGATCGAAGATAAATGGGGTTTATGGGGGCATTCATTTTTTAAACTTCTTTCCCCGGCTAAGTATTTCGATAAACATCCTGAATATTTCAGTCTGGTAAACGGGGAAAGAGTGGCAATGCAACTATGCCTGACAAACCCGGATGTACTGAAAATAGTTATAAAGGAATTGGATAAGAAGATCAATGATGCACCTGGATTAGAATACTGGTCAGTTAGTCAGAACGATGATATTGGTGCTTGTGAATGTGAAAACTGTACTGCTCTAAATAAAAAACATGGAAGTTATCAGGGATCTTTATTAACTTTTATCAATCAGATTGCTGCGAAATATCCGGATAAAACGATCTCAACTCTTGCGTATAACTTTTCAAGAAAAGCACCGGTTGGTTTGAAGCCTTTGGAGAATGTGAATATCATGTTCTCTGCAATTGATATTAATCGCAGTAAGCCGGTTAACAGCGATCCTCGCTCAGAGAGATTTAGAATAGATTACGATGCCTGGGAGAAACTTACTTCGAATATTATTGTTTGGGATTATGTTGTTCAGTTTACAAATTATATCAGCCCTTTTCCAAATTTTCACACGCTGAAACCTAACTTTGAATACTTTTCCAAGAACCAGCCAGTGGGTTTTTTCATACAAGGCAGTGTGGAAGTTCCCGGTGAGCTGGCGGAGATTAGAGCTTATATTTTATCAAAGCTCCTTTGGGATAAAGATGCGGATCTTGAGGAAATCAAATCCGAGTTTCTGGATAACTATTATGGTAATGCCGGAGTATTGGTTGGGAAATACATAAATCTGATACATGAGCATGTTCATTCATCATGGAGACGAATGGATATTTATGATAACCCGATTATGCCCTATCAAAGTTACCTTAGCCCAAAATTGCTCAATGAATATCTGGAGATTCTTGGTTCCGCAGAAAGACTTGTCATTGAAGATACAGAGTTAACAAAGCGGGTTCAAAAGGTTGCTCTTCCACTACATTTTGCTGTTTTGCAGCAAGCCAGATTCTTTGGAATTGATCAGAATGGAGTATTTATAAAGCAAAATAAAAATTGGGTGGTCCGTGAAGAAATCAGAACTAAACTTCAATATTTTCTCGGCTTACTTGGCAAATTAGAGATCACACAATTAAATGAATCAGGATTAAGTCCGAAGGATTATGAAGCTGAGTGGAAGCGTATTTTTGATGCCGGTCCTATCATTCATAAAGCCTTAAATAAACCTTTACGTTTATTAACAGAAAGCACTCCTGAATTTGTAAGCAAAGGAGCAAGAACATTACTTGATGGAACTGGTGGGACTGAAGATTTCCAGTACAACTGGCTTGGGTGGAACGGGACAGACATGAAGGTTGAAATTGACATGGAAGAGAAAACAACACTTCATAAAATTGAATTGTCATTTCTTGAGAACCACAGGCATTATATGTTTTTGCCTAAGGCAATTAGTATTGAATTATCAGATGATGCTAAAAACTACAAAGAAGTAGCTCGCATGGCAGTTGAAGGTCCATTTGAGAATGTTTCAGTACCTGTCAGAAAATTTATACTTGACCTTGGAAGCAAAAAAGCACGTTACATTAAATTGATAGCAATAAATCAAACAGACTTACCCTTATGGTGCAAACGCAAGGACAGGAAACCATGGATCCTGACGGATGAAATTATAGTCAAATAACAGATTCGTTCAGGCAGATTGAGGAATATTTAATTTATAAGAAAGTCCATCCAGTTCGTTGCATTCAAAATCAAATGATCCATTCTTGCTTTCAATCAGCTCTTTAGTGAAATTTAAAACTGAACTTTCGGGTCTGATCTCTTCGCTGAGAGGTGCGTTACTATTGATCTCAACATGAAGTATATTTCGGTCGGACTGAACCATCAGGCTGAGCCGGATTTTGATAATTGCACCCGGTTTACTCAGCTTAATGGCACTTGAAACAGGACTTCCAATGATTTGGAGAATTTTATTTTTTGAAAAGTGAATATGTTCCTTACTCTTATCAATTGCGAATTCAAGATTTACATGTTTGTTTTTTGCCAGAGGTATATATAAGTCACTGATTCGCTCTGCAAGAGTGCCTAAGTTAAAACTATAGGTTTGACTTTCTTTTTCAAAGAGTTCGACTGAGATATTATCCGCAATTTCAAGGATTGATCTACTGCTGTTATTGATCAGTTTAAGACAATTCAGAACCTCCTCCTGGTTGTATTCTTCATCAGGTTCGATAAGTATGTCTGAAATTCCAATGATTCCTGCGAGAGGATTTCTGATATCATGAGCGATTTTTCGCTGCATTTTAAGAGCATCAGATAGTTCATTTTTTAACTCATTGATTTTTTGAAGGTCTTTTAGTTTACAAACAATTTCTTTAGCAATAATCTTTAATAGTTCAATGTTATCAGTGCTTAGTGTTTTGGTTTCTCTGTTCATTACGCACAGGGAACCTATATTTATACCATTGCTCAATTCCAATGGGACACCAAAATAGTAGCGTAGTTTTGGCTCTCCTTTAACATAAGAAGCCTGTTCAAATCTCGGATCACAGGAAAGGTCTTTAATTTCGAAACTTTCATGTTGTGCTATCGTATACTGACAGACGCATTCCTCTCTGGGCATTGATGATATTTGAATACCATGTTGTGCAATAGTCCATTGGGTATAGGAATCCACGAGATTGAGCAGGGTTACATCCATGTTTGTTATCCTGGATGCCAGGCTCATCAGATATTTAAAATCAGTTTCAAGTGTGCTGTAATCTACATCCAGATTTGAGAGACTAAGTATTCTTTCCTCTTCATTAAGGGGCAGTGGCTGAATCATCAATTTATGGTTTAATGAGTAAAGATACTTAGATCGATATTTATTTTTCTGTTTTTAAAATGAAATCAATGCAAAATGAATTAAATCTTCAAATAAATGTATTTTTGATTCTAGTTTTGTTATTTTAATAAAGACTTTTATCTGCATCTGAACATACCTGCCTGAAATGAAAATTTTGATTGCTGAAGACGATGAATTAATGTTGAAGACACTTGAATTTCGGTTGAAGCGTGATGGTCATCAAATTTTTTTAGCACGAGATGGTAAGGCTGCGTTGGATTTAATCGACCAGCATTTACCGGATTTGGTAATTACGGATATCATGATGCCATATTCTACAGGCCTGGAGATTGTAGGTTCAGTTAAGCAAAAATATCCTGATAAAATAAAAGTTATAGTCCTATCAGGTATGGGGCAGGAGAGTGTGATACTGGAGGCATTTCGACTCGGTGCGGATGATTACATAACAAAACCATTCAGCCCGAATGAGTTATCGGTTCGTATCCGACGTTTTGCTGATAGTGTAAAAAGTTAGGGTTTAATCTATTCCCCTTGAAGCTGGCCGATTTAAATATTCAATTTGATTTTTTGTCAGGATTATCCCTTCCACTAATCGCCGGGATTCTGTTTTCTTGTCTCATCACTCTTTTATTCTTATTCATTCTAATTTATCAGGGAGTTCTGAGTGCCAGAAAAAGGCAATTGAACCGATGGAATACTCTTGCTGATAGTGTTATCCATAAAGTGATTTTTCATGAAGATGAAAATTCTGATGCTAACCAGGCCGATGGTTTATTGGACATAATTTCCAAAACTGATATCAGGATTCCTAAAGCGCTGACTCAGCATCTGTCCAACAAGAACTTCAGAAACATTTTAATTCAAAAATTAATTGCAGTTAAGCTGAATATGTCAGGTGTTGCCTCCGAGAATCTAACAAGGCTGTTCCGGCAGTTTAAGTTTGACGAGCAAATCCTAAAAATGCTGAATAGTTCTTCCTGGTATAAAATGGCCTCAGCCATTCAGCAGATTGGAATAATGGAACTGGATGAATACAAGCACAGGCTTTTCGAATTTGTTGATCATGAACGGGGTTTGATTCGAATCGAAGCTCAAAATGCTATTCTGAAATTTTATGGTTTTGAGGGGCTGCGATTTCTTGATCATGCAAGCTACCCTATCACTGAATGGCAGCAGATTAAATTTTTGGATCAATTAAGCAGCTTAAATACAGAGAATTTTACAGGCATTGAAGTTTGGCTTCAATCCCAAAATGACACCATTGTACTTTTTGCATTAAAGCTGGTAAAAAATTATCATCGGTTTGAACTCTTTGATCAGGTGGTTACCTGTCTCAGGCATAAAAATCCTTTAGTGAGGCAGCATGCGATAAAAGTATTAAAGGATTTACCAAGTGAGCATTCAGCTGCCATTTTAGTTGATATATATTTCTCTGAGACTGCAAAAAATCAAGTGGCCATTTTGAATGCACTTGAGTCGGTAAGTACAGATTCTGAAATTCCGTTTTTAGTGAATCTTCTTTCTGAGGATGTTTTTGCGGTAAAGGTTGCATCTGCTAAAGCACTTGCTGCATTGGGACCCATAGGAATTGAGGCAATCCAATCCCATCCAGCTGCAAATGAATATCCTCTTGAACAAATATTAGCACAAATAATGGAGGAGGCGACTTGAACTGGATAGACCTGATTATTTCTGTTTTCTCAACTTTTCTGCTAACATTTACTGTGTTTCTGATTAGTGGTTATATTTTTATCGGGCTTTACTCAATAGGGGAACTAAAGAAGTATCTGAATAAGAACAGTTTTACAAACTATCGATTGCTGGCTAATTCTGCCGATGCTCCCCATATCAGTATTCTTGCTCCCGCCTTTAATGAAGGTGCAAATATTATTGAAAATGTCCGTTCTCTGCTTTCAATTTATTACAGTAATCTGGAGGTAATCATAATAAATGATGGTAGTAAGGATGATACTTTGCAAAAGCTTATTTCGGCGTATGAACTATATCAATCAGCACATTTTGTTGATGAAAGGCTTTCTACAAAGCCTATTCGCGGTGTATATAAGAGCCGGAATCCTATTTACAGTAAGCTCATTGTCGTTGACAAGGAAAATGGGGGAAAGGCAGATGCTCTGAATGTTGGAATAAATGTTTCGAAAAACGATTATATAGTTTGTATTGATGTGGACTGCATTCTGGAACAGGATGCGATCCTGAAGCTTGTCAAACCTTTCCTTGAATCTTCCAGTAAGAGGGTGATTGCAACCGGTGGCGTGGTTAGAATTGCCAATGGCTGTGAGATTGCTGATGGACGCCTGCTCAAAGTACACCTGCCTCATCAATTATTGCCACGTATGCAGACTTTGGAGTATATCCGGGCATTTCTGTTAGGTAGAATGGCCTGGAGCCGTTTGGGTGGCTTAATGCTTATTTCCGGGGCCTTTGGTGCATTTGATAAAGAGATTGCAATAAAATGTGGCGGTTATAATCATAAAACAGTTGGGGAGGATATGGAACTGGTTGTGCGTATGCGAAGGTATATGGAGGAGATGAAACTACCCTACAGAGTCAGTTTTATACCTGATCCTCTATGCTGGACTGAGGCACCTTCTGATTTTAAAATTCTGGGAAGGCAGAGAAACCGATGGACCCGCGGTACAATAGAAACTCTAAAGATTCATAAAGTGATGTTCTTTAACCCTAAGTATAGTTTAATGGGAATGTTAAGCTATCCTTATTGGTTCATCTTTGAGTTTATGGCGCCAATTATTGAATTTACCGGAATGATCTATTTTATTTTATCCATTATATTGGGACTGGTTAATTTTGTAAATTTCTTTTCTCTTTTGTTTATGATTTATTCTTTCGGTGTATTGTACTCAACCTTTGCAATACTGATGGAGGTAAGAACCTATAATCAATACAAAGAGCGAGGAGATATGATCCGATTGTTGCTCACCGCTATTTTGGAACCTATAATTTTGCACCCTTTTGGAGTCTGGTCGGCTATTATGGGTAATATAGATCTTTTAAAAAATAAATCTTCCTGGGGTGAAATGACAAGGGCTGGTTTGTCTGGTACAAAGAACAATAGTTAAGTATGGAAAAAAATCTAAAAGCAGAGAATGCATTTCTGAGTAAATTTTATAATGCCTGTCAGGCTTTTGCAGGTCCTGCCATTACTTTTCTTTTCCTTATTTTATTGTTTAGTCTGATAGAAACTATTTTCAACTCTAGTACTCATGGTTTGGAATCAGGCTTTCTTGAAGTTTTAGCCTGGAGTTTAGTTTTGGATCTCTTATTTTGGATGAAGTTACTGTTGTATCTTTTTATCCCCTTCACTGCAATTTATTTCCTTTCAGCAAAACTATCTACTCTCATTTTCAGGCTTTTTATAGTCTTGTTTTTTATAATACAGCTGGGTCTTTTGCTTTATTTCAATACTTCACTTGTACTGCTTGGTGCTGATTTATATAGTTATTCTATCGAAGATATCAAACAAACCCTCGGAGCATCCGGAGGAGTGAGCCTGATGTCGGTCAGTATTTTTGTTGTTTTAATTTCGATTGTCATTGCTGCATTATTTACTCTTTGTCATAGAATTAAATTAACCCGATTTCAGGCTATCAGCCTCCCGGTTTTAGCATTATTATTTCTTGTTTTAGAGGTAAAAGAACTCATAGGCAAACCAGGTTTAAAATCAGATTTTGAAAGTAATCTTGTACAAAATAAGTCTGATTATTTTTTTAGTGCTACCTATGCCCATTTTTTCCCCGAGCAATTTGAGGTTGATATTTATGATGATAACTATATTGGGTATTCCGGGGGAACTGAAAGCAATAATATAAATTTTGAATATGTTGATGATATCAATTATCCTTTCCTTCATAAAGACGCCTCCATTGATGTATTTTCCCCATTTTTTCAGGCAAAGGAAACGCCACCCAATATTGTAATAATATTGCTTGAAGGACTTGGTAGAGCCTACTCAAATGAAGGGGCCTATCTGGGAAGTTTCACTCCATTTATAGATTCAATTTCCGAGAAAAGTCTCACATGGAACAATTTGTTGAGTCAGGGAGGTCGGACTTTTGCCGTTTTACCCTCCATCCTAGGATCATTGCCATTTGGCAAAAATGGGTTTCTCGATCTTGAGAAAATGCCTGAACAACTTTCATTACTAAACCTGTTAAAGTTTAATGGTTATCAAACCTCCTTTTATTATGGCGGGAATTCCGATTTCGACCGAATGAGACAGTTTCTTAAACTCAATAAGGTGGATGAGATCAGGGATGAGAAGACTTTTCCTGCAGGTTTTGTGAAGTTGCCTTCAGTTAATGGTTTCAGTTGGGGATATAATGATAAGGAGCTGTTTAGGTATTATCTTTCCAGTCGTTCGGATCTTCCCAACTCCAAACCTCAGCTTAGTGTCATACTAACGGTATCCTCTCATAATCCATTTAAAATCAATGAGTCTGATAAGTATGCCAAAATTCTGGAGAGTCGCTTGAATTTTTTGAAATTCAATGATTCTAAGAAACAGCTCTACAAAAAATACAAAGATCAGTATGCAAGTATAATGTATATGGATGATGCATTACGCATGTTCTTCAGGGATTATAAAAAGCGTGCAGATTTTGAAAATACCATATTTATCATAACTGGTGATCATCGTATGCCTGAAATTCCGATGAGCACAAAAATAGACAGATACCATGTTCCCTTGATTGTATATTCACCATTGTTAAAAAGAACCGCGGTATTTTCATCAATTTCCAGCCATTTTGACTTACCTCCAACCTTATTGGCTTATCTGAAAAAAAGCCATAAGATTAAGTTGCCTCCTCTTAACAGCTGGATAGGGGAAGGCTTAGATACCAGCAGAGACTTTAGGAACATGCATAAGATCCCCTTGATGCAGAATAAAACAGATATTATTGATTTTGTGCTTGGAGATTATCATTTGAATGGTAATGATCTCTTCAGATTAAGTCCGGTAATGGATGAAGTGAAGGTAAATGATGATGCAAAAAAGAATCAACTGTTAAATGAATTTAACCAGTTTAGGAAAAGAAATGCGGTAATCGTGAATGGTGGAAGAATAGTTCCGGACAGCCTGTTAAAGAACTATACTTTACCAAAATAGAATTATTGTTTTTTTACTGAATATTCATCCAGAATATTAGTCATCAGTGGCCGGTAGTAATTCCAGAAAAAGCTATGTCTTTCCATTGGATCTCTGTCATCATAAAACATCCATCTGAAATAACTGACTCCTTTAAAATAGGATGAATTAATTGAAACAGGATTGTCGCAAAAGTCTCCGGAAAAGTAATAAAAGCGATAATCGTCCCCCTTATGAAAAGTGATTGCAGGAAAAACTGAGGGAATCCCCTGTTTTTTAAGCTCTGCATGCCCCCGGTCATTGAGGCTGATCTTAAAATTTGCGGCCGACTGATTAATCTTGGTATCATACTGAATAATATCAAACCAAAAGGGGTACTCAATTTCAGAGGGTAAACCGAGCATTTTCTGACCTTGAGTACTGGTTTGAATATGTGGCATTGGATTGCTTAGATGAACGCCTTCCTCGAGGATCACCACTCTGTCTTTATTGTTTACAAAAGCAATTCCCGCTTTTTTAAACGGCCATTGGTTTTGGTGTTGCCTCTTGTAATTATTGATTAACCAGTGTGGAAGTTCCATGTTTATCGTGGTGTCGAGGCTTTCAAAATGCCTCGCGGTCCAGCCTGTCCAATGGATAGCAAACTCTTCCTCAAAACCAGCCCTGGCTGTTGAATCGGTAGGGTCACCAATTGTATTAAATTCAGCTATGATCAGTTTCTTTTGAACTTTCATTGCACGGGCTAAATCTACGTCCTTAATGCTCAATCCTCCATAAAGCATTCCTGATCTTTCATTCACATTTTTTTTCTGGAACCATTCATTATTATAAATTCCATAGGTATCGGTAAAGTACACCAAATCAGCATCTTTGCTCAGCTGATTTATTTGTTTGCCCGTAAATCTTTCCAGCCCTTTGAGCTTAAATTTCTCATCCTTGAGAGGGAAAAAGCCAAAATAATCACGGTCAATTTTATAAGAATTTTTACTGGTCTTTGAATATTTCTCCTGATTTAGAACCCAATAAAGTGAGCTATGTTCCTGTCCTTCTTTTGTTAATACAGTTTTATCAATAATTGCAGCAACAAGTTTGGTTTTGGGAGTAAATAACCAAAGCAACCACATGATTAGCGGTGCAAAGCAAATTAAAACAATGAAGTACAGGAATTTTTTCAGCATCTTAAAATTGTTTCACGAATCCTATGCCTAATTCTACCTGGTTGCCCTTTGTATTTTGAATATACTCCTGGTTTTCCAGAGATGCTTTAAAGAAAAGTATATTCGTTGTTTTAATACTTGTCCGGTATCCCAAAGAAATATTATTTGATTTTAGTTTATAGGTATTACCATTATTATAAAGGAGATTATTTCTAGGGTTATCAGGTGATAAACCGGTACCTATTCCAAAACTAAGGTAATCATTAGCTCCTCCAAAATAGTAGCGGGTGCTGAATGCAACAGACTGTGAAATTGCTTCATTTGAAGGGGTAATAAAGGTTCTTAAATTAAACCAGAAATTTTTGTGATATTTTCCGACTGAAGCTGTATAGATCCAGGTCTGGTTAGTGAAACTCAGCATCCTGAAACCTGCCTCTGCCTCAAATGCCGAAGGCAGATTTGCATACAATGAAAATCCTGCACGGTATTCCGGAAATACGCCCACATTTCCTGAATATCCTCCACTTACATAAGCATAAAATGTCTCGGATATTCTGGGATAGAAATCAAGTTCAAACTGTGTGCCGTTCGTCTTAAAACGGTTAGCAATGTTTACTCTTGCAGTTAAGGAACCTATTCCAGTTTGCCTGCTGTAATCAATACTTCCTAAATGCCATGGATCGTCAAATTGTTTATCAAAATAAACATAGTCATAGCTAAAGCCAATTTTGTTTTTGGAGCCTATATTGGCAATCGAACCTGCCAGAGCGCGTGCTTCAGTAAAATTAGGGTTTAGCTTCAGCAGTTGCCTTAAGATAACATTCGCCTCCTCAAATTTTCGAAGGTCTAAATTGATTTTTGCACCAAGTAAAAGCAGACTTTCTGATTTTTCATTGTATTTCAGTCCCTCAGAAACAATTTTAAAGGCCTCCTCAGAATTATTGTTCCAATATTCCAATGAACCATAAGCAAGGTAGAGGTCTTCATATCCTTTGTTTTTTTCGAGAACTTTTTTGAATTCAATTCTGGCACTATCGGGTTTGTCAGTCCATGTGTACAATCGACCTAAAAATATCCGGATATCTGCATAATCAGGACTCTGTTTTAAAGCCTGTTTGGTTAGCGCAATTGCTTTTGTATAATTCTTGTCATCGAAAGCGAGCTTTCTTGCATTGGTAAAAAGCTCATCTGAACTTTGGCTTTCCTGAGCGAAAGTTCTGAGTGTACCTAATGTAAACAGACTAATGAGGCAAATTAATATTTTAAGAACTGGAATGTAATTGATTCCTGATTCCCGATTTTTTTTTACAGAAGGAAATTCTAAGTTGCTAGGCTGCATTAGATTTAAATTTAAAAAATTGGCAATATTAATTTGAGCTTAATATTAGATCTAATCAGGGGCAATTTATGAAATTTCAGGCAATTGTACCCTGCGGAAATACAATATGAGAATAATAGCAACCATTTTTTACCTAACCAATAACATGGTCCTGATCTGTTGAATGGCATTATTTTGTAATCTGGCATAATATACACCCGGTAAGTACCCCTCATTTTCAAATGTAACCTTATGATTTCCGGCACCTATTTCCATATCTACCAGGGTTTTAATCAGTTTTCCTTCAGTATTAAAGACCTGGATTAATGTATGTCCGCCAAAGCTCTCATAGGATATGGTAGTGGAGGTTTGGAATGGATTCGGGTAATTACTGATCAGATTTTTCCCTGCATTTACATTGATGATCTCAGGACTTGTAGACATGCATGGCGCTGATTTTTTAATCACATGAATGTTCTGAAAATTTTTGAGCATCACGTTTTCCAATGTACTTTCAGGGACACAGAACCATTGTTGAAGAATGGAAGCATAGATTGATCTGAAATCATACTGCATCGGAACATTATCCCCCGAATTTGTAATCAATGGAATTGCCGGGCTTTTGCCAATGATGTCATTTTGGGCATAATGTCCAAAAACAAATAGGGGAGCAGCAGCTCCGTGATCTGTGCCTCCGCTGCCATTTGATTTGATTCGTCTACCGAATTCAGAGAAGGTCATTCCAATAACCCGTTTCTGCGCACCCAGGAAGTCTAGATCATCCATAAAGGCTTTTATTCCCTCTGAAACTTTTTGGAGAAGGTTTGCATGATTACCGGTTTCCTTTGCAGTTGCATTTACCTGTTGGGCATGTGTATCAAAACCTCCCAGACTAACCATATAAATCCTTGTTTTTAATCCGCCTGCGATTAAGCGGGCAACAATTTTTAACTGATCTGCCAGGCTGTTTCCTGCCGGATATCCTGAAAATTGCTTGGGGACTTTTGCCGCAGCAGCTTTTATGACATTGCCATACTGTTGTGTTTGTTGAGCGATCTGACGGATATAAGTCAGTTCTTTTCCTCCGCGGGTATTTGGTGCATTGCCCTGAATTCCATTGATCAGATTGTAAAAGTTAACAGGGTCTGATATAGCCATTCCCATATTCACTGCCGGACCCTGCATGGCGGGAGAAACAAATGAACCAATCTGTATGGCCAGAGGATCGGGCATAACTGTATTCGGGAAGCCCATCGGGTAATTGGAATATTCTTCATTCAGATAACGCCCTGCCCAGCCTGAGTTTATGGTCTGATTGGAATCAGAAGCACTGAGCCAGATATCTGTTGCCCTGAAATGGGAGAAGTTTGG